>NZ_JAAKZV010000129.1 GCF_011044975.1 Streptomyces coryli | reverse complement strand
GGGGCTCGACGGGGGCCAGGGACAATCCGTGCCGCAGCGCGTTCGTGACCATCTCGGAGACGGCCACTTCGATCGCGTCCGCCAGATCCGTACGGTCCCAGCAGTCGAGCGTGGAGCGGGTGAACTGCCGGGCGGCGCCGATGGACCGGGGCTCGGCCTCCAGCGTGCAGGCGGCGAACTCCGCTGCGGCGGTCCAGTCCTGGACCGCTCCCGCCGCCAGTTGCGCTAATGCCGTCATGCCGAACTCCCCAGGAAAGTCTGGTTGTTGAGCGAACAGGCTTGCGTAGACATCTTGAAGCATGTGCACTTACCGCTGCAAGTACAGATGCAAGCACGGATGCAAATACCGAATGCAAGCACACCCGTGCGCTGCGTGAGAAAGAGGCGACATATGCACCAGGAGCGACACGACAACGGCATACCGGCTCCCCTGTTGGGCAGCGTTTCCTGGCGCAAGGCCCGCGCGTCGAACCCCTCAGGTGACTGCGTAGAAGTGGCCGGACTCCCAGGCGGCGACGTCGCCGTGCGCAACTCCCGACATCCCTCCGGCCCCGCGCTGGTCTACACCCGGTCGGAGCTTGCAGCCTTCATACAAGGCGCGAAGGACGGCGACTTCGACGATCTGGTGGACCTCGCCCGTTGAGGCACACCGGGCTCGCGCGGCGACTTGAGCGCTGAGCTGCACACCTGTACACAACCGGCTACCAGGTGCGAGACTGCACCCGCTGAAGCGTCACTCAACAGACATCAAAGGACATGGGGAGCAGGCCAGTTGTGATGTCGGCCAGGGCGGATGGAGAGTCCTCGGTGGGTGCGATCGGCGCGTCGCGTACGCGTGGTGGCCCCACCGTGCTGCGCATCGTGCTGGGCACGCACCTGCGGCGGATGCGCGAGGAGAGCGGGATCACCCGCGAGGCGGCGGGCGAGGCGATCCGGGCCTCGCACGCCAAGATCAGCCGGCTTGAGCTCGGCCGGGTGGGCTACAAGGAGCGGGACGTATCCGACCTGCTCACGCTCTACGGCGTCACCGACGAGCAGCAGCGCGCCGAATTCCTCGAGCTGGCCCGGCGGGCGTCCAATCCCGGCTGGTGGCACAAGTACAGCGATGTGCTGCCCAGCTGGCTGGAGACGCTGCTCGGCCTCGAAGAGGCCGCCAAGGTCATCCGTACCTACCAGGTGCAGTTCGTCCCCGGCCTGCTGCAGACCGCCGAGTACGCCCGCGCCGTCACCCTGCTCGGCCACCCGCGCGCCGGCGAGCGCGAGCTGGAGCGCCGCGTCGACCTGCGGATCAAGCGCCAGCAGATGCTGGACCGCCCGGAAGGGCCGCGGCTGTGGGCGGTCGTGGACGAGGGCGCGCTGCGGCGGCCGCTCGGCGGCCCCGAGGTGATGCGGGCGCAGATCCGGCATCTGCTGGAGATGGCCCAGCGTCCCAACATCACGCTCCAGGTCGCCCCGTTCGCCATCGGCGGCCTCGCGGCGGCCGGCGGCCCGCTCACGATGCTCCGCTTCGAGGAGCCGGACCTGCCGGACATCGTCTATCTGGAGCAGCTGACCAGCGCGCTCTACCTGGACAAGCGGGACGACGTGGAGCACTACATGGTGGTCATGGACCGCCTGTGCGCCGAGTCGGACACCCACGAGGAGACGGTCCGCTTCCTGGAGCGCCTGCTCGCGGAGATCTAGCCCTTCGAGCCCGTTTCGCGCGCCGCCGCGATCTGCCGCGCCATCAGCGTGGTCAGCTCGTACGCCGTGTGGGACGCCGCCACCGTCGTCATCTCCGCGTGGTCGTACGCGGGCGCCACCTCGACCACATCCGCCGACACCAGATTGCAGCCCGCCAGACCGCGGAGGATCTCCAGCAGCTCGCGCGAGGTGAGGCCGCCGGCCTCCGGGGTGCCGGTGCCGGGCGCGTGCGCCGGGTCCAGACAGTCGATGTCGATCGAGACGTACAGCGGCCGGTCGCCGATCCGCTGCCGCAGCTGGTCGGCGACCTCGTCGACGCCGCGGCGCATGACATCGGCCGAGGTCACGATGCCGAAGCCCATCTTCTCGTCGTCGGTCAAATCCTGCTTGCCGTAGAGCGGGCCGCGGATGCCGACATGCGAGAGCGCCGAGGTGTCGAGGATGCCCTCCTCGACCGCGCGCCGGAAGGGCGTGCCGTGGGTGTACTCGGCGCCGAAGTACGTGTCCCAGGTGTCCAGATGCGCGTCGAAGTGCAGCAGCGCGACCGGACCGTGCTTCTTTGCTACGGACCTGAGCAGCGGCAGCGCGATGGTGTGGTCGCCGCCGAGCGTCATCAGCCGCGATCCGGCGCCGAGCAGCTCGTCCGCGGCGGCCTCGACGGTCTCCACCGCCTCGTTGATGTTGAACGGGTTCACCGCGATGTCCCCCGCGTCCGCCACCTGCGCCAGCGCGAAGGGCGACGCGTCCTGCGCCGGGTTGTACGGGCGCAGCAGCCGCGACGCCTCGCGGATCGCGTTGCCGCCGAAGCGGGCGCCCGGGCGGTACGAGACGCCGGAGTCGAAGGGGACGCCGACGACGGCCACGTCGGTCTGCGCCACCTCATCCGCGCGCGGCAGCCGGGCGAAGGTGGCCGGACCGGCGTAGCGCGGTATGCGGGAGGAGTCGACGGGGCCGCGGGGGGTGGTGGGACCGTTCATACCGCCGAGATTACGGCACGGTGTGCCGGGCGGCGATCGCCTGGATCACCGCCCGGTCCAGGACGGTGCCCTGCTCGATGGCGGCCAGGGTGGCCGTGCAGATATCCAGCGTGATGGCGCAGAAATCCCGGATCGGCCCGGCCGGAATGCCGGCCACGTAGGCTTGCGCGCCCGGCAGCTGCCGCCGCACATATCCGCACATATCCAGCTCGGTCCACCCGGCCGGGAAGAAGTCCACGCCGCGCGCCAGGTCGTCGCGGCGGTTCCAGGTGATGTTCGCGGTCTGTACGGCCCGCCCGAAGGCCACCGCCGCGGGCTGCGGCGTGACGATGCCCGCATGCCGGCTCCACAGATCCGACAGGGTGATGCCGATCGCACTCGCCACCGCGAACGTATAGCGGTCGAGATCGGCCTCGTCGCGCACCCGGAATTCCGCCTCCACCCAGTCCGCCATCCGGTCCGCGAGCGCGGCCAGGGAATCCCAGAGGCGCGGGGCGATATCGGGCGGCGGGAATTCCACGGCCCATTCATGGAAACGGCGGGTCACCGGAGCGAGTTCAGCTTCGTACGGGCGGAAAAGGCGGTCGGTATCGGCTTGGGTGAAACGTGCCTGCTGCAGCAGGCGGCTGAGCCCGCGCAGCAGTTCGGCCTTGTTCGCAGGCGCGAGACCAGGGTGGTCCTCGATCTCGTCGAGCGCGCGATTGGCCAGGTAGTAGGCGGCCACCAGGCCTCGCAGCGGCTCGTCGAGACGCATGATGGGAAGGAAGAACGTCCTGCTGTTCTGCTTCAGAATTTCGACCAGTTCCGCAGACACGGACACTGCATACCCGGACGCTAGAACCATCAACCACCGTTCGAATTAGTTGCACTTTCGATGGGCAGGTGTTTATGGATCCCCCCGCCCAGGGAGCCTGCACAGGTGACTGATCGCACCTTTCCCCTTCCCGGCTCGCTCTGCTGGAAGTTATTCGGCCAGGTACGGATGCTCCTGGTCACCGGCCGGGCCCTGGTCCTCGAAGCCGCGCTGCCGGCCGGCGGCGCGGCGCTGGCCCGGCACTCGACGTACCGGACCCGCCCGCTGCGCCGGCTGGAGATCACGCTCGAGAGCCTGCAGCGCGTCGTCTACGGCGATCCGGACACCCGCGAGCGGGAGTTCGCCCGCGTCCACCGGGCGCACCGGCACATCAACGGCACGGACGAGCAGGGCCGCCGCTACGACGGCCTCGACGACGACAGCCGCACCTGGATCGCCCTCACCCTCTTCGACGCGATGGTGGCGATGGAGCGGCTCGGCGGCCGGCCGCTGACCCGGGACGAGGAAGCCCGGCTGTATGCCGAATGGCGGCCGGTCATCGTGGGCTTCGGCGTCGACGCGCGGACGGTCCCGGAGGATCTCGCCGGCTACCACGCGTACTTCGATGCGATGGTGGCGAACGTCCTCGAGGACAACCCCGAGGTCCGCCACCTCCTCGGCGCGCTCTACGCCGACGTGCCGCGCCCGCCCGCGCTCGCCCGCTGCCCGGCCCCGGTGTGGGACGTGCTGCGGAAGGCGGCGGGCGCCGGGATGGGCGCCGTCCTCCGCGCGGACCTGCCGGAGCCGTACCGCCGCCGTCTGCGGATCACCGCCCGCCGCCGGGACCGCGCCCTGTCCTGGCTGCTGCACCGCACGGCCCGGCTGCTCATGGCCGGGCTGCCGGAGCGGCGGCGCTACCTTCCCCTGGCCGCGGCCGCCATGGGCGGCGGCCCGCTGGAGCCGCGCGCCGCCCGGCGCCGGCTGCCCGCGCCGCGGCACTCGCGCTCCGCGGACCCGCGCCCGGTGCGAGCCGGACGGTTCTTCGACGACGTCCTGGACCAGACCGGCGACGGCTTCATCAGCCGCGAGGACCTGCAGGCGATGGTGCGCGCGGTGTGCTGGCAGCTGGAGCTGACCGCGGCGCGGGAGCAGCGCGTGTACGAGGCCTTCGACAGCTGGTGGGAGGGGCTGCTGACGCTGGACGGCGATGGGGACGGCCGGATCACCAGGGATGAGTTCGTGGCGGGGGTCGCCGGCGGTGCGGACGCGGGTCCCGGGCCGCTCGGGGACGGTTTGTTACGGGCCATGGGCGCCGTCTTCGATGCCGCGGACAGCGACGGCAGCGGCTGTCTCGACATGGCCGAGTACCGCCGGGTGTTCGGGCCGAAGCTGCATCCGGCGGACCTGAACCAGGGGTTCAAGGAGATCGACGCGGACGGCGACGGGGAGATCACCAGGGCGGAGTTCACCGACGCCCTGGTGCAGTACTTCACGGCACGGGGGGACGTCGAGGCCGGCACTCGATTGTTCGGCCGGTGAGCCGCAACGGCCGGGTGGCCCGGCTCACGGCCCTGCTCGTCGCCGACGTGCTCTCCTCCCGGGAGCGCATCGACGTCGACGCCGCCCGGCTCGCGGGCCATGTCCGGCGGGCGCGCCGTATCCGGGCGGAGATCGAGGCGCTCGGGCCCTTCTGGGTCAAGGTCGGACAGGTGCTGGCCACCCGCCCGGACGTGGTCTCCGACACCGTGCTGCGGGAGCTGGCGCACCTGCACGACGCGGTGCACGTCGACCCCTTCCGCCTCTTCGAGCCGGTGCTCAAGGAGGAGCTGGGGCCGCGCTGGCGCGGGGAGTTCAAGGACATCGACACGGACGCCCCGATGGGCTCCGCGTCGCTCGCGCAGGTCTACCGGGTGGTGCTGCCCGACGGGCGTACGGGCGTGCTGAAGGTGCAGCGGCCCGGCACCCGGCAGCGGGTGTACGCGGACATGGCCGCCCTCCGCCGCGCGGCGCGGATCGCCGGGCGGGCCGTGCCGCGGATCGACTCGGTGCTGGATGTCGAGGCGACGCTGCAGAGCGTCTTCGACTGCATGGAGCCGGAGCTGGACTTCACGGCCGAGGCCGCACACATGCGCCAAGGACAGCGGATGGCCCGGGACTTCCGGCGGATCCACGTACCGGATGTGCATCTGGCGACACCGCGGGTGCTGCTGCAGAGCCTGGCCGAAGGCGAGTCGCTGCGGCGGGCGGATCTGTCGGGCGTACCCGAGAAGGAGCGCCGGAAGATCGGCCGCGATCTGCTGGCGTTCATGTACCGGGGCTACTTCGTGGAGCGGATGTTCCACGCCGACCCGCACCCGGGGAACGTCTTCGTGCACCCGGAGCACGGCGCCACGCTGATCGACTGGGGCATGGTGGGCCGCGTCGACCGCAATCTGGGTTCGCTGGGCGTGATGGCCCTGACCAGCCTGGCCCAGAACGACGCCCGCGGCCTGGTCTCGGCCTGGACGGAGATGGGCCGGGCGACTCCGTGGGCCGATCTCGCGGGCTTCCAGGAGGACATGACGCGGCTGGTGCCGAAGGTCACCTCCGCGACCCTGGAGGAGCTGAACTTCGGCGTCACGCTGACGAGTGTGCTGCGGTGCGCGGCGCAGCGCGGGATCCGGACGAGCCCGATGATCGGCATGCTCGGGAAGTCGGTCGCGAACATCGAGGGTTCGGTGCGGTGCGTGGCGCCGGAGCTGTCGGCGCTGGAGATCTTCGAGGATGTGCTCGGCGACGTGCTGGTCGAGCTCGCCCGCGACGTGATGTCCAAGGAGCAGGTGGCGCGGCGCGCCCTGGAGCTGATGGTGGCCGGGAACTCGACGGTGGACCAGCTCCGCACGGTCCTGCGCGACCTCGCGAACCGGGATCTGACGGTGCGGGTCGGGCTGCTGCCGGGCCACGGCATGGGCAAGGACGGCAACGGCATCCTCGCCCGCCGGGTGGCTCCGGTGCTGGCCGCGGGGCTGGCGGTGTGGGGCGTCCGGCGGATCGCCGGAGCGGCATCAGGAAGAATGACGTCATGCCCATAAACGCCGCTCCCGGCTCTGCCCCCGTCCCCACCCGCGCCGAGCTCATCGACCACCTGGTCCGTACCCGCATCGCCGGCGACGTGGCCACCACCCGCGAGCACAACCGCAACAACTACCGCGAGCTGTCGCGTGCCAACCGCCGCTATCTGCTGGGCCTGGAGGACCTCGCGGAGCGCTGGACCGAGGCCGATGTGCTGGCGCTGATGGCCGAGCGGGTGGGGGTCAACCCCGACCCCGCGCACGAGACCGGCGCCGACACCATCGACCCGGAGCTGACGGTGGACGGCCTGCACCGGATGGCCACGGCGCTGCGCAAGGCGGCCGCCGCGCGGCAGCGGGTGCTGGTGGCGACGGGACACCCTGGCGGGCTGCTCGACGTGCACCGGTCGATCGCGGCGGCGCTGGCCGCGGCGGGGTGCGAGATCGTGCAGATCCCGGGCGGGCTGCGGGTCGGGCCCGGGAGTGATGAGTCGTACGGGGATGTGCAGCAGTTCTGCGATGTCGCGGTGCTGGAGCGGGGTGCCTCGCTGTGGCACACGCACGCGCCGGAGCCGATGACGGCGATCCTCGACGGCCTGGAGGCGGCAGGCGAGCCGCTGCCCGACCTGGTGGTCGCCGACCACGGCTGGGCGGGCTGCGCGGGCCGCCGCGGCATCGACACGGTGTCCTTCGCGGACAGCAACGACCCGGCGCTGTTCTGCGGCGAGGCGGAGGGGACCGTCTCGGTGACGGTCCCCTTGGACGACCACGTGGTCGATCCCCGCTTCTACGCGCCGATGACGGCGTACTTGCTGCAGGCGGCGGGCCTGTAATACCCCCTCCGGGGGCGGGTGCGCACCAGGGTCTACGCGGTGCCGGTTCGCGTCGGCGGCTGCCGGTTCGTCCGGGCCCACCCGTCCCGCCGTGCGGGACGCCTGCCCCCGGACTCGGACAGCTGGCGCCTCGCGCCGCCGGCCAGCAGCGCCCACACCACCGCCGCCCCCAGCGCCGACAGTCCCGCCACTCCCCACAGCGCCGCCTGCCAGGCGTCGGTCAGGCCCGCTGCCAGCGACTCCCGGCGTGCCGGCGGGCCGCCCAAGGCGCCCGTGGCGACCTCGCCGGCCAGCCGCGCCGAGTCCAGGCGACCGGTCAGCAGGGCGACGAGGACGGCGCCGAAGACGGTCATGGCCAGGGCGTTCACGCCGCCGCGGACCGTGTTCAGCAGCCCGGACGCCATGCCCACCCGCTCCTCCGGGACATGGCTCATCGCCTGGGCGTCGATGATGCCCGCGGCCAGGCCCGCGCCCGCGCCGATCGTCGCGAGCGGGCCGAGCAGGCCGTACGGGCCCAAGTCCGGGTCGAGGACCGTCAGCCAGGCGTTGCCCGCCGCCATGGCTGTCAGTGCCAGTGTGATCAACAGGCGCGGCGGGGCGCCCTTGTTCACCAGGCGGCCGGCCAAAGGCGGCATCAGCAGCATCGGGACCGTCGGCATCAGCATCGCCAGTCCGGCGTCCCCGGCCGTGAGGCCGCTCGCGCCCTGGAGGTAGCTGGGCAGGTACGCGATCACCCCGGCCATGCCGAGTGCCATCACCACCGCCGCGACGATCCAGCCCATGAAGCGGCGGTTGCCGAGCAGGCCGAGATCCAGCACGGGCCGCTCGGCCCGTCGTTCCGCCAGCGGGAACAACGCCAGCAGCACCGCCCCCACCACCAGCGGGCCGAGCACACCCGCGCTCGTCCAGCCGGCGTCGCCGCCCCGCGTCACCGCGTAGAGCACCGCCCCGAGGCCGCCGATGAACAGCCCCGCCCCGGCCCAGTCCACCTTCGGCCGCTCCCCCGCCCGGGACTCGGGCATCGCGAACGTACCGGCGAGGAGCAGCGCCGCGACGGCCGCGAAGACGGCGAAGGCGGCGCGCCAGCCGACCCCGCCGACCAGCCAGCCGGCGACCGTGGGCCCGGCGGCGAGGCCGACGCCCGCGGTCGTGCCGACGGCGGCGAACGCCCGGGTGCGGGCGGGCCCTTCGAAGGTCGAGGCCAGTACGGCACCGCCGCCGGCCATCACCCCGGCCGCCCCGATGCCGGTGACCGAGCGGGCCACGTCGAGGAAGAGGACGCCCGGCGCCGCCGCGCTCGCGAGGGTGCCCGCGCCGTAGAGCAGCGCCCCGCCGCGGTAGATCCGGCGGCGGCCGAAGAGGTCGCCCAGCGAGCCGGCGACGAGCATGAAGGACGAGGCCATCAGGAAGTACCCGGTGACCACCCACTGCAGCGAGCCGCCGGACGCGTCCAGGTCCCGGCCGATGCCGGGGACCGCGACCGTGGTCCCGGACATCGACATCGGGAGGGTGAGAAAGCCCAGCAGCACCACGGCGAGCGTCGCCGCCGGGCGGCTCCGCAGCGCCGTCATGAGACGGCCCCCGCGGACTCCCGGGCGCGCTCGCGCAGCGGCCGCAGCGCGCCGGACCAGGCGACGATCTCGTCCAGCATCTCGTTCAGCGTCGGCTCCTGGTGCTCGCCGGGCGCGCAGACGCCGGCCTCCAGCGGGTCGCTGATCACGAAGTCGGTGAACATCGACAGCGCCACCTGCGAGCGCACATCCGCCACCTTCAGCTCGGCGAGGGTGACGCGCAGGTGCTCGACGGCGCGGGTGCCGCCGTGGATGCCGTAGCTGACGAAGCCGGCCGCCTTGTCGTTCCACTCGGCGTAGAGGTAGTCGATGGCGTTCTTCAGGGCCGCCGGTACGGAGTGGTTGTACTCCGGCGTGACGAAGACGAAGCCGTCGTAACCGGCAATGGCCTCCGCCCACTTCCGCGTGTGCGGATTGCGGTAGTCGCCGAAGATGCCGGGCACCGCCTCGTCCAGCAGCGGCAGCTCGAAGGCGGCCAGGTCGACGGTCTCGAAGACGGCCTCGCCCGCTTCCGCGGCCGGATGGCGGCGCGCCACATCCGCGACCCAGTCGGCCACGAGCGTGCCGCGGCGGCCCGGGCGGGTGCTGCCGATGACGATGGCGATGCGCAGCGGGTTACGGGACATGAGTAGCTCCAGATGGTCGAGCGGAGTGCCTTCCTCAGGTAAAGTACAACGTGCACTGCACTTTCTGCAATGAACGTTGTACTTACGATCGAGGGAGCCGCCATGACCAGCACGGATACACCACGCCGGGGCGCCGAGAAACGGCAGGCGGTGCTGGAGGGCGCGCTCACGGTCTTCGCCCGCGACGGCTACACGCGGGCCGGCATCGACACGATCGCCAAAGAAGCGGGCGTCTCCACCCGCACGATCTACAACCACTTCACGGACAAGGCGCGGCTCTTCGAGGACGTGATCCTCTACAGCGCCAACCGCGTCGCCGAGGCCCAGCTGGCGATCCTGGAACGGCACCTGCGCAAGGTCACCGACATCGAGCAGGACCTGATCGACTTCGGCCTGGAGTGGCACCGCAGGGACCCGGCGCAGGACCGCCACTTCGCGCTCATCCGGCACCTCAACGCGGACGTCGACCACATCCCCCCGCCCGCCATCGAGGCCTGGCAGGAGGCGGGCCCGCTGCGGGTCTTCCGCGCCTTCGCGGACTGGCTGGCCGGACTGGCCGACCGCGGCCTGCTCCGGGTCCCTGACCCGGAGCGCGCGGCGCTGCACCTCACGCAGCTCACCTCACCGCAGAGCCCGTCCTTCCGGGCACGGCAGCCGACCGACGCCGAGATCACCGAGTCGGTACGGGCGGGGGTGCACGCCTTCCTGCACGGCTACGGGGCGAACTGACCCTAGGCGCGCGGGACCCGGACCACACCCTCCTGGATGACATCGGCGACCAGCCGCCCGTCCCGGCTGAAGATCCGCCCCTTGCCGAGCCCGCGGCCGCCCTGCGACGTCGGCGACTCCTGGTCGTACAGCAGCCATTCGTCGGCCCGGAAGGGCCGGTGGAACCACATCGCGTGATCCAGGCTGGCCCCGACCACGTCCCCGATCGCCCAGCCGCCGCGCCCGTGCGCGAGCAGCACCGAGTCGAGCAGCGTCATGTCGGACACATACGTCGCCAGGCAGATGTGCAGCATCGGATCGGTGTCGTCCGGCAGCTTGCCGTTCGTACGGAACCAGACCTGCGAGCGCGGCTCGCGCGGCTGCCCCGCGGTGACGAACGGCGGCGCCTCCGCGTACCGCAGGTCGACGGCGCCGCGCGCCTCCAGGATCCGGTCCATGACGCCGGGCGCGAAGAGGTGCGCGTACTGCGGCAGCGCCTCCTCGGCCGTCGGCAGCGTCTCGGGATCGGGCGCCGCCGGCATCGGCTCCTGGTGCTCCAGGCCCTCCTCGTCGGCCTGGAAGGACGCCGACAGGTGGAAGATCGGCTTGCCGTGCTGCACCGCCACCACCCGCCGGGTGGTGAAGGAGCGGCCGTCGCGGATCCGGTCCACGGTGTAGAC
The DNA here is from genome assembly GCF_011044975.1 of Streptomyces coryli. GTDB lineage: Bacteria > Actinomycetota > Actinomycetes > Streptomycetales > Streptomycetaceae > Streptomyces > Streptomyces coryli. The sequence goes on along the minus strand of NZ_JAAKZV010000129.1, from coordinate 11,414 downwards.
GATCGGCGCGCCCGGGTCGCCCGGGCGCAGGAAGTACGCGTGCAGAGAGTGCGCGGGGCGCCCGTCCGGCACCGTGCGCCCGGCGGCGACCAGGGCCTGCGCGGCGACCTGCCCGCCGAAGACCCGGGGGACGACGGCGGAACGGGACTGGCCCCGGTAGATGTCCTGCTCGATCCGCTCCAGGTCGAGCAGATCGAGCAGGTCCTTCAGTTGTGCGTCGCTCATACGGACAGGATCACAGGCCCATCGACTTCGCGATGATGGACTTCATGACCTCGCTGGTGCCGCCGTAGATCCGGTTGACGCGGTTGTCGGCGTACAGGCGGGCGATCGGGTACTCGTTCATGTACCCGTAGCCGCCGTGCAGCTGCAGGCAGCGGTCGATCACCCGGTGCGCGACCTCGGTGTTGAAGAGCTTCGCGGAGGCCGCCTCGGCCGCCGTCAGCTCGCCCTCGTCCAGCGCCTCCAGCGCGCGGTCGGCGACGGCCTGGGCCGCGTCCACCTCGGCCTGGCAGGCGGCCAGTTCGAACTTGGTGTTCTGGAAGGACGCGACCGTCTTCCCGAAGACCGTCCGGTCCGTCACGTACTCCTGGGCGAACCGCACCGCGGCCGCGGCCTGGGCGTACGCGCCGAAGGCGATGCCCCAGCGCTCGGACGGCAGGTTCTGGCCGAGGTAGTAGAAGCCCTTGTTCTCCTCGCCCATCAGGTCCTCGACCGGGACCTTGACGTCCACGAAGGCGAGCTCGGCGGTGTCGGAGGTGCGCAGGCCGAGCTTGTCCAGCTTGCGGCCGATGGAGTAGCCCTCGGCCTTGGTGTCGACGGCGAAGAGGGAGATGCCGTAGCGGCGGTCGTCCTCGCGCGGCGGGGCGGTGCGGGCGCACACGATCACGCGGTCGGCGTGCACGCCGCCGGTGATGAAGGTCTTGGCGCCGTTGAGGACGTAGTGGGTGCCGTCCTCGGAGAGCTTGGCGGAGGTCTTCATGCCCGCGAGGTCGGAGCCGGTGCCCGGCTCGGTCATCGCCAGCGCCCACATCTCCTCGCCGGAGACGAACTTCGGCAGATAGCGCTTCTTCTGCTCGTCGTCGGCGAGCATCTTGATGTACGGCAGGGCGAGCAGCACATGCACGCCGGACCCGCCGAACTGCACGCCGGCGCGGGCCGTCTCCTCGTACAGCACGGCCTCGAACTTGTGCGTGTCCAGACCCGCGCCGCCGAACTCCTCCGGCACATTGATGCCGAAGATGCCCAGCTCACCCAGCTTGTAGTAGAACTCGCGCGGCGCCTGACCCGCGGCGAACCACTCGTCGTACACCGGGACGACCTCGGCCTCGATAAAGGCGCGAATGGTCTCGCGGAACGCCTCGTGGTCCTCGTTGAATACGGTCCGCTTCACGGTCTACCTCCGGCCATGGTGACGACGCGCCTGCCTAAGCGCTTGCTCAGCCCGAAGCTACCCGCGGGTTATCGCGCCTGTCCAGGGGGAACCGGCGTGGCGCGCCCCACGTCCGACCGGCGACGGCGTGGCGAGAGGGGCGGGCGGATGGGGACGAGGGCGTACGGGGCGGTGCTGGCGGCGGGGCTGCTGGCGGTGACGGTGTCCCTGGCGGGGTGCGGGGAGGACGGGCCGGCGCTGGTGGCGGACGGGAAGGCACCGCCGGCGCCGTACGCCGGGGCGCTCGACGACCCCGGCCGGGAGCCGACGGAGAAGGACGGCGAGGACCCGGCCCCCAAGGCGATGCTGGAGATGTCGGGCGCGGCGGGCAAGGCCCTGGAATGCGACGGGGCGATCTATTCGGGCGGTCCCGAAGGCGGCTACAGCAAGGGGGACGCCGGCGAATCCCCCGAGGACGGGCTGGCGCACTACTTCGACCACAATGGCTCCGAGCAGCCCCCGTACAGCTTCCGCGTCGAGGCGCGGCGCGACGGCCGGGTGCTCTACTCGTACGACGTGAAGGGCCGCACCAAGCACGCGGTCGTGGTCGCCAAGGACTCGCCGAACCGACCCGGCTGGGGCCCCGAGACCGCGGCACAGTGCGACCCGGCGGAGTTCACACCGGCGGTGACGGACGCGATGGGCCTCGAGATCTGGCACGACCGCGACGGCCGCCGGGTGCCGACGACCAAGGTCTCGAGCAATCCCGGCTCCGACCACTGCGGCTGGGAGAGCGCGTACTTCATCAGCACGGACAGCCCCAGCCACGGCGGCCGCGAGCGCCTCTACGCCCGCGACCCCAAGGGCGTCCTCAACGAGGACATGCTCTCGTCCCCGTACGACGGCGATACGCGCATGCCCGACGACGCCAAGGACACCGGCTACCGCTTCAAGGACTGGAAGCTGTGGCTGGCAGCGGACAAGAAGACCGCCTACGTCCGCACCCCGGACGGCGTCGAGGCCTGGCCGACGATGAAGGGCGGCTGCGCCTAAGCCGAAACCCCCAGCTCCCGCGCGATCAGCATCCGCTGCACCTCGCTCGTCCCCTCCCCGATCTCCAGGATCTTGGAGTCGCGCCACATCCGGGCCACCGGGTACTCGTTCATGAAGCCGTACCCGCCGTGGATCTGGGTCGCGTCGCGGGCGTTGTCGACCGCGATCGTGGAGGAGTAGAGCTTGGCGAGGGCGGCCTCCTTCTTGAAGGGCTCGCCGTGCACCAGGCGGGACGCGGCATCGCGCCAGGACACCCGGGCGGTGTGGGCGCGCATCTCCATGTCCGCGAGCTTGAACTGGATCGCCTGGTTCGCGCCGATCGGCCGTCCGAAGGCCTGGCGCTGCTTGGCGTACGCGACGGACTCGTCCACGCAGCCCTGCGCGAGGCCGGTGGCCAGCGCCGAGATGGCGATGCGGCCCTCGTCGAGGATGCGGAGGAACTGCGCGTAGCCGCGGCCCTCCTCGCCGAGCAGGTTCGCCGCCGGGACGCGGACGTCGGAGAAGGACAGCTCGCGGGTGTCCGAGGCGTTCCAGCCGACCTTCGAGTACGGCGCCGCGACCGTGAAGCCGGGGGTGCCGGACGGGACGATGATGGTGGAGATCTTCGGGGAGCCGCCAGAGGAATCAGACGCAGCCTTGCGGCCGGTGACCGCGGTGACGGTGACCAGGCCGGTGATGTCCGTACCGGAGTTGGTGATGAAGCACTTGGAGCCGTTGATCACCCACTCGTCGCCGTCGCGGACCGCGGTGGTGCGGGTGCCGCCGGCGTCCGAGCCGCACTCGGGCTCGGTGAGGCCGAAGGCGCCGAGCAGTTCGCCGGAGCAGAGCTTCGGCAGCCACTCGCGCTTCTGCTCGTCGGTGCCGTAGCGGAAGATCGGCATCGCGCCGAGCGAGACGCCGGCTTCGAGGGTGATGGCGACGGAGGAGTCGACGCGGGCGAGCTCTTCCAGGGCCAGGCCGAGGGCGAGATAGTCGCCGCCCATGCCGCCGTACTCCTCCGGGAAGGGCAGGCCGAAGAGGCCCATGCGGCCCATCTCGCGGACGATCTCGTACGGGAACTGGTGGTTCTCGTAGTACTCGCCGATCTTCGGCGCGACGACGTCGTGCGCGAACTCCTCGACGGTGCGGCGGAGTTCCTCGAGCTCGTCGGGGAGGCGGTGGTCGAAAGGCATGGGTCAGGACTCCTTGTGGGAGAGGGCCGTAACGGTGCGCGACGGGCTCGGGCGGCCGAGGTGTGCCGCCATCCACGTGCTGGTGGCGACGAGCTGATCGAGGTCGACGCCGGTCTCGATGCCGAGGCCGTGCAGCATCCAGACGAGGTCTTCGGTGGCGAGATTGCCGGTGGCGCTCTTCGCGTACGGGCAGCCGCCGAGGCCGCCCGCGGAGGCGTCGACGGTGGCGACGCCGTGCTGGAGGGCGGCGAGGGTGTTGGAGAGGGCCTGGCCGTACGTGTCGTGGAAGTGCACGGCGAGGGCGGGGGTGGGCACGCCCGCCTCGTTGAGCGCGGAGAGGAGCGCCTGGACGTGGCCGGGGGTGGCGACGCCGATGGTGTCGCCGAGGCTGAGCTCGTCGCAGCCCATGCCGGCCAGGGCCTTGGCGACCTGGACCACCTGGTGGACGGGGACGGCGCCCTCCCAGGGGTCGCCGAAGCACATCGAGAGGTAGCCGCGGACGTGCAGGCGGGCCTGCTTGGCCCGCTCCACCACCGGGGCGAACATCTTCAGCGACTCGTCGACGGAGCGATTGAGGTTGCGCTGGGCGAAGGTCTCGGTGGCGCTCGCGAAGACGGCGATGCGGGTGGCGCCCAGGGCCTCGGCGCGTTCCAGGCCTCGGGTGTTGGGGACGAGGACGGGGAGGTCGGCGTCGATGCCGGTGAGTTGCGGGTAGAGCTCCTCGGCGTCGGCGAGCTGCGGGACCCACTCCGGGCGCACGAAGCTGGTGGCCTCGATGGTGGTGAGGCCCGCGGCCGCCAAGCGGTGGATGAACTCGGCTTTGACGTCGGTCGGGATGGCCTGCTTCTCGTTCTGCAGGCCGTCGCGGGGGCCGACCTCGTGGATCCGGACCCGCGCCGGAAGGCCGCCAGGGGCGGGGAACCGCATGGGGAGATCAGTCATGCGCCGGCTCCTCTTCGTCGGGCTGCACGACGGCCAGGACCTGGTCCATGGCGACGGTGCTGCCGGGGGTCACGTCGAGTTCGGTGACGGTGCCGGCGTGCGGGGCGGCGATGACGTGCTCCATCTTCATGGCTTCCACGACGAGGAGGCTCTGGCCGGCGTCCACGTGATCGCCCACGGCGGCTTTCACGACCGTGACGGTGCCGGGCATGGGGGCGGTGAGGGCGTCGGCTCCCGCCGCGAGGGCGCCTCCGGCGAGGGTGGCTTCGACGGGGTCGTAGTCCTGGACGTGCCACGTGTCGCCCGCGCGGGCCAGCCAGCCGTCGGCGGTGCGGAAGGTGTGGACGGTGCCGTCGAGCTCGAAGGTTTCCAGGGGCTCCGCCCCCGGACCCCCGGTCCTCAAACGCCGGACGGGCTGAATGGTGGTGTCCTGTCCGACCAACACTTCCTGGTCTCGCAGGCGTACCTCCACCGGTTCGTGTCCCGGCACCCGGAAGTGCCGCGCCGTCCACGCCGGTTCGCCGCCCAGGCGCCAGCCGTTCGACACCGAGAACGGGTCGACCCAGCCGCCGCTCTCCGGCACGTCCGGTTGCCGGGACAGCGCCGCCGCCACGTACACCTCGTCCGGGACCTCCCCCGGGACCAGCCCGGCCGCGACCCGGTCCACCAGCCCCGTATCCAAGTCCCCGGACACCACATCGCCCTGCGCCAGCAGCCTCCGCACGAAGCCGACGTTCGTGTCCACGCCGAGGATCACCGTGTCGGCCAAGGCGGAGCGCAGCCGCCGCAGCGCCGTCTCCCGGTCCGGGCCGTGCGCGATCACCTTCGCGAGCATCGGGTCGTACGAGGTCCCGACCTCCGAGCCCTCGTACAGGCCGGAGTCCACCCGCACACCAGGCCCTGACGGCTCCCGCAGCAGGCGGACCGTGCCCGCCGACGGCAGGAAGTCCACCCGCCCGTCGCCCGCGACCCGGGCGACCTCCGCGCACACCCGCGCCTCGATCGCGTGGCCGGTCAGCTCGACGTCGTCCTGCCCGAACGGCAGCCGCTCGCCGCAGGCGACCCGTAGCTGCCACTCGACCAGGTCCAGGCCCGTGACCAGCTCCGTCACCGGGTGCTCGACCTGCAGCCGGGTGTTCATCTCCATGAAGAAATACGAGGCCGGGTCGTCGCCGGGCACGATGAACTCCACCGTCCCCGCGCCCACATACCCGCACGAGCGCGCCGCCTCCACCGCAGCCGCGCCCATCGCGGCGCGGGTGTCGCCGTCGAGGAGCACCGACGGCGCCTCTTCCACGATCTTCTGGTGCCGCCGCTGCAGCGAGCACTCCCGCTCGCCGAGGTGGATCACGCCGCCGTGGCCGTCCGCCAGCACCTGGATCTCGATGTGCCGCGGGCGGTCGACCCAGCGCTCGACGAGCAGCGTGTCGTCGCCGAAGGACGACCGCGCCTCCCGCCGCGCTGCCGCGATCTCGTCGCCCAGGGCGGCCTCGTCGCGGACGAGCCGCATGCCCTTGCCGCCGCCGCCCGCGCTCGGCTTGAGGAGTACGGGCATGCCGATCTCCCGCGAGGCCGTCGCGAGTTCGGCGTCGGTCAGGCCGCTCCCCGACGAGCCCGGCACCACCGGCACCCCGGCGGCCCGTACCGTCTCCTTGGCCCGGATCTTGTCGCCCATCAGCTCGATCGCCGACGCCGGCGGGCCGATGAAGGCAAGACCGGCGTCCGCGCAGGCCGCCGCGAAGCCGGCGTTCTCCGCCAGGAAGCCGTAGCCGGGGTGGACGCCCTGCGCGCCGGACGCGCCCGCCGCCCGGACCAGCTCGTCGACCGAGAGATACGACTCGATCCGTACCGCCGCGTCCGCCTCCGCGACATGCCGCGCGCCCGCGTCGGCGTCCGTGAAGACCGCGACCGAGCGGACCCCGAGCGAGCGCAGCGTGCGCATCACGCGGACCGCGATCTCGCCCCGGTTGGCGACCAGAACCGTCTCGAACATCCCCATCCTCACCATCACATCCGGAAGACGCCGAAGGCCGGCTCGCCCAGGGGCGCGTTGGCACAGGCGGTCAGGGCCAGGCCGACCGCCTGGCGGGTGTCCAGGGGGTCGATGACGCCGTCGTCCCAGAGGCGGGCGGTGGCGTAGTACGCGTTCCCCTGCGTCTCGTACTGATCCCTGACCGGGGCCTTGAAGGCCTCCTCCGCCTCGGCCGGCCAGTCCTCGCCGCGGCCTTCCAGCTGGTCGCGCTTGACCGTGGCCAGCACGGAGGCGGCCTGCTCGCCGCCCATCACCGAGATCTTGGCGTTGGGCCACATCCACAGGAAGCGGGGGGAGTAGGCGCGGCCGCACATCGAGTAGTTGCCGGCGCCGTACGAGCCGCCGATGACGACGGTCAGCTTCGGGACGCGGGTGCAGGCCACCGCGGTCACCATCTTGGCGCCGTGCTTGGCGATGCCGCCGGCTTCGTAATCCCGTCCCACCATGAAGCCGGAGATGTTCTGCAGGAAGAGCAGCGGGATGCCGCGCTGGTCGCAGAGCTCGATGAAGTGGGCGCCCTTCTGGGCGGATTCGGAGAAGAGGATGCCGTTGTTGGCGACGATGCCGACCGGGTGGCCGTGGATCCGGGCGAAGCCGGTGACCAGGGTCTGGCCGTACTCGGCCTTGAACTCCTGGAAGCGGGAGCCGTCGGTGATCCGGGCGATGACCTCGCGGACGTCGTAGGGGGTGCGGGAGTCGGCGGGGACCATGCCGTAGAGGCCGGAAGGGTCGTGCTTCGGCGGCTCTGCCGGTCGTACGGACCAGGGCAGCGGGCCGCGCTCGGGGAGGGTGGCGACGATGTTCCGTACGATCCGCAGCGCGTGCGCGTCGTCCTCGGCGAGGTGGTCGGTGACGCCGGACGTACGGGAGTGCACCTCGCCGCCGCCGAGCTCCTCGGCGGTGACGACCTCGCCGGTGGCGGCCTTCACCAGGGGTGGGCCGCCGAGGAAGATCGTGCCTTGATTCCGGACGATGACGGCCTCGTCGCTCATCGCGGGGACGTAGGCGCCACCGGCCGTGCAGGAGCCGAGGACGGCGGCGATCTGCGGGATGCCGGCGCCGGACATCCGGGCCTGGTTGTAGAAGATCCGCCCGAAGTGCTCGCGGTCGGGGAAGACCTCGTCCTGCATGGGGAGGAAGGCGCCGCCGGAGTCGACGAGGTAGAGGCAGGGGAGGCGGTTCTCCAGGGCCACTTCCTGCGCCCGGAGGTGCTTCTTCACCGTCATCGGGTAGTACGTGCCGCCCTTGACGGTCGCGTCGTTGGCGACGATCACGCACTCACGGCCGCTGACCCGGCCGATGCCGGCGATCACGCCCGCCGCCGGGGCGGCGTCGTCGTACATGCCGTTCGCCGCCAGGGGCGCCAGCTCCAGGAAGGGCGAACCGGGGTCGAGGAGGCCGTCCACGCGGTCGCGCGGGAGCAGCTTGCCGCGGTCGGTGTGCCGCTGCCGGGCCTTGGCGCCGCCGCCCGCGCGTGCTTTGCTCAGCTTGGCGCGCAGCTCGTCGGCGAGGGCGCGGTGGGCGGCCTCATTGGCCTGCCACGCCTCACTCGCCGGATCGGCGGTACTGGCCAGCACCGGTGCGTCGTCCACTTCAGCCCCTTCAGTTAGTCGCCGTTAACCAACCGCATTCAGGTTAACGCTCACTAACCCACCTGTCTACAATGGCCTTCATGACCACGAACGCGCCCGCCGTCACCCGCCGCGAGCAGATCCTCCGCGAGGCCGCCCGCCTCTTCGCCGAGCGCGGGTTCCACGGCGTCGGCGTGGACGAGATAGGCGCGGCGGTCGGCATCAGCGGCCCCGGGCTCTACCGCCACTTCGCGGGCAAGGACGCGATGCTCGCGGAGCTGCTGGTCGGCATCAGCGAACGCCTGCTGGCGGCGGGCAAGCAGCGCTCGGCGGCGGCCGCGGGCACCGCCCTGCTGGACTCCCTCATCGACGGCCACATCGACTTCGCCCTCGACGACCGCTCTCTGATCACCCTCCACGACCGCGAGCTCGACCGCCTCCGCGACGAGGACCGCAAGCTGGTCCGCCAGCTGCAGCGGCAGTACGTGGAGCTGTGGGTGGACGCGGTCCGCAAGGTCCATGCGGAGCTCGGCGACGGCGAGGCCCGCACGGCGGTACACGCGGTCTTCGGCCTCCTGAACTCGACCCCGCACCTGAGCCCACGCGCCTCCCTGCCGGGACGGACGGAGACGGCGGCACTGCTGCACCGGCTGGCCCGGGGGGCCTTCGACGCGGCGGCGGAAGGGGCCCTTCAGGGCTGATGGGTTTGTAGGTTAGGCTCACCTAACTCGCAACCGTCCGAGCGAAAGCAGCACAGCCATGCCCAATGCCCCCCGCAGCCCCCTCTCCCGTCGCGGCGTCCTCGCCGCCGGTGGTGCACTCGGCCTGACGTCCCTGCTCGCCGCATGTGGCGACGACAAGGGCTCGAAGGGGGACGCCGGCTCGGGCGGCGGCAAGGAGTCCGGTCCCTGGTCGTTCAAGGACGACCGCGGGGAGACCGCGAAGGCCGACGCGACGCCGAAGAACATCGTCGCGTTCACCGGCACCGCCGCCGCGCTCTACGACTACGGCATCCTCTGCAAGGCGGTCTTCGGCCCGACCACCACCAAGGGCGGCAAGCCCGACGTCCAGGCCGGCGACCTGCCCGTCGACAAGGTCGAGATCCTCGGCAACGCCTGGGGCAAGTTCAACATCGAGAAGTACGCCGCGCTCGAGCCCGAGCTGCTGGTCAGCTCGATGTTCCTCAAGGACACGCTGTGGTCCGTACCGGACGACAGCAAGGACAAGATCTACTCCCTCGCCCCCAGCGTCGGCCTCATGGTCGCCGAGACCACCCTCACCGAGCCGCTGCGCCGCCACGAGCAGCTCGCCGAGTCGCTCGGCGCGGACCTGAAGGCCAAGAAGGTCACCGACGCCAAGAAGCGCTTCGAGGACGCCGCCGAGCGACTGCGCAAGGTCGCCAAGGCGAACAAGGACATCAAGGTCCTGGTCGGCTCCGGCAGCGACGATCTCTTCTACGTCTCCGCCCCCAAGCCGTCCGCCGACCTGCGCTACTTCCAGGAGCTCGGCGTCAACATCGTCGTCCCGAAGAAGCTCACCCCCGACGGCTTCTTCGAGGAGCTGAGCTGGGAGAACGCCGACAAGTACGACGCCGACGTCATCCTCCTCGACAACCGCACCCAGGCCCTGCAGCCGGACGCGCTGGAGGCCAAGCCGACCTGGAAGAAGCTCCCCGCGGTCAAGGCCGGCCAGGTGATTCCGCGTGTGACGGAGCCGATCTACTCGTACGAGGCGTGCGCGCCGATCCTGGAGGACCTGGCGAAGGCGATCGAGTCGGCGAAGAAGGTCAGCTGACGTGGCCGACGCCGCTGCCACTGAGGTCGCCCCCTTCCGGTTCTTCCACGCCGAGGTCGTACGGACCGAGCGGCTGTCGCCGTCGCTGGTGCGGGTCACCTTCGGTGGGCCCGGGCTGGCGGGCTTCGCCTCCGGCGGCCGCGACCAGAGCCTGTCGGTCTTCCTGCCGCATCCAGGGCAGTCGGAGCCGGTGATGCCTACGGGCGAGGGCTGGTTCGAGGAGTATCGGGCGCTGGACCCGGGCGTGCGGGCGATCCTGCGGTCGTACACGGTGCGGGCGCAGCGGGATGCAGATATTGCTGGTGGCGGCGTCGAGGTCGACATCGACTTCGTGCTGCACGCGGAGCCGGCGGGGCCGGCGGCTACGTGGGCGGCTGGGGCTGGTCCGGGTGACCGGCTGATCCTGCTGGGTCCGGCGGTGCCGGAGAACACCGGCGTCCGCTTCCAGCTGCCGGAGGGGGCGTCGGAGGTGCTGCTGGCGGGGGATGAGACTGCCTTGCCGGCTGCCGCGGCGATCCTGGAGTCGCTGCCGGATGACGTTCCGGTACGGGCGTGGCTGGCGGTGCCGGAGGAGGCCGATCGGCTGCCGCTGCGGGCGCCTTCGGGGGCGAAGCTGACGTGGATCGCGGAGGGCGGCCAAGGCGGTCAGGATGCGCTGGTGGCGGCCTTCCGGGAGGCTGTGACGCCGGGCGGGGACGCCCCGTATGCGTGGCTCGCCGGCGAGGCCGGGATGGTGAAGGCGCTGCGGCGGCATCTGGTCAACGAGTGTGGAGTGGACCGGCGTTCGGTGTCCTTCATCGGGTACTGGCGGCGGGGCGCTTCGGAGGATGACCTGCGGGCTGATGCGGAGTCGGGGTCGGGGTCGGCGGCCTGATACGTCGAACGATGCAGCCGGGTTTCGCCCGCCAGGCCGATGCTCGGAGCTACTCCGTGTTCCTACGTTGGTGGGCATGACTCCGGCAAAGAAGAACCTGATGGAAGGCGCCATCACCATCGTCGTCGGCCTGTGCCTGTGGCTGTTCACCGACGGTGTCGAGATCCCGGTCTTCACTCTGACGAAGGTGGGCCTCGTCCTCATGGTGGTCGGCGGCGCCGTGGCCGCCACGGGCCTGTTCCAAGCCATGCGCGGCGGGGGACGTAAGAGTGCGTGACATGTGCCGGTGTAAGGCGGATGGCCTGGCAGCGGATGGTGACGGCGGCATCGCCGTCTTGCGCTTGGCTCGGTGCCGGTAGGAAGGCTGGCTACGGAGGGAGAGAGGGGGCTGGGCACGTCGGTCTGCCGACTTGCGGCCACCCTCCCGGCCTCCGCTCGAAGAACCTCAAGCCCTCAGGCTCTCAAGCCCAAGCCCAAACCCAAGCCCAAGCCCAAACCCAAGCCCTCAAGCCAGCAGGCCCCAGCCCTCGGCCTCAGGCCTCAGCCCCCAAGCCCCCAGGCCCCAGACCTCGGCCTCGGGCCTTAGCCCTCAGACCCCCAAGCC
>NZ_JAAKZV010000128.1 GCF_011044975.1 Streptomyces coryli | reverse complement strand
CTCGGGCTCGGGTTCGGGTGCGGGTGCGGGTGCGGGCTCGGGTGCGGGCTCGGGCTCGGGCTCGGGCGACCGCCCCCAAGGGGACTCCGCCTCCGGCGAGTCCGAGCGGGCCGCGCAGCTGGCGCGGCAGCGTGCCGCCGTCGCCGCCGCGCGCGAGCGGCGCGTCCGCGACGCCGACCCCGACCGCCGCGGGCTGCGCAAGTCCGTGCTGGTGGAGGTGGCGATCGCGCTCATCCTGCTGTCGGTGACCACCGTCCTGACCGGCACCCAGCCGGGCCGCGCCGAGACCGACCAGCGCGGGTCCGCCGGCGCGCAGTCCGAGGCGGCCGCGGGCCCGGTGACCGTCAAGATCCCGTACGACACCGGCGGTCAGGACGGCAAGGGCACGGCTGAGCTGACGATGGACCCGGCCCGTGCGGGCACCGATAACGCCCTGCACATCTACCTCACCAACGCCAACGGCGAACTGGTCGACGCCCCCGAGGTCAAGGCCGCCTTCCGGCTCGCCGCCAAGGACCTCGGCCCGCTGACCCCGAAGCTCGGCAAGGCCGACGCCGGGCACTGGTCGGCGACCGGCGTGCAGCTGCCGATGGCCGGCGAGTGGGAGGTCTCGCTGACCGTACGCACCTCGGACATCGACCAGACCACCGAGACGAAGAAGATCAAGATCTCATGAGCGCAGAGACCGGGAAGGAGCCCGGACACCTCTCCCGCCGCCGCCTCCTCGGCGTCGCCGGCGCGACCGGCGCGGCCGGCCTCGTCGCGGGCGGCGCCGGCGGCGCGGTCGCGGCCGAGGCCGTCCGCGACCAGCCCGCCGAACTGGCGTCGGTGGGCCGCGGCGAGGTGCCGTTTCACGGGAAACATCAGGCCGGCATCTCCACCCCGCTGCAGGCCGCCGGCCACCTCGCCGCCTTCGACCTGGCCGGCGACGCCGACCGGCGGGCCGCCGCCGCGCTGCTGCGCCGCTGGACCCGTACCGCCGCCGCACTGACGGCGGGCAAGCCGGCCCCGGCCCGCGACACCGGCGTCGCCCGCGACGCCGGCCCGTCCTCGCTGACGGTCACCTTCGGCTTCGGCCGCAGCTTCTTCGGCCGTACGGGCCTGGCCGACCGGCTCCCCGAGGCGCTGGGCCCGCTCCCCGACTTCACCGCCGACCACCTCGACAAGCGGCGCAGCGACGGCGACCTGTGGGTGCAGATCGGCGCCGACGACCCCCTGGTCGCCTTCGACGCGCTCCGGGCGCTGCAGCGCGAAGCCGCCGAAACGGCCGCGGTCCGCTGGCAGATGTCCGGCTTCAACCGCACCCCGGGCGCGACCGCGCACCCCATGTCCATGCGCAACCTGATGGGCCAGGTCGACGGCACCAACAACCCCAAGCCGGCGGAGAAGGACTTCACGGCCAAGGTCTTCGTGCCGGAGAACGGCTCCCCGGCGTGGATGGCCGGCGGCTCGTACGCGGTCGTCCGCCGCATCCGGATGCTCCTGGACACGTGGGACCATCTGTCGCCGGAGCGCCAGGACCAGGTCATAGGGCGCCGTAAAGCCGACGGTGCCCCGCTGTCGGGCGGCACGGAGACGACGCCGGTGGCGCTGGACAAGTTCACCAAGGACGGCGCCATCGCGATCGCCGGCGACGCCCATGTCCGGGTCGCGGCGCCCGAGTCCAACAGCGGCGCCACGATGCTGCGCCGCTCCTTCTCGTACCACGACGGCTACCGCGACGACGGCGCCCCGGACGCCGGGCTGCTCTTCATCGCCTGGCAGGCGGACCCGCGGCACGGCTTCACCCCGGTCCAGCGGAAACTGGACCGGGGTGACGGGCTCTCCCGCTTCCTGCGGCACGAGGCGAGCGGCCTGTTCGCGGTGCCGGGCGGCTGCGCGCCGGGGGATTACGTGGGGCAGGAGCTGCTGGAGGGCTGAGCCGCTGAGACTGCTCAGACCGCGGTCAGGCGCAGCAGCACCGCGCCACCGATGATCGCGGCGAACGACACCAGCCGGGCGGTGGTGATCCGCTCCTTGAAGATCACCGCACCGAGGACGACGGTGCCGACGCCGCCGAGCCCGGTCCAGATCGTGTAGCCGACGCTGACATCGAGATCGCGGAGGGCGAGCGAGAGCGTATAGATGCCGCCGGCCGCGGCGCCGAGGGTGAGCACGGAGGGCCAGAGCCGGGTGAAGCCCTTGGTGGCGTTGGTGCCGAGGGCGAAGGCGACCTCGAAGAGGATGGCGATGCCGAGGAAGAGCCAGGTCATGGTGGATTGCCTTTCGCTTTCGTGGGGTGGGGGGTTCAGGCGGCGGTGGCGTGCGTGGGCTGGGTGACCTGGTCGGCTTGGTCGGCCTGAGCCTGAGCGGCCTGCTTACGGGCCGCGGCGGTGTCCGAGATCCGCAGGCCGAGCGCACCGCCGATGATCAGCAGGAAGGAGATCACCTTCCACACGGTCATGGGCTCGTCGTAGATCAGCGTCCCGAAGACCACCGTCCCGACCGCGCCGATGCCGGCCCAGACGGTGTAACCGACGCCCACGTCAATGGACTTGAGCGCCTTCGAGAGCGTGAAGATGCCGAACGCGGCGGCGACGGCGGTGAGCAGCGAGGGGCCGAGGCGGGTGAAGCCGTCGGTGGCCTCGGTGCTGAGCGCGAAGGTGATCTCGAAGAGGGACGAGAACAGCAGCCAGGCCCAGCCCTTGGAAGCGGGGGACATATACGTGCTCCTTGCGGTGCGGAGATGCGGAGGTGCGGAGTGTTCGTGAAGTGCTTGCATGTACGTGCAAGTGCTTCGCTGGATGAGAGCTTGCATGCACATGTATCTTGTTGTCAACACCGCACCTCGGGAGGACCCATGGCCACGACCGCAGTCGCCACCGACCAGGCGGCCTGGCACCGCCTGATCAGCCTGCACGCCACGGTCGAGCACCAGCTCGCCCAGTCCCTGCAGCGCCGCCACGGCCTCGGCCTCTCCGAATACCGCGCCCTCGCCGAACTCACCACCGCCCCCGACGGCGAACGCCGCATGCAGGACCTGGCCACCCGCATCGGCCTCAACCAGAGCTCCGTCACCCGCCTCATCGCCCGCCTGGAGTCGGCCGGATTCGCGTACAAGGACCTCTGCCCGGACGACAAGCGCGGCGTCTACGCGGTCATCACGGAAGACGGCCGCAAGCGACAGTCGGAGGCGGCGGCGACGTACGGAACGACGCTGAGCGAGTCGCTGACGGCGGCGGCGAAGGGCGACCCGCGGGTCGCAGGCTTGGTCGACGGCCTGCGGGGGGCGTGAGGCCCGGCCTCCCGTCCGAGCGAGTCCCACCACCCGGACCCGGAAACCCGCGGGGCCCAACCCCCGCTATCGTTGCGGAATGTCCGCGAGCCGCTACACGTACCTGGGCCCCGAAGGCACCTTCACCGAAGCCGCACTGCGCACCCTCCCCGAGGCCGCCACCCGCGAGCTCATCCCGATGATCTCCGTGCCGGCCGCGCTCGACGCGGTCCGTACCGGCGACGCGGCCGCCGCCCTCGTGCCGATCGAGAACTCCGTCGAAGGCGGCGTCACCGCCACCCTCGACGAACTCGCCCTCGGCGAGCCGCTGATGATCTACCGCGAAGTGCTGCTCCCCATCGCCTTCGCGCTGCTCGTACGGCCCGGCACCGGCCTCGAGGACATCAAGACCGTCACCGGCCACCCGGTGGCCCAGCCCCAGGTCCGCCGCTGGCTCGCGGCCAACCTGCCGGACGCGGTCTGGGAGTCCTCCGCCTCCAACGCCGACGGCGCCCGCCAGGTCCAGGAAGGCAAGATCGACGGCGCCTTCGCGGGCGAGTTCGCGGCCGCGACGTACGGCCTGAACCCCCTGGTCACGGACATCCACGACGCGGAGAACGCGGCCACCCGCTTCGTCCTCGTCGGCCGCCCGGCCCGCCCCGCGGCGCCGACCGGCGCGGACAAGACGTCGACGGTGATCTGGCTCGGCGACGACCACCCGGGCGCGCTGATGGAGCTGCTCCAGGAGTACGCCGTGCGCGGGGTGAACCTGCTGCGCATCGAGTCCCGGCCGACCGGCGAGGGCATCGGGCGGTACTGCTTCTCGGTCGACTGCGAGGGCCACATCTCCGACCGCCGCGTCGGCGAGGCGCTGATGGGGCTGAAGCGGGTCTGCCCGAACGTGCGCTTCCTGGGCTCGTACCCGCGGGCGGGCATCGGCGCCGGCGACGTGTCCCCGGCCCGCCCCGGCACCTCGGACGACGACTTCACGTCGGCGGCGGACTGGCTGAACCGGAGCCTCGACGGCCGGGGCTGATCAGGGGATCGTCACACCCCGGCTTCAGTTGTACACAGCAACCCCAAGTTATCCACAGGCAGGCGTTCTCGACCTGTGAATAAGTCGACACAGCAATCGGACACTGTCGACAAGTCGGTCTACTGACCCAGACTCCTCCACAGGGGGACAGATCCCACCTCGTCCACTCAATTCCTTTGATCCACTCTTTGGAGTTAAGCAATCCCACTCTAAAGACGGTGTAGATGACGTTTGAAGCGGGAATCCTGTGGCAGCAGGAACGGGCCCGGGAATGATCACTTCCGTCATCCACAGATCTCATCGACAGCCTGTGGATAAAGGAACCGGCACCCCCGGCCGCCTGTGGAAAAGAGAAGCAAGGGAGCGCTCAACTCCCTTCCTGATCAAGGTCGATCCACCGCCGGCACGTCAGCCGAGATGTCCCGTTTGACCCTTTTAAGGGAATCGCGGAATTGCCGTTGACCCTAACTCTCAAACCCCTCAAAACGGACAAACAGCGACACAGCGGAATATCAGGTCGAGCGCCCTTCGGCGCCCCGGTAACCTTGGCCGCGTGATTGACCTTCGCCTGCTCCGTGAGGACCCCGACCGAGTGCGCGCGTCGCAGCGCGCCCGTGGAGAGGACGTCGGCCTCGTCGACGCCCTGCTCTCCGCCGACGAGCGGCGGCGGTCGTCGAGTGTCCGCTTCGACGAGCTGCGCTCCGAGCAGAAGCAGATGGGCAAGAAGGTCGCCGCCGCCAAGGGCGACGAGAAGGCCGAGCTGCTGGCCCGTACGAAGCAGCTCTCCGCCGATGTGAAGGCCGCCGACGCCGCGCAGGACGAGGCCGCGGCCGAGGTGCAGCAGCTGCTCGCCCAGATCGGCAACCTGGTCCACCCCGACGTCCCGGTCGGCGGCGAGGACGACTTCGTCACGCTGGAGACCGTCGGCACCCCGCGCGACTTCGCCGCGGAGGGCTTCGAGCCGAAGGACCACCTGGAGCTCGGCCGTATTCTCGGCGCGATCGACACCGAGCGGGCCGCAAAGGTCTCGGGTGCCCGCTTCTACTACCTCACCGGCGTCGGCGCGCTGCTGGAGCTCGCGCTGGTCAACGCCGCGATCGCGCAGGCCGGCGCGGCCGGCTTCACGCCGATGATCACGCCCGCGCTGGTCAAGTCGCGCGCCATGGAGGGCACCGGCTTCCTCGGCCAGGCGGCCGAGGACGTGTACTACCTGGACAAGGACGAGATGTACCTCGTCGGTACGTCCGAGGTCACCCTCGCCGGCTACCACATGGACGAGATCCTCGACGAGGCTCAGCTGCCGGCGCGCTACGCGGGCTTCTCGCCCTGCTTCCGCCGCGAGGCCGGCTCACACGGCAAGGACACTCGCGGCATCATCCGAGTGCACCAATTCGACAAGGTCGAGATGTTCTCGTACGTCGCGCCCGAGGACGCCGACGCCGAGCACCAGCGGCTGCTGGAGTGGGAGAAGCAGTGGCTGACCTCGCTGGGGCTTGCCTTCCGGGTGATCGATACGGCGACCGGTGACCTGGGCCTGTCGGCCTCGCGGAAGTACGACTGCGAGGCGTGGATCCCGACGCAGGGCAAGTACCGCGAGCTGACGTCGACCTCGAACTGCAATGAGTTCCAGGCGCGGCGGCTTTCGGTCCGGATGCGGGGCACCGGCGAGGACCGCAAGGTGCGCCCGCTGGCGACGCTGAACGGCACGCTGTGCGCGGTGCCGCGCACCATCGTGGCGATCCTGGAGACGCATCAGCAGGCGGACGGCTCGGTGCTGGTGCCGGAGGTGCTGCGGCCGTATCTGGGCGGGCGCGAGGTGCTCGAGCCGGTGTCCGCGAAGTGAGCTCGCCGGCGCCGCTCCCGTACCGCCTGATCGCCACGGACCTCGACGGCACCCTGCTGCGTACGGACGAGACGATCTCGCCGCGCACGCGGGCGGCGCTGGAGGCGGCCGTCTCGCAGGGGGCCGCGCACATCGTGGTCACGGGGCGGGCGGTGCCGTGGACCCGCGACATCCTGGACGAGCTGGGCTACGACGGCCTGGCGGTGTGCGGGCAGGGCGCGCAGGTCTATCACGCGGGCGAGCACCGGCTGCTGACGTCGGTGACGCTGGACCGGCGGCTGGCGGCGATGGCGCTGGAGAAGCTGGAGGCCGAGGTCGGCCCGCTCGCGGTCGCCGCGAGCCGGGACGGCCTGGCGGGCGAGGTGCTCTTCGGCCCCGGCTTCGGCGCGGTGGCGAGGGCGGACCTGCCGGTACGGACCTTCGAGGACCGCGCGGAGCTGTGGGCGGAGCCGCTGAACAAGCTCTACATCCAGCACCCGACGCTCGGTGACGACGCCCTGACGGCGGCGGCCCACGAGGTCATCGGCGACCTGGTCGGCGTGGTGATGGCGGGCGCCGGCACGGTGGAACTGCTGCCACACGGCCTGTCGAAGTCGACGGGCCTGTCGCTGGCGGCGCGCCGGCTGGGCTGCAAGGCGTCGGACACGATCGCCTTCGGCGATATGCCGAACGATGTGCCGATGTTCGGGTGGGCGGCGCACGGGGTCGCGATGGCTAATGCCCATGCGGAGCTGCTGGCGGTCGCGGATGAGGTGACCTCGTCGAATGACGAGGACGGGATCGCTGTGGTGTTGGAGCGGTTGTACGCCGGTACCTAGCGGTACGTAGGTTCCGAGGTACGTAACTTTCCGATAATCCGTTCGTTGGCTCCGGTGCGTGGAGGCAACTACGGAACGCGAGTTGATACGTAACGTGCGGGTGTGGGGATAGCCGGCCTCGGTTGGACGGAACGGCCGGTCATTGAGTACGTGGGTCGAATCAGCAGCCTCCGCTCCTGAGCCCTGGATACGGGCGTCCATGACCGTTTCCACCGAAGGGGGCCGGCTGATGCCGCCCGAGACTGCACTACTGGAGTCGCGCGCGCTGCGCGAGAGCGTCGCTCGACGCACGGAAGTCCTCGACAAGGTCAAGGCGTTGGAGCTGCTGCCTGATGGGTTGCATGTGACGACGCGGATGGTGGCCGACTACTTCGAGGTTGATGTCGAAGCCATCCACAGCGTTGTCCGCCGTCACGATGAGGAGCTGCGCATCAACGGGATGAAGCTGCTCCGTGGCTCTGACCTGCGGCGTTTTGAAGTGGTCAACCTGACCACTTCAGCCGAACGTTATCCACAGGGCCGTGCGCGCCTGCGCCTGTTCCCTCGCCGCGCCGTCCTCAACGTCGCCATGCTGCTCCGCGACAGCACCATCGCCCGCCGCGTACGCACGTACCTTCTCGACGCCGAGGAGCGCGCCCGAGGCACAGCGGGTGGCTTCGACGCCGACGCCGATCTGGATGATGTCGGCGCCGCCGCCCGGGACCTCAGTCGCGTACTGCGGCGGATCTCGGATCGGCAGGATCGGGCCGAGGACCGGATGGAGCGCGGGTTCGCCGCGACCACGCGGATGCTCAACGCGATCGGGGAGACGTTGTCTGATCACGGGCGGCAGCTGCGCGACCTCGCTCAGGGTGAGGACATCAAAGATCTGAAGTCGGATGTGCGACGGCTCGACGGCCGGGTCGACAAGCTGACGCAGCAGGTCGCGCGGATCGAACGGCGGCGACGCCGTTAGGTGTGATGTCCAGTCACGTCTAACGCCGCCCGGGGCGAGAACCCTTGCCTCGGGCGGCGTCCCTGTGTCTACCCTCGGCCCATGAAGCGGACCATCGTGATCTCCGGCGGCGGCACCGGCATTGGCCTGGCGGCCGCCGAGCTCTTCGCCCAGAGTGGCGACACCCCTGTACTCGTCGGCCGGCGGGGCGACGTCCTCGAGCAGGCCGCCGCCAAGGTGCCAGGCGCCGTGGCCTTCGCGGCTGACCTTGCTGAAGCCGAGGGGGCGCGGCAGGTCGCCGCGTTTGTGGAGGAGCGGTTCGGGGCCGTCGACGTCGTCGTCAACAGCGCCGGTGGGAATGGGCTGCTCGAGCCGGGCGGGGCGGCGGATGGGGGCGAGGATCCCCTCGATGCCGTCGCGCGCGACTGGAGCACGAACTTCCGGATCAATGTCCTTAACGCAGCCCTTCTCACCGAAGCGCTCAAGTCGCAGATCGCCGACGGTGGCAGCGTGCTCTTTCTGTCCTCCATCGCTGCCTATCGGGGGTCGGGGTCCGGGGCGTACGGCGCTGCCAAGGCCGCGCTGCATCCGTATGCGCACGACCTCGCCCGGCAGCTCGCGCCTCGCGGGATCACCGTGAATCTTGTCGCTCCCGGATATACCGAAGGCACCGAGTTCTTCGGGGACGGCATGCCTGAGGAGCGGCGGCAGCAGCGGATCGGGGAGACGCTCAATGGGCGGCCCGGTACCACCGCCGATATCGCCGAGACGCTGCGGTGGCTGGCGTCCCCCGCTGCCCGGCACATCACCTCGCAGGTGATCCAGGTCAACGGGGGTGCGGAGCGGGGGCGTTGAGCGTTAGCCGGCGCCCGTCACTCTTCGCCCGCCAGCGTCAGCACGCGCAGCCTGCGCATCGCGTACCACGTCGCCGCCACCGTGACGACGACCAGCAGCACCGCGCCCGTCGCCGTGCTGACCTCCGAGGTGATGAAGTCGCCGCGGCCGACCTTTTCCACCACCGCCTGGGCCCATTGCTGGATGCTCAGTGCCCGCGCCCCGGGGACCAGGCTGCCGAAGAGGGCCTCCCAGACCAGGGCGTAGACGAGGCCGAAGACGACGGCGTGCTTGGTCACCGTGCCGAGGAGCAGGAAGACCGCCGCGTATGCGATCGAGGCGATCAGGGTGGCGATGGCGTACGCCGCCGCCAGTTGCTGGCTGTTGTTGTTGAGGATGTAGCCGGCGATCAGGGTGGGGATGGCGGAGAAGGCCATCGTCACGCCGATCGCGACGACCAGTTTCGTCATGATGATCGTTGAGCGCGGGATCGGTTTCGCCAGGACGTAGACGATCGAGGAGTCGTCGATTTCGGGCGCGATCGCGCCCGTGCCCGCCACCACGCCGATGAGCGGGACCATCGCGCCTAGGGCGAAGCCGCCGAGGAGTTCGGCCGCTACGTCGTCGTCCGGGCCGACCAGGGCGCGTACCACCGAGGCGATGATGATGAGCAGCGCGGGCAGGGCGAACATGATCAGGGCGCGGCGGCGGCCGAGTAGCGCCCGGTATGTCAGCCGGGCGACCGTGGGGTTGTACACATCGGCTCCTTACGCCGCGACCAGGTAGGAGAAGACGGATTCGAGGGACTCGTCGGAGGGCTGGACCGTGTAGAGGCGGATGCCGTGTTCGCGGGCTACGCGCGGCAGCAGCTCGGTGAAGCGGGTGAAGTCGATGGCCTGGATGCGCAGGGCCTTTTCCGTCCAGTCCAGTTCGATGCCGGCCGTGGAGGCGTCCGCGATCAGCGCCGCGGCCAGGGCGCGGTCGTCGGAGGAGCGGACCAGGTAGCGGTGCGGGCGGTCGGTCATCAGGCGGCGGATCTTGCGGAAGTCGCCGGAGGCGGCGTGCCGGCCGGCGACGATCACCTCGATGTGGGCGGCGAGCTGCTCGACCTCCTCCAGGATGTGGGAGGAGAAGAGGACCGTACGGCCTTCGGCGCCCATCTGGCGCAGCAGGTCCATGAGATGCATGCGCTGGCGGGGGTCCATGCCGTTGAAGGGCTCGTCGAGGAGCAGGACCGACGGCTCGTGGACCAGGGCCGAGGCCATTTTCACGCGCTGGCGCATGCCCTTGCTGTAGGTGGAGATCTTGCGGTCCTGGGCGTATTCCATCTCCACCGTCGCCAGGGCCTTTTGCGCGGCCGCGGCGCCCAGCCCGTGCAGCTCCGCGTTGGCGATGACGAAGTCCTTGCCCGTCAGGAAGTCGTACATGGCCTCCCGCTCGGGGACCAGGCCGATGGCCTTGTAGACCTGTTCGTTGCGCCAGATCGGAGCGCCGTCGAGGGTGACGCTGCCGGAGGAGGGGGGCAGGAAGCCCGCCATCATGTTGATCAGCGTGGACTTGCCGGCGCCGTTGGGGCCGAGGAGGCCGGTGACGCCGGGGCCGATGGTCATGGTGATGTCGTTGACGGCGACGACATTGCCGAACCAGCGGGAGACTCGGTCGATCTGGATCGCGGTCACAGTCCCGCCTTCCGGTAGCGGCGCAGCAGCAGGGCGATGCAGCCGGCGATGAGGGCGACGGTGACAAGGACGGCGATCGCGCCGACGCCCTTGCTCGGGTCGACCTGGCCGGGGACGGAGGGGGTGCCGCCGAGGAAGGCCGCGCTGATGGTGTCGTTGAGAGTGGTCGGGGAGAACAGGCCGATCCACGGGACGGCGTCGGGGTTCTGCTGGTCGTACGCGATGGCCTGGACGGCGCTGACCGCGGTGTACGGGATGAACATCACCGCGATGATGGCGGCGATGCCGAAGCCGCGGCGCGGGGTGAGGGCGGCGATGACCAGGCCGATCGCGGCAAGGAGCAGCGAGAGCACGGCCACCGAGACGATGCCCTGGGCGAAGCCCTTGGTCTGCTCGGTGAAGTCGAGCTTGGCGAGCAGCGCGCCCACATAGAGGATCAGCACCGGGACGGCGGTGAGGGCGAAGAGGGCCGTGGCGAGGGCGCCGAACTTCGCGGTCACATAGTCGATGCGGTCGATGGGGCGGGAGAAATACAGCGGCACGGTCTTGAAGCGCAGGTCGCGGGAGACCGAGACCGGTGCCTGGGCGGCGACGTACAGCGCGATGACCATCTGGAGGTTGACCGCGTAGGCCGTGTACTCGACGGGCAGTTCGTTCTGCTTGGTGAAGATGGCGACCGCGACGATGATGACCGCGGGCAGGCACATGACGCCGAACAGGATCATCGGCATGACCTTGGATTTCGCGGACCTGCCGAAGCCGTACGCGCCGCGCAGCGACTGCGAGTAGAGCGAGCGGCGGGCATAGCCGCGGCCGAGGCGCGGGCCGTCGTAGTGCCGGTAGCCGATGTCGTGGATGACGTCGGCGGCGGCCGGGCCGGCGCCGGGGGCAGGGCCGGGGGTGGTCGTATCAGGCTGCATCGCTGCCCCCTTGCTGCTGGTCATGGTCGCTGAACACCTCGGCGATGCGGTGCCGGCGCTGCTCCATGCGCACCAGACCGAGGCCGAGCTCCGCTACGGCGTCGCGGACCGTGTCGTACGTGTCGTCCGCCTGGTCGCCGGCGGCTTCGACGTACAGCACGTGTCCGTCTGCCTGAAGGCTAAGTCCCGCCTCTGACAGTGCCTTGCGGAGCGCGCCGGTGCCGTCCGGGGTGGCGTCGGTGTCGGTGACCTCGACGGCCAGGGTGGTGGTGGCGCCGGTGAAGTCGGAGGTGGAGGAGGAGCGCAGCAGCTTGCCGCCGTCGATGACGACGATGTGGTCGGAGGTGCGCTCGAGTTCGCCGAGGAGGTGGCTGGTGACGAAGACCGAGATGCCGAAGTCGCTGTAAATGCGGCGGATGAGGCCGAGCATGTCGTCGCGGCCGACCGGGTCGAGGCCGTTGGTGGGCTCGTCGAGGAAGACCAGCTGCGGGTCGTGGACGAGCGCCTGGGCGAGCTTGACGCGCTGCTTCATGCCCGTGGAGTAGCCGCCTATGGGGCGGTAGCGCTCCTCGTAGAGGCCGACGTGGCGCAGCGTGTCGGCGGTGCGCTCGCGGGCGGCGGTGGGCGGCAGGCCCGACATGCGGGCCATGTGGACGACGAACTCGGTGGCCGAGACGTCGGGTGGCAGGCAGTCGTGCTCGGGCATGTAGCCGACGCGTTCGCGGATGGCGGAGCCGTCGCGGGACACGTCGAGGCCGAGGACAGTAGCGGTGCCCTCGGTGGCGGGGGACAGGCCGAGCAGGATCTTGATGAGGGTTGATTTACCTGCCCCGTTGGCGCCGACAAGGCCGGTGACACCCGGCTCGATGCCGACGGTCAGCCTGTCGAGCGCGGTCACCCTCGGGAACCGCTTGCTGAGGCTTTCGGTCGCGATCACAGTCACGTCATCGACCGTAGTGGGCGGGGCGGGTGCGGGGGTACGGACGGAAGTCTGGTTCTTCCCTGATCTTTGTACGCCGATGGATGGACCGACCCGTAGGGGACATGCAACCTTCGACAGGTGTTACCTCCGGTATCCACAGGCGGTGCACACGTATTGACCCTGCCTCCGGGCGTTGTCACAGTCGTTGGTGGCAACGTCAACGTCCCGAGGGAGGGCCGGAGATGGCTGGGAGTGAGCTGCGTGCGGGCGGCGAGCTGAGCGGTTTCCGCGAGGTGCAGCGGCTGGCGTACGAGTGCGCGGAGGCGGTGGCCGCGCAGCTGCGGCCCGGGGTGACGGAGCGGGAGGCCGCGCGGATGCAGCGGCGCTGGCTGCGCGAGCGCGGGGTGCGCGACTGGTTCCATCTGCCGTTCGCCTGGTTCGGGGACCGGACGGCTTTTACGGGCTTCAAGGTGCCGCTGCAGTTCTTCCCGACGAACCGGCGGCTGGAGCCGGGGATGCCGTTCATCCTCGACATGGCGCCGGTCTTCAAGGGCTATACGGCCGATATCGGATACTCCGGCTGCCTCGGCCTCAATCCGGTGCACGACCGGCTGCTCGACGATCTGCAGGTGCACCGGGAGCTGATCCTCGCCGAGGTGCGGGAGCGGCGGCCGCTGCGGGAGATCTACGAGGACGTCGAGCGGCTGATGATCAAGCAGGGGTATGCGAACCGGCACCGGGCGTATCCGTTCGGCGTGATCGCGCACAAGGTCGACCGGGTCAAGGAGCGGCGGATATCGCCGCATGTCTTCGGGTTCGGCACCCAGTCGCTCAAGGGGCTGGCGAAGGACGCGCTGCACGGGCACCGGGAGGGCTGGTCGCCGCTGTGGAGCCCGTATCGCTTCTCGCAGCATCCGCCGCGGCCGGGGCTGTGGGCGGTGGAGCCGCATCTGGGATTCCGGGGCACGGGGGCGAAGTTCGAGGAGATTCTCGTGGTGACGGACTCCGCGGACCCCGAGGAGAGCGCGTTCTGGCTGGACGAGGACCTGCCGCATGTGCGGCGCTGGGCCGAGGGGAGGGCGGCGGCATGACGGACGACGCCGATTTCAGGGAGCGCTGGGTCCAGGGCGCCGACGACGTATCGCTGTGCGTGGCCGAGCTGGGTGATACGTCCCAGCCGACCGTCGTGCTCATCCACGGCTATCCGGACAGCAAGGAGGTGTGGGCGCCGGTCGCCCGCCGGCTCGCCGACCGCTTCCATGTGGTGCTCTACGACGTGCGCGGGCACGGCCGTTCCACGCCGCCGGAGCCGCTGAAGCGCGGCTTCACGCTGGAGAAGCTGACAGACGACTTCCTCGCGGTGATCGACGCGGTGTCGCCGGAGCTGCCGGTGCATCTGGTCGGGCACGACTGGGGTTCGGTGCAGGGCTGGGAGTTCGCCACGGTCAAGCGGACCGAAAGGCGGATCGCTTCCTTTACGTCCATATCGGGCCCGTCGCTCGACCACTTCGGGCACTGGATCTCGGGCCGGCTGAAGCGGCCGACGCCGCGGCGGGCGGCGCAGCTGCTCGGGCAGGGCGCCAAGTCCTGGTATGTGTACGCGCTGCACACCCCCGTGCTGCCGGAGCTGGCGTGGCGCGGGCCGCTCGGCAGCGGCTGGCCGAAGATCGTCGAGGCGATGGAGAAGGTCCGCACGCCCGACTATCCGACGGCGTCGCTGCCGCAGGACGCCGCCCGCGGCGCCTGGCTGTACCGCGACAATGTCCGCTCCCGGCTGCGCGGCCCACGCTCGGACGCGTACGCGCATGTGCCGGTGCAGCTGATCACGCCAACTGGGGACGCGTTCCTGTCCCCCGGGCTCTACGACGACCTGGACCGCTGGGCGCCGCGGCTGGTGCGGCGGACCATCTCCGCGCGCCACTGGGTGCCGCGCACCCGACCTGATCAGCTGGCCGGCTGGATCGCGGAGTTCGTACGCGCGCAGGAGGACGGCAAGCCGCTGGACCAGGTGACGGCGGACGGGCCGTACGCGGACCGGTTCGGCGGCCGGCTGGTGCTGATCACGGGCGCGGCGAGCGGGATCGGGCGGGCCACGGCGTTCGCCTTCGCGGAGGCCGGGGCGCGGGTGATCGCGGTGGACCGGGACGCGGAGGGGGCGGCCAGGACCGCGGAGCTGGCGCGGCTGATCGGGGCGCCGGAGGCGTGGGCGGAGACGGTGGACGTCTCGGACGAGCAGGCGATGGAGAAGCTCGCCGCCAAGACCGCCGCGGAGTACGGCGCGCTGGACGTGCTGGTGAACAACGCGGGGGTGGGCGCCTCCGGCGCGTTCCTGGACACCACCGCCGAGGACTGGCGCACGGTGCTCGACGTCAACCTGTGGGGCGTCATCCACGGCTGCCGGATCTTCGGGAAGCAGATGGCCGAGCGGGGCCAGGGCGGGCACATCGTCAACACCGCCTCGGCCGCCGCGTATCAGCCGTCGAGGGCACTGCCCGCGTATTCGACGTCGAAGGCGGCGGTGCTGATGCTCAGCGAGTGCCTGCGCGCGGAGCTGGCCGGCAAGGGCATCGGGGTCTCGGCGATATGCCCCGGCTTCGTGCACACCAACATCACGGTGAACACCCACTTCACCGGCGTATCGGCGGAGGAGGAGAAGCGCCGGCAGCGCCGCGCCACCCGGCTGTACGGGCAGCGGGGCTATCCGCCGGAGAAGGTCGCCGACGCGATCCTGCGCGCGGTGGCCCGTAACCAGGCGGTGGTGCCGGTGACGCCGGAGGCTCGTGGGGCGCGGCTGTTGTCCCGGCTGTCGCCGCGCGCGCTGCGGGCGCTGGCGCGGATCAACCCGCCGGTCTAGCCGACCGGTCGAAGCCACTTTTCGAAGCCGCTTGAGGAGGAGCTCATGACGGACACTGATCACTACGCCATCAAGCCGCGCCGCGTCTCCTTCGACTGGGACCGCACCCCGCTGCACTGGATACCGGCCGAGCCGACCGCCACCCACGTGATCAACGTGCTGCATCTGCTGCTGCCCGCGGGCGAGCGCTGGTTCGTGAAGGTGTTCAAGGAGGCGCTGCCGCTGGTCCGCGACCCGGAGCTGCTGACGGACGTCAAAGGCTTCATGGGCCAGGAGGCCACGCACAGCGTGCAGCACTCCTACGTCCTGGACCATCTCGCGGACCAGGACCTGGACACCGAGCCGTACACGAAGCACGTGGACTGGATGTTCGAGGTGCTGCTCGGCGAGACGCCGCCGTTCGGCGCGCCGATACCGCAGAAGGAGTGGCTGCGCTTCCGGCTGTCGCTGGTCGCGGCGATCGAGCAGTTCACGGCGGTGCTCGGCGACTGGGTGCTGCACGCCGACGGTCTTGACCGGGCGGACCCCGACGAGGTGATGCTGGACCTGCTGCGCTGGCACGGCGCCGAGGAGGTCGAGCACCGCGCGGTCGCCTTCGACATGTACCAGCACTGCGGCGGCGACGGCCTGGCCCGCTATGCCCGCCGGATCGGCGGGATGGCGGTGACGGCGCCGGTGCTGCTGTGGCTGTGGATCGCGGGGGCGACGTATCTGATCAAGCACGATCCGCAGCTGCGCGGCCAGTTGCGGTATTCGCTGCGGGAGCACAATCGGGCCGTACGCAAGGGGCTGCTGCCCACGTGGGGTGAGCTCGGCCGCGCGATACCCCGGTATCTGCGCAGGTCGTACCACCCGTCCCAGGAGGGGTCGCTGCGGCGCGCGGTCGAGTATCTTGCGACGTCGCCGGCGGCGCGGGCGGCGGCCGGGCAAGCGGCCCGCAAGGCGATCTCGTAGCGCTCGTCGAGCTCGTAACGCTGCCCGCGCAGCGTGCAACACCGTGTGAGGAGCCCCAGGTTGAGCACAGCAGAGCAGGTCCCGGCGCCCGAGTACCGCATCGAGGACCTCGCGCATGTCAGCGGCGCGACGGTGCGCACGATACGGGCGTACGCCGACCGCGGGCTGCTGCCGAAGCCGGAGCGGCGCGGCCGCGCCAATGTGTACGGCGAGGCGCATCTGGCGCGGCTGCGGCAGATAGCGGAGCTGCTCGACCGCGGCTACACCCTGGTCTCGATAAAGGAGTTGCTGGAGGCGTGGGACGCGGGGCGGGGCCTGCGCGGCGTGCTCGGCCTGGTCGCCGAGCTCGACGGACCGTGGTCGGACGAGGAGCCGTCGGACCTCACGCGTACGGAGCTGGATCTGCTCTTCGGCGGCGTGCAGGACGACGAAGCGGTGGCGGACGCGGTCGCGCTGGGTGTGCTGGAGCGGGTCGAGGACCGGGACGACCTCTTCCGGGTGCCGAGCCCGCAGCAGCTGAAGGTCGCCGCCGAACTGCACGCCGCGGGCGTGCCGCTGACGGCGATCACGGCGTACACCCGCAAGCTGCGCCGCAAGGTCGAGGACATCGCCGAGAGCCTGCTCGCCTTCACCACCGAGCATCTCTTCCAGCGTTACCTGGACCATCCGACGACGGACGCGGAGGCCGCGGAGGCGGCGGCCCTGGTACGCCGGCTGCGCCCGCTCGCCCAGCAGACCCTCGACGCCGAACTCGCCCGCGCGCTGCGGGCGAAGGCCACCGGGCATCTGCGCCGGCACCTGGCCGAGGAGCCGGCGACGCGGCGGGGGCTCGGCGAGGAGGAGCGGTCCCGGCCGCCCGCGGTGGCGCTGCCGGAGCGGACCGCGGCGGCGGTGCGGGAGCTGGTGGGCGAGCAGGGGGCGGCGGAGTTCGTCGCGGCGGCGGTGGAGCGGGAGGTTCAGGCGCGGCGCATGGATGCGCTGACGGATCGGTACCGTGGCTGACCCGGCTGCGATTCAGCGGCTCACCTCTGGTGATGCGGTGTGCGGGGGCGGCGGCGGGTCACTCGCAAGCGGCAGGAAAGAGCTGCCGGTTGACCGGAAGCAGTAACCCACATCGGTGAACCGTCCGGCCGTCGGCGGCGGTCCGTGGCACCACCTGACCGCCACTCGAACATGTCGCCGTAACCTGCGAGAACGCGTTCGGCGCGGGCCGCTCACCAGGGCCGTACGCGTCCAACTAGCCACTGACAAGCACCCGTTGTCACCACTTGCGGTCCGATCGTCGGCTGAGTCTTCATTCGGGCATGTCCGATTCCACGACCCCGCCGCCCGATCCGCTCACCACCCTGGCCCACGAGACGCTGGCGATGCTGGCCGCCGCCCAGCGCCGCCAGACGAAACTGCTCTCCGAGCTCGCCGCCATGTCGGCGCAGGTCACCGAACTGCTGCGGCGACTGGCGCCGTTGCCCAGCGGGAGCCCGCCGGTCCAGTTCGGCAGCCGGACCCGCGCGCTGCGGCTGCTCGACCGCTGGCGCCGCGACCACCTGCTCGACGAGTCGGCCCGCGCCGTCGCCGCGTACGCACTCCCGATCGTCCTCAACCAGGGCGAACTGCGCACCGCCCCCGAGGTGCTGGCCCGCTTCACCGGCCTGTCCCCCCGGGACGCCGCGGCCGGTCTCCGCACCCTCGTCGCCGCGGGCTGCCTGACGCATGTCAGCGCGCCGAAGTCCAACCACTACCCGGTGTACCGGCTCGGCACCGACCACCGAAAGGAAGACCCATGCCCCTGACCCTGGAGAAACCCGCACCCGAGACGGTATACCGCCAGTATACTGTCCTCATGGCCGACACCACGATCAAGGTTGACCCCGCCGTCCGCGACCGCCTGATGGTGCTGGCCCGCGAGCGCGGTATGACCATGCGCGACTTCCTCGCGGAGCTGGTCGGCGCCACGCCCACGGAGGCAGAGCTCAAGGAGCGCTACGAGGCCACGAAGGCGTACTGCGAGAAGCACTTCGGCGTGACCTTCACCGACGAGGACGCCGCGCGGGCGGAAAAGGTGTGGCAGGACCTGGCGGCCGGCCGGCCGGTGGACAGCCTGTGACCGCGTCCGCAGCGGTCGTCTTCGACCGGAGCGCCCTGCTGGTGCTCGGCCAGGGCCACCGCCTCACATCCGAGTTCGTCGCCAAGGGCGCGGAGCGGCATGCACGGCACGCGTACGTACCCACGCTCTGCCTGGCCGCCGCGGACGCGCAGCGGGACGGGCTGGCCGAACATGTCGGCTCGCTGCCCGCCGCCGAGATCGTTCAGCTGGATTATCCGGCGGCGGTCACGATCGGTTCGCTCCTGCACGACGGCGTCGAGTGGCATCACGCCCACGCCGTCCAAGTGGCGCGCCCCTCCGCGGAATGGCCGGACGGCCTGCCGGTCCTGACGACCACGCCCGAGGCGTACGCGGACGTGCCACTCGTCCGCACCATCCGTATCCCCGACCAGACCGCCTGACCCTCAGCAATCCGGAGGGGCGCACCTCGCGGTGCGCCCCTCCGTCACGCGCTCAAGCCCTCCACCGCGATCTGCTCGAAGACCTTCTGGTCGGCTGCGAAGATCGTGTCCGGGATCGGCCAGTGCAGCACCAGCTCCGTGATGCCGAGTTCGGCGTGTGCGGCCGCGAAGTCCTGGAAGGCGGCGAGGGAGTCCAGGGGACGGTCCGGGGTGAAGCCCGTGAGCAGGATCTTTTCCATCGTCGACGTGTCGCGGCCGATCTCCGCCCCGGCATCGGCGAGACGCGAGATCTGTCCCTTGATCGCGTCCAGCGACTGCGCCGGCGTGCCCGTCGCGGAGATCTTCGGGTCGCCCGTCGTCACCCATGCCTGCCCGTGCCGCGCCGCCAGCCGCATGCCGCGCGGGCCGGTGGCCGCCACCGCGAAGGGGAGGCGGGGGCGCTGGACGCAGCCGGGGAGGTTGCGGGCCTCGTGCGCCGAGTAGTGCGTGCCCGCATGCGACACCTCGCCCTCGCTGAGCAGGCGGTCGAGCAGCGGTACGAACTCGCCCAGCCGGTCGGCCCGTTCCCGCGGCGTCCACGGCTGCTGCCCCAGCGCGGTGGCGTCGAAGCCGGTGCCGCCCGCGCCGATGCCGAGCGTCACGCGGCCGCCGGAGATGTCGTCGATCGACGTCAGCTCCTTGGCGAGGGTCACCGGGTGGCGGAAGTTCGGGGAGGTCACCAGCGTGCCGAGGCGCAGCCGCGTGGTCGCCCCGGCGGCCGCCGTCAGCGTCGGCAGCGCACCGAACCACGGGCCGTCGCGGAAGGGCACCCGCCAGGTCAGGTGGTCGTATGTGTACGCGGTGTTGAAGCCGAGCTCCTCGGCCCGTTGCCAGACGTCCCGGCCGCCCTCGTGCCAGCGCTTGATCGGCAGAATCACGGTGCTCAGTCGCATGCCACCGACCCTACGTCAGCCCCCGCGGGCAGGCCCGGCCAACTGAACCCCTTGAAGTTCGTACCACGAACTACTACTGTTCGTTGTACGAACTAAACCGTAGCGGTCGAGCTTTCAGGAGTCCGTCGATGCGAACACCACCGGCACCTTGTTGTCGCTGACCACGCGGCCGAGCAGTCGCGCCAGCTGCTCGCGGTCAGCGCCGGACGCGCCCCGGAGCAGGGCCTCCACCCGGCGGCAGGTCTCGGCGTAGAACTCCTCCGCCGTCTCGGCGCCCTCCTCGGTGAGCGCCACCTGGACCGACCGCCG
Source organism: Streptomyces coryli (assembly GCF_011044975.1). Classification (GTDB taxonomy): domain Bacteria; phylum Actinomycetota; class Actinomycetes; order Streptomycetales; family Streptomycetaceae; genus Streptomyces; species Streptomyces coryli. The sequence continues at coordinate 2,845 of NZ_JAAKZV010000128.1, read as the reverse complement.
GTCGGCCGCCCCGGCCTCGCGCCTGACCAGACCGAGCCGGGCCGTGCGGTCCACCAGCCCGGTCAGGCTGGACTTCGCCAGACCCAGCGTCTCGCCCAGCTCGCCCATGCCGTACGGGCCCGCCATCAGCACGCACAGCAACTGGCCCTGCTGCGCCGTCAGCCCGGACTCCCGCGCCGACTCCGCGTACACCGCGTTCACCAGGAACGCCGACCGCACCAGCGCCGAAACGGCGCCCGTCTCACCCTTTGCCATAAGCGCCAATCTACAGTTCGCACTACGAACTAAGAAAGAAGTGAGCCACGATGCCCGCGATGCCCACGATGCCCACGATGACCCAGCACCAGCCCCCCGTCTTCGGCGTCGGCGTCAGCAGCGCCATCCGCGACACCCAGGGCACCCTGAAGCTCGTCGCCCAGGCCGACCAGCAGGGCCTGGACCACTTCTCCGTCTCCGACCACCCCTACGTCGGCAGGTGGCTGGACGCGTACGCCACGATCGGCTTCGCCCTCGGCCGCACCGAGCGCATCTCCGGGCTGGTCAACGTCACCAACCTCCCCAACCGCCCCGCCCCCATGCTCTCCCGCACCGTCACCTCCCTCTCCGAGCTCTCCGGCGGCCGCATCGTCCTCGGCATGGGCGTCGGCGGCTCCTGGGACGACATCGTCAAGCTCGGCCCCGAGCGGCTCTCCCCCGGCCAGGCGGTACGCGCCTTCGAGGAGGCGATCGCCCTCGTCCGGCTGCTGTCCGGCGGCGGCGCGCCCGTCACCTTCGAGGGCGAGTTCTACCGCGTCACCGGCCTGCAGCCGGCCCCGGCCGCCGCGCCCCCCGTATGGACCGGCTCGGTCGGCCCCAAGTCCCTCGCCGCCACCGGCCGGCTCGCGGACGGCTGGATCCCCGGCCACGCCGCGGACTGGCGCAGCGACCGCTACCTGACCTCACGCCCGCTCATCGACGAGGCCGCGGCAGCGGCCGGCCGCGACCCGCGCGACATCGCCACCGTCTTCAACTTCACCGGCGCCATCACCGACACCCCCACCGCGGCTCCGCGGGACGCGGCCGGCCGCTGGATCGGCGGCTCCGTCGCACAGTGGGTCGACGAGCTCACCGGGGCGGTGCTCGAGCACGGGGCGGCCGGCTTCACCCTGTTCGCCCCCGGCGGCGGCGTACCCGACGAGATTGCGCTCGGGCGCTGGGCGGAGGAAATCGCCCCGGCGGTACGGGAGGCCGCGGCCAACCGCTGAGCGACCGGGAGGCCGCGGCCAACCGCTGAGCGACCCCACCGGGACGGCCCGCGGGGCGTAACAGGCTCAGATGCGCGCCCCGCCGCACGCTTGTGCGCCTCAATGCGAGATGATGTCTCCCGTGACAGCTCCTCTCCAGGCCACCCCCCGGCTGATCGCGACGGACCTCGACGGCACCCTGCTCCGGGACGACAAGTCCGTCTCCGACCGCACCGTCACCGCCCTCGCCGCGGCGGAGGAGGCCGGGATCGAGGTCTTCTTCGTGACCGGCCGGCCGGCCCGCTGGATGGACGTCGTCGCCGAGCACGTGCACGGCCACGGCCTCGCCATCTGCGCCAACGGCGCCGCCGTCGTCGACCTGCACCGCGGCCGCAGCTTCACCGAGGTGCGCCCGCTGCTCGAGGACGACGCCCGCGCCGTCGCCGACCTGCTGCGCCACCGCGCCCCCGGCACGTCCTTCGCGGTCGAGCGCACCGGCGGCATCCATTACGACCCCGGCTACCCGGCCTTCCACCTCGACCCGGGCGCCACCACCGCCCCGATCGACAAGCTCCTCTCCGACGACCACGACAGCGCCGGCGAGCCGGTCCTCAAGCTGCTCGCCCACCACCCGGACTACGACCCGGACGCCTACCTCGCCGCCGCCCGCGAGGCCGCGGGCCACGTCGCGGAGTTCACCCGCTCCAGCCACAGCGCGCTGCTGGAGATCAGCGCCACCGGCGTCAGCAAGGCCAGCACCCTCGCCCGCTGCTGCGCGGCCCGCGAGATCCGCCCGGAGGAAGTGATCGCGTTCGGCGACATGCCGAACGACATCGAGATGCTCACCTGGGCCGGCACCTCGTACGCGATGGCCAACGCCCACCCCGAGGTCCTTGCCGCCACCACCAATCGCACCGCCGCGAACGAGCAGGACGGCGTGGCCGTGGTCATCGAGCAACTGCTGCACGGGCTGTAAGCCTCAGACCACCAGCGGATCGAGCAGCCGGCGCGGCTGCTCCAGCGCCCGGTTCACCGGATGCTCCGGGTCCTTCGGCACCCCGGACCCGCGTCGCATCGCCACCTCCACGGGCGGCACCGGCACGGCGCACTCCGGGCACTCCCCGTACGCCCCGAGCTCCGTCCCGCAGGCCGCGTGGGTGAAGACATAGACGGGATCGCTCCCGGTCAGGTCCCGCCCCCACACCCGCAGCGCGTGCAGCGCGGGCCACAGTCCGTACGCCGCCTCGGTCAGTACGTACTCATGACGCCCGTGCTCGCCCGCCCGCTTCTCCATCACCCCGGCGTCGGTCAGCGCCTGCAGCCGCGTCGCGAGCACCGCGCGCGGGATGCCGAGGTGGGTGAGGAAGTCGTTGTAGCGCCGCACGCCGTAGAAGGCGTCGCGCAGCACCAGCAGCGTCCACCGCTCGCCGACGATCTCCAGCGCGCGGGCGATGCCGCACTCCTGCGTCACGTAGTCCTTGCCCAGTGCCATACGGGCCAGTCTAGCCCGCCAGGTTCAATGACTGAACTCAAGCTGCTACGCTCCCCGTCATGACACAAGTTCATTCATTGAACCTTGATGCGCGCAGCCGCACGGCGGAGCGGACCTCCTCCACCCGCCC
>NZ_JAAKZV010000127.1 GCF_011044975.1 Streptomyces coryli | reverse complement strand
CAGTGTGTATAAGAGACAGGGCCTACGTCGTCTCCGGGTCCTGGGGTAGGGGCTTGACGCCCATGCACAGGTCCGTCCCGTCCGACGTGCCCGGGTATGCCGCCGTCTTGATGCGGGTGAAGCCTGCCGCGTAGGCGTCGTGGACCGAGTCGTCGTCGATCTTTACCAGGGTCTCGTCGTTCTCGCGCAGGGACGGGCCCGTGTAGTTGTGGCTGCCGGTGAAGGTGAGTTTGTCTCTCGCGCCGAAGTACATGCCGTCCACCAGCAGGTATTTCGAGTGGATGATGTACGGGGTCGACAGCGGCTTCGACGGGTCGTTCGGGTTGCGGGGGTCGTTGTAGCAGCGGACCGACGGGCCGCCGGTGGCGTGCAGGGCGTCCCAGGTGCCCGGGGTGCCGTTCTGGCTCCGGGCGCTGTCGGCCTCGGCGTAGACGACGTCGACCGTGCAGCCCGCCTTCTGGAGCGTGGTCAGCTTGTCGGCGATCACCTTCCGCGTGATCTTGAAGATGCCGACCCGCACCTTGGTGCGCTGGGTGACCCCGTTCGCGTCCTGGTACGTGCACTGCACGTTGTTGAGGATCGCGTCGATCGTGTCCGTGGAGTTCGTGGTGCCGGTCCGCGGGAAGTAGTACGCCTTGTACGGGTCGGTGCCCACCGTGCGGTAGCGCCAGGCCTGCCAGTTGGCGGCCAGGAGGTCGCGGAAGTAGTTCGAGTAGGCCGTGTGCAGCGTCGGGTTGTCCGGGAGGACCAGCGCGTCGTTGTTGAAGCGGGTGAAGGCTCCCGGGGTCATGTTCGAGGTGGTCTGCACGACCACGTTCGAGGCGCCCTCGACCTGGGAGAAGAGGAAGAACTTGTTGTGCATGATCGAGGCGCCGAACTGCGGGTCGCCCAGGCAGGACTTCCCGGTCGGGCAGAGGCGTACGAAGGAGCCCGCCGCGGCGTTCGAGCCGAGGGCGGCCAGCAGCTGGTTGTAGGCGGGGGTGCCCTTCGGGTCGGACTTGTTGGTGGAGTCCAGCAGGATCTGGACGCGGACGCCGCGCTGGTGGGCGGCTATCAGTGCGTCGATCACCGGCTGGTCCCAGACGTGGTAGATCGCGACCTTGATCGACGAGCCGGGCACCGCGGACGCGGTGAGCTGGAGTATGCGCTCGCGTATCGCGTACTTCTGGGTGTCGGTGCCCAGCGGATCGTTGAAGACCGGGCCCTCGGCGAGGAGCGCGGGCGCCGGTTGCGCGGGCGCGGGTTGTGCAAGCGCCGGTTGCGCGGCCGCGGGTGATGTCCCCAGGGCGGTGGGTACGCCTGCGGCGGTCATGACGACGGTGATGGCAAGCGTGCGTAGCCCGACCAATCGAAACCCCTCTCTACGGCGCGTTCGCCCCCAAACGCGCGTTTGCATGCATCTGTGTTCGACTGGTCAGCCGGGTGAGGATCTCATCGCGGTGCAACGTTGTTCAAGGACGGACACGGCCGAAACTGCGCGCCGGATCGCAGCGGTTCACCGAAAAGCGCCCCATCGCAGCGCTGAGGCTGGTCAACTTTGTTCATGGGGCCGTCGCTGGAAGGCGGTCCGTGCGGATACGTATTCAGGAGGCCGCCCGTGAGTCGAGGGCGCCCGGGGGCGCTGCCCCGAGTTGTGGCGGAACGGAACCTGTCCAGTGTCGGGACGGGTCCCGGAGCGGACGGGACGGAGGGAGACGGGGCGCAGGCGGTGGACGGACGCCGTGCGGCGGGGCCGCGCAGCGTCGACAACCTGAGAGACCTGGGGAACGGGCAGCCGGAGCGCGAGACCGCGCGGCTCTGGCACATCACGCTGAGCGTCTCGGGGCCCGAGGCGCCGCTGAAGGATGTCCGGCGCTCGCTCGAGCAGCTGGCCCACGACCACCCGTTCCTGCTGACCAGCCGGTACGCCAATGACCACGCCGAGATCCGGTACTGGGAGGAGGCCCGCGATCTGCACGACGCCGCCGCCGTGGCGCTGCGGCTGTGGGGCGAGCACCGCAACTCCGCCAAGCTGCCGCCGTGGGAGATCGTCGGCCTCGAGGTGATCGACCGGCAGACGTATCACCAGCGGGTGGCCGATGGTTACGGGCCGCCGCCGGCGCATCCGGTGGGGGTGCACCCGTTCTGACGGCCGTGCTGACGCCGGTGCTGACCTCGGTGGACGATCTCAGCCTGTGGAAAACTTCGGCCGCCGTCCCGCCGCCTCGCTACCCTGCATCGCATGAGCAGCAGCTTGAGCAGCGGTAGCGGCAGCGGCCTCACCGCCCCGGATCCCATGCCCCAGTCCCCGGTGCTCCGCGCCGCCTACCGGGCGCGGGCCGCGGCCGCCGACCTGGCGCCACTGCCGCGGGCCGCGAAGGACGATGTGCTGCTCGCCATCGCCGACGCCCTCGAGGTGCGGACGCGGGAGATCGTCGAGGCCAATGCCGAGGACGTCGCAAAGGCCGAGGAGGCGGGCACGTCGGAGGCGATCATCGACCGGCTCACCCTCACCCCGGAGCGGGTCCGCGCCATCGCCGCGGATGTACGGGACGTGGTGCGGCTCCCCGACCCGGTCGGCGAGGTGGTCCGCGGCTCCACGCTGCCGAACGGGCTGGAGCTGCGCCAGGTGCGGGTGCCGCTCGGCGTCGTCGGGATCATCTACGAGGGCCGGCCGAACGTCACGGTGGACGCCGCCGCGCTGTGCCTGAAGTCGGGCAACGCGGTGCTGCTGCGCGGCAGTTCCTCGGCGTACAAGTCGAATGTCGCGCTGGTCACCGTCCTGCGGGACGCGGTCGGCGGCGCCGGGCTGCCCGCGGACGCGGTGCAGCTGGTGCCGGGGGAGTCGCGCGAGTCGGCGCTCGAGCTGATGCGCGCCCGCGGCCAGGTCGACGTGCTGATCCCGCGCGGCGGGGCGGGCCTGATCCGTACCGTCGTGGAGCAGTCCACGGTCCCGGTGATCGAGACCGGCACCGGAAACTGCCATGTGTACGTGGACGAGCACGCCGATGTGGACCTGGCGGTCGACCTCCTGGTCAATTCCAAGGCGCAGCGCCCCAGCGTGTGCAATGCCGCCGAGACCGTGCTGGTGCACCAGGCGGTGGCCGACGCCTTCCTGCCGCGGGCGCTGCGGGCGCTCAAGGAGGCCGGCGTGACGGTCCATGGCGACGAGGCCTGGGCGAAGGCCGGCGCGGCCGCCGGGGTCGAGGTGGTGCCGGTGACGATGGACGACTGGGACACGGAGTATCTGTCGTACGACATCGCCGCCGGTGTCGTGCCCTCCCTGGACTACGCGGTGCAGCACATCAGGACCTGGTCCTCAGGGCACACCGAGGCGATCGTCACCCGGGACACCGCCGCCGCGCGGCGCTTCGTCGCCCATGTGGACTCAGCGGCCGTGATGGTGAACGCGTCCACCCGGTTCACCGACGGCGCCGAGTTCGGCTTCGGGGCCGAGATCGGGATTTCCACCCAGAAGCTGCATGCCCGCGGGCCGATGGGGCTGCCCGAGCTGACCTCGACGAAGTACGTGGTCACCGGGGACGGACACCTCAAGGGCGGCCCGATTCCCTAGCCTTGCGCCGTGCTGGCCTGCTGATACGCCCTGCCCAAATTGACCGGTTCGGTCTAGGCTTTGGGTGTGCCGGATGACGTGGGGGGCAGGCCGCCGTTCCAGGACGGCGAGGAGCCCGACAGCCGTTTTGACGCGGCCGCGGAGGATGAGTTCGCCGCGGTCATTCTCGACGAGGAATTCGTGCGGGCGGCGCGGGTGCACGAGCCCAGCGCGGTCGAGCGGATGGTCGCGGCTGCCGAGGCCCAGGCGCAGGCCGAGGCGGCGCTGGCGGGGGACCCGGAGCCGGACGACGGCATCGACGAGGACGGATACGGCCCGTACGGGCCCTATGGCGGCCGGCTCAGCCCGTATCGCGGGCATCTGCGCTGGCAGCGGCCGGTCGCGCTGCTGCTCGCGGTCGTGATGGGCGTCGGGATCGTCGCGCTGGTCTTCACGGCGGTCTACCGCAGCAGCAACCCGGGCCGCGACGAGGCGCCGTCGCCGGGCGGCCCCAGCAGCACTTCCACGTCCGCGGAATCCGGCGTACCGGTCGCGCCCGCGGCGCCGCGCTGACGGCTGGTCGCCGCAGAGGCGACCGGACCCTGCGTAACTTGTCGCGACCCGGTCGGTTTACGAACGCGCGGGGCGACCTACCCTTCTGTTATGACCGGGCGTGGAGACCCTCCTGAGGGGACACCCGACGGCGTTCCTGGAGGCGGCGAAGAGGAATTCCGATCCGTCGTGTTCGACGAATCGTTCGTCAATGCTGCCCGCCTGGAGGAGTACTCCGCCCAGGAGCGGATGGGCGATCACGCGCCTGCCGTCCGGCGGCGCCGCAACAGCGTCAGCGGGGTGTCGAAGCAGGCGCTGGTGCTGGTGCTGCTGATCGCGGTGGCCTTCGGCACGGCGATCTACATGGGCGTACGCCACCCTTATCAGCAGCCGCCCGCGCGCGCCGACGCCGATCCGCTGCACGCGGCGGTGGTGCCGCTGACGCCGTCCGGCCCTGTACCCGGCGGGAGCACGGAGGCGCTGTTCGACCACAGCCCTGCGGTGCACTTCCGCACCGGCGCCGCAGGCGTGATCCTGCCGTCGGGCCGGGGCACGGCGCACTTCTCGCGCGACCAGGTGGCCGCGGCGCTGAACATGGCCAAGGAGTACGTCCTGAACTCCGCGATCACGCCGCGGACGCTCACCGGCGGGGACACCCGGGCGGTGCGGCTGCAGCTCGATCCGGATCTGCTGGCCCAGTTCGACCGCAGCGTGGACCGGCCGGTGGCGGACGGCGAGCATGCGGCGACGGGGTGGATGGTGCGGTTCAACCCGGCGCGGGTGGCGCTCGCGGACCGCAAGGTGCGGGTGGACGGGACGGTCACGTATTCCGAGGCGAATGCGCAGGAGCTCGAGGTCGTCGCGGACCATACCTTCGTGTACGCGCTGCGGCCCGCGGGGTCCGCTGCCGCGGAGGCGGAGCGGAAGCCGGCGTCGCTGTTCACGGCGCACCGGGTGGTACGGATGCGGTTCGACCGCGACAACCTGCGGCAGCACCAGCTGCGGCCGGTGGAGACGTCGCTGGCGGCGGGGCCGCTGGGGTGCTCAGCGGACCCCTCCGGCTATCTGCAGCCGCTGCTCGCGGGCGAGAAGGACCGCGGCCTCGGCCGGGCCGGCACGGACCCGTACGCACGGGCGGGCGACCGGCAGGGCAACCTCTGCGGAGTGCTTTCACCGAGCTCGCAGCCGTCGCCTTAGACAGCCCATAGACACAGCACAGCCCTCCCCCGGAGAGTCCCGGAGGAGGGCTGAGGTGTCTTTGAGGGCTGAGGTGTCTTTACTCGCCCGAGTCGCGCGGCGGCGGCGGGGAGCCGCCCTCGCGGCCATTGCCGCCGAAGCGGTCCTTGAGGCGGCCGCCGATGTCGCCGGCCCCGCCCGCGAGGTCGGTGACCAGCTTCATCAGCGGGTCCTTGGAGGTCTTGACCGACTCCGTGTAGGACGCCGCCGACTCCTTGAAGGAGTCGCGGGCCGAGGCGTCCTTGTCGTCCTGGCGCTTCGGGTAGTGGCCGTCCATGATGCGCTGGTAGTCGCGGGACTCCGCCCACTTCTTCAGCTCCGCGGCGCGGATCGTGGTGAACGGGTGCGAGCGCGGCAGCACGTTGAGGATCTTGAGGACCGAGTCGCGGAGGTCGCCGCCGCGCTCGTACTCCTCGGCCTGGCCGAGGAAGGCGTCCACGTTCATCTCGTGGAGGTGGTTGCCACCGGCGATCTTCATCAGGCCGCGCATCGACGCCTGCAGGTCCTGGCCGACGAGTAGCCCGGCGCGGTCGGCGGAGAGCTCCGACTTGCGGAACCACTCGCGCAGCGCCGTGATGATCGCCATGATCGCGAGGTTGCCCAGCGGGATCCAGGCGACCCGGGCGGCGATGGAGGTGAGGAACAGCAGGATGGTGCGGTTGACCGCGTGGCCGGACAGCGCGTGCCCCACCTCGTGGCCGACGACCGCGCGCATCTCCTCCTCGTCGAGCAGCTCGACGAGGCCGGTGGTCACCACGATGATCGGCTCGTCCATGCCGATGCACATCGCGTTCGGCTGCGGGTTCTGCGTCACGTACATCGGCGGGACCTTCTCCAGGTCCAGGATGTAACAGGCGTCGCGCAGCATCGCATTGAGATGCGCGAACTGCGCGTCGCTGACGCGGACCGAATCGGAGAGGAACAGCAGCCGCAGCGAGCGCTCCGGCAGCATGCCGCTCAGCGCCTTGAAGACCGTGTCGAATCCGGTGAGCTTACGGAGCGCGACGAGCGCACCGCGGTCAGCCGGGTGCTCGTATGCGCGGGATGAGATTCCTGGGAACCGCTTGCGTTCCCGGCTGGGTACGTTCTTGTGAAGGTCCGACATCGGTGGCCTCCCCCTCCTGATCCCCGTAGTCAGCGTCCGACTGGCTGCCCAGCCTAAAGGGTGGAACTCGCAATTGCGGCAGTTGGTTCCAGTGCGGTCTCAACTGGCCCGTGCGCCGGTGTGATTGAGCGCACATTCGCCGTAAGGTGATGAGCTCGGGACGGAGAGTAAGGGGGAACGGGGACGATGGAGACCGAAGGCGTGATGATCGCCGTCGAGCCGAAGGACGCCGCGGCCACACCGCAGGCGGTGGACCGGCTGGAGCGCTGGCTGAGTGCGCAGGAGGAGTTCAAGGGGCGGGTGCGCACCGTCGACCGGCCCGGCGCGGATCCGGCGATGGGCGTGGTGCAGGACCTGCTCGTCGAGCTCGGCCCCGACTCCGTCCAGGTGCTCGCCGGCGCGCTGATCCGCTCCCTCGTCGCACATCTGAAGACGCAGCGCAACGACGACCTCAACATCGTGATCCACCACGGCGACGAGCGCCTCGAGGTGCAGGCGGACGGCATGGACCGCGGCCGGCTCGAGGAGCTGGAGCTGCGCATCCGGCAATGGCTGCGGGGGTCGTGAGGGCGTAGGCAGGACCAGGGGGAGGAGACGCCATGCCGTACGCGGCCACGCCGGCCGCCTCCCGCGCCCTGCTGATCGGCGCCGGACACTTCACCCACGGTGCCGACTTCGAGCGGCTGGACGCGGCGCACCGCAATATCCAGGTCTTACGGGACGCGCTCACCGCACCGCAGACCGGGCTGCTGCGCCCAAGCGGGGTGCGGCTGCTCACCGACCCGCCGGACCGGGACACCGTGCTGCGGGCGATCGACGGCGCCCAGAAGCGCTCCACCGACCTGCTGCTCGTCTATTACGCGGGGCACGGCTTCCACAACCTCGACACCGGCGAGCTCTATCTCGCCGTCCGCGAGAGCAGCCTCGACCGCCCGGGCCTGACCGGGCTCAGCGTCGCCGACCTGATGGCCCAGCTGAGCACCGGGCGCAGCAGGCGCGTCGTGCTGATCCTCGACTGCTGCTTCTCCGGCAACTTCCCCCTCGATCTGCTGCCCGACGGGCGCGCGGTGTCGCTGATCACCTCCTCGGGCTTCAACGCGCTGGTCTCGCCCGGCGAAGTCGCCGGTGCGCCCAGCCCGTTCACGGCGGCGCTCGCCGAGGTGCTGCGCGAGGGCGTCTCTCCGGACGAGTACGTGACGGTGCAGAGCCTCGGCGCCCGGCTGCGCGAGCTGGCGGAGGACAAGGAGAACACCGCGCAGCCGTTCCCGTACCACCCGCGGGAGATCTCCACCTCGGGCGGCGCGGACACGGTCCTCTCGCTCGCGCTCGGCACCACCCGGGTCCCCGTCGAGCAGCAGCTGCGCCGCGCCGCCCGCCGGGCCGTGGGCCTGGTGCCGCCGCCGCGGGCGCTGTGGCATCCCGCGCTGCCGAACCGGGTGCTGTCCGTCGGCATGGGCCTCGTGCTGCTCGCCGGCGGCATCACCGGCTATCTGTACGCGACCCGCGAGGACCCCTGCCCGCCGCCGCTCGAGCTGCGCATGGCCACCGCGCCCGAGGAAGTGGCGCCGATGTCGGAGCTGGTGGAGGAGTTCGAGAAGTCCGGCGCCGACCACGCCGACAACGGCCGGGCGCGCGACTGCCGCACGGCCCGTATCACCGTCTACGGAACCGGGCTCGACGCGCTCGGATCGGCTTTCGCGCACGCCGGCGACTGGGGCGGCGGGGCGCGTGGTGCGCTCGCCGATGTGGGGCCGCAGCCGGATCTGTGGGCCGCGCAGTCCAGCGCCGAGGTGGAGCTGATCAAGGGCGGTCTTTCCGGGCTCGGCGGCCAGCAGCGGGAGACCTTCTTCTCGACCGCCAGGATGGCGGGCGACCGCCCGGTGCTCGTTCTCACCGACGCCGCCCGCAAGCGGCTGGGCCTCAAGGACACCGACGGGACGGTCGGCACCACCGACTGGCCGCGGCTGCGCGCGGCCCTGAAGAGGGAGGACGGCGAGCGGCTGCGGCTGCTGCGGCCGAACCCCGCCGTCTCCGGCGTCGGCCTCGGCCACGCGCTGGGCATGTACGCCCGGGAGCGGGTCACCGACCAGCCCTTCACCTACTCCGAGGGCGTCCTGGACGACCAGGCGATCCGGCAGTTGGAGACCGAGGTGATCAGCCAGGCCAGGTCCGTATCCGATGCCGGGCAGGCGCTCTGCGAGCTGCGCACCGCGGCCCGGAACGGCACCGGCGACGAGGCGGACGCCCCGGCCGGGGCGCTGGTGACCGGCCGGCAGGCGCAGCTGCTCATCGACGGCGAGCCGCTCGGCGGCCAGTGCCCCGGCGGCAGCCCGCCCGCCGCGCCCTCCGACTTCCAGCGCTACGAGCTACGGGGCGTGCCGCGCCTCGACTATCCGCTGGTCTCCGTCCGCTGGCAGGCCGCCGACCGGCGGGCCAGGGACGCCGCCATCGCGGCCTTCCGCAGCTGGCTGAAGTCCCCGGCGGGCCGCGGCGAGGTCGAAGCGGCCGGGTATGAGCGGCAGGCCACCCTCGGCGTCGACATCGGCGGCACCGAGCTCGACGACCGCCTCGACAGCTTCCGCGCCGCCCACCCGGACCTGCGGCTCACGGTGCTCTTCGACGTATCGGCGTCGATGCGCGAGCGCGGCCGCTTCGAGGCCGCCAGGGAGGCGGTCGAGGAGTCGCTGGGGCGGCTGGGCGCCAAGGACCGCTTCGCGTTACGGACTTATCCGGCGGGCAAGGACGGCGGCGGCACGGCGGAGGTCACCGAGGGCTGGCGCGAGCCCGGCGCAGGGCTGGGCCTCGAGCGCTCGGCCCTGCGGCCCGAAGGGCAGCGGCAGGCGGACCTGCTCGAGGCCGTACGGGAGGCGACGGAGGGCGGGCCGGAGGACGGCACCCAGCACGCCGTCCTGCTGGTCACCGACGGCGACTATCTCAAGGGCGAGCCGCCGCGCACCTCGCAACTGCGCGCGCTCGGCCGCGAGCTGCACCGGCGCGGCATCCCCGTCGTGGTGGCGTCGATGCGCCCGTACGGCTGCGCGGACTCCAAGGCGGCACCGCACGAGCCGGGCGCGCTGGCGCACGCCTCCGGCGGCGCCTGCGCCGCGCTCTCCGGCGACCTGCCCGCGCAGCTGTCGCGGGCGGTCGCGGCGCTGACCGAGGGGAAGGGCCGATGAGGCGGCTCGTGGTGCTCGCGGCGGTGGCGGCGCTGCTCGCGGGCGCGTGTGCGGCGCCGCGGGCGGGCACTGCCGCCGATCCCGTCGAGCTGCGCATCGCCACCGGCAGCGACCTCACCAGCGGCGGCATCCGGCGCAAGCTCATCGAGGCCTGGGACGACCGGCACGAGAACGTCACCGTGAAGATCGTCGAGCTCGCCGAGGACGCCGACCGGCAGCGCAGCCAGCTCGCCGCGGCGCTGCAGGCGGGCAACAAGGACGGCTACGACATCGTCAACCTCGACGTCACCTGGACCGCGGAGTTCGCCGAACAGGAGCTGATCGCGCCGCTCGACGCCACCCTCACCAGGTCGCTGAAGGGCCTCAGGCCGCAGATACGGCAGACGGTGCGATACGAGGACAAGAGCTGGGCGGTGCCCTGGAACACCGATGTCGGGCTGCTCTACTACCGCGCCGACCTGCTCGGCCGCGACTTCGCGCCCGACGACTACGGCGACCTGACCGCGGCCGTGGCCCGCTTCCGTACGCAACGCGACCAGCAGGTCACCGCCGGGCTGATCACCCAGCTCAGCCCGTACGAGGGGCTGACCGTCAACGCCCACGAGGCCGTGTGGCGGCACAAGGGCACCATCGTCGACGGCGACGGCGAGGTCCGCGTCGCCGAGCCCGCCGCCCGCGCGGGCCTCGACGAGCTCGCGGCGAGCTTCAAGCCCGCGGGCCCGTACGACCCCGGCAATCCGCCGCTGCCGCTGCTCAGCGCCGACTCGCTCGGCGCCACCGAGACCACCAGCGTCGAGCGCTTCCTCGCCGGCGAGACCCTCGCCATGCGCAACTGGCCGTTCGCGCTCGACCGGCTCGCCGACGCCGAGAACAAGCGGGGCGACGGGCCGCGGGCGGAGTACGGCGTCACGACGCTGCCGGGCCCGGCAGCGCTCGGCGGGCAGAACCTGGCCCTCACCACCGGCGCCCCGCAGGAGGCGCGGCAGCTCGTCGCCGACCTCACCGGGACCGCGGCCGGGCGGTGCCTGCGCGCGGGCGGCTTCGTGCCGGCGCGCGAGGAGGCGCTGACCGGCGACTGCGCCGCCCGGCTGGTCAAGGGCGGGCGGCCCGAGCAGGCGGACGTGCCGGACCGGCTGCGGGGCGAGTACGACGCGGCGCTGGACGACGCCCTCGACGCGGCGAAGGCGCGGCCGGTCACGCCGTACTACGCGGCGGTGACCCGCGACATCCAGGAGGCCGTCCACGAGCAGCTCGCCGCCCGCCAGCGCGGCAGGGCCGTACCCGAGGGCGCGGACGTGGAGTCGCTGGCGGACCGGCTCGACCAGGCGCTGAAGGGTCAGTGACGCCCGGACACGTCCCTGATCGGCCCAGGCCGACGTGATGCGCGCCGGGCGCCCCCCTTACGATGTGCCCCAGAACACTGCCCGCCCACCGACGAAGCAGGTCTGCTGACGATGAGCGCTCTCACCACCGCCCACAACTTCGCCCTCACCATCGCCGCCGAGGGTCATGGTGAGCTGGACCCGAACAACGGCAACCACGAAAGCCTCAACGCCTACGCCATCGGCGGCGGCGCGCTGGCCGTGCTGCTGTTCCTGCTGTTCGTCGTCACCCGCTTCAACCGGGACCGCTGAGCCCGTTCGCGAGCCCGGTAGGCTCTGAACGCATGGCAGCAGACGGCAGCACGGAGGCCGCCTCCGCGCCGACGGCCGCGGTGAAGCGGCGGCTCGGTGTCATGGGCGGCACCTTCGACCCGATCCACAACGGGCACCTGGTGGCCGCGAACGAGGTGGCGCACCGCTTCCACCTCGACGAGGTGGTGTTCGTCCCCACCGGGCAGCCCTGGCAGAAGAGCGACCGCAAGGTGTCGCCCGCCGAGGACCGGTATCTGCTGACGGTGATCGCCACCGCCGACAACCCGATGTTCTCGGTCAGCCGCATCGACATCGACCGCGGCGGGGCCACGTACACGATCGACACCCTGCGCGAGCTGCGGGCCGAACACCCGGACGCGGACCTGTTCTTCATCACCGGCGCGGACGCCCTCGGCCAGATCCTCACCTGGCGGGACGCCGAGGAGCTGTACTCGCTCGCGCACTTCGTCGGCGTCACCCGGCCCGGGCATGTGCTGCACGACCCCGGGCTGCCGGACGGCGGCGTCTCGCTGGTGGAGGTGCCGGCGCTGGCCATTTCGTCCACGGATTGCCGGGAACGGGTGGCTAACGGCGAACCGGTCTGGTATTTGGTGCCCGACGGTGTCGTGCGGTACATCAGCAAGCGAAACCTTTACCGCGAGGACGTTTAGCCCGCAGGATGCGGGTAGCGACTGACGGGGCGGGGGGTACGACCGGGACCGGCGGGGACCGAGAGCACGGCCATACGGCCACCATGGAAGGGGCACCGGTGAACGACAGACGGCGCTACGGCGACGGAGGTCCCCAGGACGGCGGCCGGGGTCCGTACGGGCAGGACCCGTACGGCCAGGAGCAGCAGCAGTACGGGCAGGAGCAGTACGGGTACGACCCGTACGGCACCAATGGGCAGGACTACGACCCGTACGGCGAGCAGGGCTACGACTACCAGCAGGGGCCGGGCCAGGGTCAGGGCCATGGCCACGGCCAGGGCCAGCCGCCCGGGCAGGGCTACGGCTACGACCCGTACGGCCGCCCCTACCAGCAGCAGGCCCCGCAGCCGCAGCACGGTTACGCCCCGCAGGCCCCGGCCCCGCAGCAGGCGCCGCCCGCCTACGACCCCTACGGCCCGGCCGCCGACACCGGCGAGCAGTGGTCCACGCAGCAGATGCCGCAGGTCCCGCAGCAGCGCCCGGCGCCGGGCCCGGGTCCTGGGCAGCACCAGCAGCGGGAGTACCACACCGAGCAGTTCTCCTTCATCGAGGACGAGCCGGAGCAGGCCGAGGACGTCATCGACTGGCTGAAGTTCACCGAGTCGCGCACCGAGCGGCGCGAGGAGGCGAAGCGGAAGGGCCGCAACCGGCGCACGATGCTGGTGGTCACGCTCGTCTTCGCGCTGATCGGCTGCACCGGCTATCTGTGGTGGGCGGACAAGCTGCCGTTCGTCTCCGGCGGTACGCAGAACGCCGCCGCCGCGGGCGACAAGCGCGACGTGATCGTCGTCCACCTGCGCAACACCAAGGGCGGCGGCAGCTCCACGGCGCTGCTGGTGGACAACGCCACCACCAAGAAGGCCACCACCGTCCTGCTCCCCAACTCCGTCGCGCTGTCCACGGACGACGGCGGCGCCACCACCCTCGGCAAGTCCGTCGAGGCGGAGGGCGCGGGCGCCACCCGCGACGGCATCGACCGGCTGCTCGGCTCCGACACCAAGGGCACCTGGCGGCTCGACACCCCGTATCTGGAGCTGCTGGTCGAGAGCCTCGGCGGCATCCAGGTGAACGCCGACACGACCGTCCCCGCCACCAAGAAGGGCGACCAGCCGCTGGTCACCAAGGGTGCCGGGCAGGACCTGAACGGCCGGGCCGCGGTGGCGTACGCCACGTACCGCGCCAAGGGCGAGCCGGAGAGCAAGCAGCTGGCACGCTTCGGCGCCGTCATGCAGGGCGTGCTGAAGAAGACGCCGAGCGACACCTCCGGCGCCCAGGAGATCGTGAAGACGCTGGGCCAGATCCCCGACCCGTCGCTGACCGAGGGCCAGCTCGCGGCCTCGCTCGCCGCGCTCGCGGAGAACGCCAAGTCCGGCGCGTACGACACGAAGCTGCTGCCGGTCCAGCGGGACGGGACGCTCAGCGCGGCGCAGACCGAGTCCGTGGTCAAGGACGTGCTCGGCGGCACCGTGAAGAACGCCGAGCAGGCGGCCGAGCCGCGGGTGAGCGTGCAGAACGCCACCGGCAGCAAGGCGCTCGCCGAGAAGGCCAAGATCGCGCTGGTCAACGGCGGCTTCTCGTACTCGGGCGCCAGCACGGCGTCGGCGGCGCAGCCGGCGACCCGGATCACGTACGGCGACGACAAGCAGGCCGAGGCGGCCAAGGAGGTCGCCCGCACCCTGGGCCTGACCGACAGGGCGGTCAAGAAGGGCAAGACGCCGGCCAGCGCCGACATCGCGGTGGTGCTGGGGCAGGACTTCAAGGGCTGACGGGCACTGTCCGTGGGACATGCGATCCTTGAGGTGTACCTGCACTCGGACCGAAAGCCGGCTAAGTGACCGCTGAAGACCGCTCCACCGAGCTGATCCGCACCGCCGCGCAGGCGGCCGCCGACAAGCTCGCGCACGACATCATCGCCTACGACGTGAGCGACGTCCTCGCCATCACCGACGCCTTCCTGCTGGCGTCGGCGCCGAACGACCGGCAGGTCAAGGCGATCGTGGACGCCGTCGAGGAGACCCTGCTGAAGGAGCAGGGCGCCAAGCCGGTGCGCCGCGAGGGCGAGCGCGACGGCCGCTGGGTGCTCCTCGACTACGGCGACATCGTCGTCCATGTCCAGCACTCCGAGGAGCGCGTCTTCTACGCCCTGGAGCGGCTGTGGAAGGACTGCCCGACGCTGCCGCTGCCCGCGGACGCCGAGGCCACCCGCGGCAAGGGCGTCGAATACGCGAAGGCGCACCCGGAGGAGTTCGCCGGGAGCTCCGGCAATGACTGACCGCCGCATCGTCCTGTGGCGGCACGGCCAGACCTCCTGGAATCTCGAGCGGCGCTTCCAGGGCTCCACGGACATCGCCCTGACCGAGGCCGGCGTCGAGCAGGCCCGCCGCGCGGCGCGGCTGCTCGCCTCGCTGCAGCCGGACGCGATCATCGCCTCGGACCTGAAGCGCACCCGCGCCACCGCCGCCGAGCTGGAGGCGGTGACCGGGCTCGAGGCGGTGCACGACTCCGGGCTGCGGGAGACGTATGCCGGCAGCTGGCAGGGGCTGACGCACGACGAGATCATCGCGCAGTTCGGCGATCAGTACGCGGCGTGGAAGCGCGGCGAGCCGGTGCGGCGCGGCGGCGGTGAGCTGGAGACCGAGGTCGCCGACCGGGCCGCCCCCGTGGTGCTGGCGCATGTCGACAAGCTGCCGGAGAAGGGCACGCTCGTCGTGGTCAGCCACGGCGGCACCATCCGTACCACCATCGGCCGGCTGCTCGGCCTGGCGCCGGGCACCTGGGAGTCCCTCGGCGGGCTGTCGAACTGCTGCTGGTCGGTGCTGGGCGAGGGCGCCCGCGGCTGGCGGCTGCTGGAGCACAATGCCGGCACGCTGCCGGAGCCGGTGCTCGGTGACGACGACTGAGCTGCCTGTCCACAGCCGCTGAACAGCCGATTTCTCTTTTCGGCCGCTCCCCGGTTAAGCTTTTCCTCGTTCGCGGCGCTCCCCGGAGCACAGCGGCGAGTGCGGGGCTATAGCTCAGTTGGTAGAGCGCTTGCATGGCATGCAAGAGGTCAGGAGTTCGATTCTCCTTAGCTCCACATCACAAGATCCCGTCAGGTCGATTCGACCGGGCGGGATCTTTCGGTAGGTTGGCGCGGTGAGCTTTCAGCTGCTGGGGCCGGTCGCGGCATCGCGCGACGGGCATCCGATAGGCCTCGGCTCGCCCAAGCAGCGATGTGTGCTGGCCGCGCTGCTGCTGACGCCGGGGAAGACGCTCTCCACCGATCAGTTGATCCAGTGTGTGTGGGGACAGTCCCCGCCGCCCACCGCGCGGGGCACGCTGCACAGCTACATCACGCGGCTGCGCGGGGCTCTGCGGCCGCAGGGCGACGGTGCGGTGGAGATACTCCGGCGGGCCGGCGGCTATCTGCTCACGGTGCCTGCCGCCGATGTCGATCTGTATCGCTTCCGGGAGCTGACCGCACAGGCCCGTAACGCCGGCAGCAGCGGCGAGGCCGAGCGGATTCTGGACGAGGCGCTGGGGCTGTGGCACGGGGAGCCGCTGTCCGGGATAGCCGGTGACTGGGCCGAAGCCGTGCGGGCCCGGCTGCAGCAGGAGCGGCTGGCCGCGGTGCTGGACCGTATCGACCACCGGCTCGCCGCGGGCGGGCCGGCCGGGCTGACGGAGGAGCTGCGCTACCTCGCCGCCGAACATCCGTGGGACGAGCGGCTCGCCGCGCAGCTCATGACCGTGCTGTTCCGCTCCGGCAGGCAGGCCGAGGCGCTTGCCCACTACGAGTCGTTCCGGCGCAGCCTGGCGGCGGAGTTCGGCGTCGACCCGGGTGCCGCCCTGCGGCAGCTGCACCAGGCCATCCTGCGCGACGAACCGGAGCTGAGCGCCGCGGCGGCCGGCAGCCCACGGCCGGACTGGACCGTGCAGTGCCAACTGCCGCCCGCGGTACCGGGCTTCGTGGGCCGGGATGAGTCGATACGGGAACTGGCGGACCTGCTGACGGCGGCATCTCACGGCGGCCCCGCCGCGCCCGTCGTCATCACCGGCTCGCCCGGCGTCGGCAAGACGGCGCTGGCGGTGCAGCTCGGGCACCGGCTGCGGCCGGTCTTCCCGGACGGGCAGTGGTACGTGCGGCTGCTCGGCGCGGGTGACCGGCCGCGCGATCCGTCCGAGGTGCTCGCGGCGTTGCTGCACGCCTCCGGCCTCGACGCGGCGGCCACCCCGCAGACGCTGGACGACCAAGCGGCAGCCTTCCGCGGCCGGCTGGCCGACCGCCGGGTGCTCATCGTGCTCGACGACGCCGCGGATGCCGAGCAGGTCAGGCCGCTGCTGCCCGGTACCCCGGGGGTGGCCGTGGTGGTCACCAGCCGTCCCGAGCTGCGCGGGCTCGGGGTCAGCCACGCCGCGCACGCCGTACGGCTGCAGGTGCTGGATCCGGACGAGGCGCACACCCTGCTGTCCGGCGTGCTCGGCGAGCGGCGGGTGGCCGCGGAGCCGGCGGCGGCCGGGCGGCTGGCCGAGCAGTGCGCGCGGCTGCCGCTGGCGCTGCGGATCGCCGCCGCCAACCTCGCGGCCCGGCCGGGGCGGGCGCTGGCGGCGTACACCACCGAGCTGGACGGCGACGGGCGGCTGACGAAGCTGTCCATCGCCGGTGACCGCCGGGCCGCGGTCCGTACCGCCTTCGACCACTCGCTCGCCGTGCTGGACCCGGCCGCGGCCCGGCTGTTCGCCCTGCTCGGCCTGCACCCGGGGCCGGACTTCAGCGCGGAGGCGGCCGCGGCGCTGCTGGGGGACGGGCCGGCCGTGGCCGAGGAGCTGCTGGACGTGCTCGCCGGCGCGAGCCTGGTGCAGCGCACCGCGGCCGACCGGTTCGTCTTCCACGACCTGCTGCGGCTGTACGCGGCCGAGCACGCGGTGGCGGAGCCGGGACACGAGAAGGCGTGGCGGCGGCTGTGCGACTGGTATCTCGCGGCCGCCGACGCCGCCACGGCCTTCGAGTACACCGGCATCGCGCAACTCCCGCGGGAGCGCGCCGACTCCGGCCGGTTCGCCGACCGGCAACAGGCCCTGGAGTGGCTGGACCAGGAGCTCGCCAACCTGGTCGCCCTGGTCAGCCGCGCCGCCGAGGCGGGCCCGCGGCACATCGCCTGGCAGCTCGCCGACCAGCTGCGCATGTACCTCTACTACCGGCACCACCGGGTCGAATGGAAGACGGTGGCCACCGCAGGGCTGCAGGCCGCCGAGGCCGCGGGCGACGCCCTCGCACAGGCGGCGATGCTGCAGAGCCTCGGGGTGCTGGGCCACCACATCGAGGACCAGGGCCGCAATCTGGAGCACCTCCGCGGCGCCCTGGAGGGATTCCGCAGCGCCGGTTACGTACCCGGCGAGGCGAGCGTCCTCATCAATCTGGCCGTCTATTACGGGCGTCGGGGCCAGATGCTCCAGGCGCTGGAGTGGCAGCAGCGCGCCGTGGCGCTGATCCGCGACCTCGACCGCCCGGTGCTCCTCGGCATCGCGCTCAACGTCATGGGGTTCATCCACTCCTACCTCGGCGAGTCGGAACAGGCGATCGAGCGCACCACCGAGGCCATCGAGCTCTCGCTGCGGCACGGGCAGCCGCTCGGCACCATCAGCCCGCTGGTCAACCGGGCCATCGCCCACCACGGCCGCGGAGATTACGAGGCGGCGCTGGCCGACGGCACTCAGGCCCTGCGGCTGTCCCAGGAGCACCGCAAGCGCCGCAACGAAGCCGACGCCCACGAGGTCCTGGCGCGCACGCACCGCGACACCGGCCGCCTCGACCTGGCCCGCCCGCTCGCCGAGAAGGCGCTGGCGTTCGCCCGCGAGACCGCCGACCCCAGCGCGCAGAGCGACTGCCTGACGAACCTGGGCGAGCTGCTCTGCCTCAGCGGCGAACTCCCCCAGGCGTCGGCGTGCCTGGAGGAGGCGCTGGCGATCACTACCCGCTCCGGCTTCGGTCACCAGGAGGCGGAGGCCCGTATCGGCCTCGCCCGGGTGCGGTACGCGGAGGGGGACACCGCGGCCGCCGTCGAGCAGGCGGAAGCCGCCCTGGCGGCCGCCAGGGAGCTGCGGCTGCGCCCGGTGGAGCAGCGCGCGGGCAAGCTCCTGGCGGCTGTCCGCCGTTGAGGGCCCTACTCAGTGATCGTTCTTGAAGTAGGCGTAGTTGTCGCCGCCCTTGGCCCAGTACTTCAGGCTGACGCCGTTGTTCTCCTCCAGGTTGTACCTGGCGCCGTCGCTCGCCTTGTGCGTCTTGCACGTGCCCTTGCCGCCGGAGGCCGTCATGCCGTACGAGTCGCCGGAGTAGCCGTCCTCGCCGACGATGACCTTGGCGGAGTAGCCGTCCTTGGCGGTGTCGCACACCGAGATGTAGTCGCCGTTCTCCTCGGCGTACACGCGCACGCCGGACGCCGGGGTGTCGCTGTTGATGCCGAAGATGTGGTCCCAGTCGAAACCGGGGTCGGGGTAGGCGGAGGCGCTGCCGCCGGTCGTCATGACGGCAGCGGCGGCCAGCGCGGCCGCACCGGTGAGTATCCGGCCCATTCGAAGCTTCACAGGATGGCTCCTAGTTGCGTGTGGAACCGTACGGCGTTCGCTGTGCCGCACGTTGCCTGTGACAGTGGCAGCCCCCTGCTGCAAAAGCCTTGCAGAACGCTTGCAGAACGCGCTGCTACGGCTTGAGCAGCACCTTTCCCGTCGTACGGCGTTCCTCCAGCGCGGCGTGGGCCGCGGCGGCCTCGGCGAGCGGGAAGGCCTGGACGGACGGCACCAGGCGGCCCTCGGCGGCGGCTTCGAGGGCGCGGGTGGTGTGGGCCGGGAGCAGCTCGTCGTAGTGCTCGAGCATGTGGAGCAGGGCGTTGGTGTAGGTCTGGCCGCGTTCGGTGAGCAGTTCGGGGTCCGGTTCGCCGAAGCCCTGCTGGGAGCTGGCGCCGATGGTCAGGAAGCGGCCGCCGTCGGCCAGCGTGGCGTAGGCTGCCCGCGCCTTGTCGCCGCCGACGCCGTCCAGGACGGCGGTCACCCGGCGGCCGCCGAGGGCGTCGCGGACGGACTTGTCCCAGCCCGGCTCGTTGTAGTCGACCGCGAGGTCGGCGCCGAGCTCGCGCACGGCCGCCGTCTTCGCCGGGCCGCCGGCGGCGCCGACCACCTTGGCGCCGACGTGCCGGGCGTGCTGCACGACGAGGCGGCCGATCCCGCCGGCGGCGGAGGTCACCAGCACCACGTCCTCGGCGGTGAGCTCCGCCAGGTCCAGCAGGCTCACCGCGGTGGTGCCGGTGACGATCGTCGCCGCGGCGGTGTCGTCGTCCATGGCGTCGGGGATGCGGTGCAGGTCGGTGACGTCGGCGACGGCGAGCTCGGCGTATCCGCCGGGCTTGCCCTCCTTGGTGACGACGCGGCGGCCGATCCAGTCGGCGTCGACGCCGTCGCCGACCGCGTCCACGACCCCGGCGACCTCCCCGCCGAAGATGGCGGGGAGGTCGGGCGGCGGCGGGGAGATCGCGCCCTCCTGGGGGCCGTTGCGCATCACCGTGTCGACGAAGTGGACGCCCGCCGCGCGCACGGCGATACGGACCTGGCCAGGGCCGGGCTCCGGGTCGGGCACGGGCTCGTAGCGGAGGTTCTCGGCGGGGCCGAACTCGTGCAGGACGACGGCGTGCATGGCTGCTCCCGGTGGTATCGAGTGGTGCGGCTTTCTGCTGCTGACTCGAGCCTCCGACCTAAACCATGGTTGAGGTCAAGCCCCTTCTTTGACCGGGAACGCCAGCCGTACCGAAAGCCAGGCGTAGACCGGGCCCAGGGCGTTCATCGCGATGACGCAGAGCCAGGCGGACCACGGGTTGCCCGCGTCGTAGCCGAAGCCGCCGAAGAAGGTGGCGAAGTAGCTCGCGAAGCCGAAGAACATGCCGGGGATGAGGGCGAAGAGACCGATCCTGCCGGTGTACATCAGGGTGGTGTTGATCACGAGGATGCACAGCGCGGCGAAGCAGTTACGGGCGAACTGGCTGTCGCCGAAGGAGGTGCCCCAGTTGGTCTCCAGCTGCACGATGATCAGCGCGTATGTGGAGCCCATCGGCATCGCGAACCAGAGCTTCTTGGCGTTGACGAGATTCGGCCCGCCGAGGAGGAAGGTGCCGGCCCAGGCGATGAAGATCGCCCACGGCGGGAGGTGGAGGGCCGTACCGCCGATGAAGGCCGTGGTCGCGGCCAGGACGGAGGCGACTATCTCGTGCGGGATGCGCTCGCGTACGACGGTCGGGGTGTCCGGGGTCGCTGCCTGCTGCTGCTGAGCGGCCGCTGTCGTGTCGGTCATGGGCTTATGCCTCCAGGGCGCCTGTGGGGGCGAGGGTCAGGTCTGACGTGCGGGTGGTGCGGGCGACGATGCGGCCCGCCTTGATGACCGCGGTGCGTGCGGGGCGGTCGAGGAGGATTGCGTCGTAGTCGCGGGTGTCGAGGATGACGAGGTCGGCGGGGGCGCCCCGGTGGATGCCGTAGTCGGTGAGGCCCGCCACCTTTGCCGCGTCGTGGGTGACCGTCCGCAGCACCCGGTGCAGGTCCGCCGGGCCCGAGAGGTGGGCGAGGCGGGCGAGGAGGAGGGCCGTTTCGAGGAGGTCGCCGGTGCCGTACGGGGTGAAGGCGTTGCGGATGTTGTTGTTGGAGCAGGCCAGCAGGACGCCGGCGTCCCACAGGTCGCGTACCGGAGTGAGGCCGCGGCGGACGGCCCGCTCGTCGCGGCGGCCGCCGAGGAACAGGTCGGTGGCGGGGAGCGAGACCACCGCCACGCCCGCGGCGGCGAGTTCGGCGGCGACGGCGCGGCGTTCGGCGGGCGGGAGGCCGCCGAGGGAGGTGACGTGGCCGAGGGCCACCCGGCCCGACAGGCCGCGGGCCGCGGTCTGTTCGGCGATGTAGCCGGCGAGGGCGAAGCGCGGGTCGGCGGTGTCGTCCGCGAAGTCGGCGTGCATGTCGGCGGGGACGCCGTACTCCGCGGCGAGGTCGAGGACCAGGTCGATGTGGCGCTTGCAGTCGTCGAGGGTCTTCTCGGCGTAGGTGCAGCCGCCGATCACGTCCGCGCCGGCGTCGAGGGCCTTCCGGAGGAGCTTGTGGGTGTCGGGCGCCTGGAGGATGCCCTCCTGCGGGAAGGCGACCGTCTGGAGTGTCACCAAGTCGGCCCATGCGTCGCGGAGTTCGTGCAGCACCTCGAGGCCGGTCAGGCCCGCGACCGGGTCCACGTCCGGGTGGGCGCGGATGGTGGTGGTGCCGTTGAGGACGCACATGCGCAGCACCTGCTCGGCGCGGGCGCGCACCCCGGCGTGGGTGAAGCCGGCCTTGAGCTCGGCGGTGACGCTGATGGCGCCGGCGAGGGTGCCGGTGGGGTTGGGGCGTACGGAATCGAGGAGGGCCTTGTCGGGGTGGAGGTGGGTCTCGACGAGGCCGGGGAGGACGATGCGGCCGTCGCCGTCGAGGGTTTCGGTGGCGGGGGAGGTGTCGGGACCGCCGATTGCTGTGATGCGGCCGTCGCGTATGCGGATGTCGGTCGGGTCGGGTGAGTTCTCCACGCGCACGTCGCGGAGGAGTAGGTCCGTCATGAGGGGTTCTCTCCTTGGCTGCTAGAGCAGGCCCGGGAAGTCGGCTTTCCGGAGCAGGCAGTGCACGCCCTTGATCTGGTCCACCACCTGCGAGACCTCGAAGTCGGCGGCGGCACTGAGATAGGCGTATGCGGTCGGGCGGTCCATGCCCGTACGGGACGTGAGGAAGGCGAGCGCGGAGCGGACGCACTGGCGCATCGCCTCGTCGAGGTCCGCGTCGAGGCCGATGGCGATCCAGTGCGTACGGGTCTCGGCGAAGGGCTCCGCCGCCAGCCCCTGTACGAGCCGGGCCGCCTCGCCGCGGATCAGTGACAGCCGGAAGGTGGCGCGCAGCGGGGCCTCGAAGGCGGTGAGGGCGACCTCGCCGTTGCCCTGGGCGAAGTGCGGGTCGCCCGCGTAGAAGCCGGCGCCCTCGGCCTGCACCGGGAGATAGAGCGATGAGCCGCAGGTCAGGTGCTTCACGTCCAGGTTGCCGCCGTACGGGCCGGGCGGGACGGAGCTGCGCGTGTCGGCCTCGGTGCCGCTCGCGACGCCCATGATCCCGGCGAAGGGGGTGAGCGGGAAGCGGGCCTCGCGGGTGGGGGAGTAGCGCAGAATCCCGAACTCATCGCCTGCCGCGTCCCGTTCGACCGCACAGAACGCGCTGATGGTGCCGGTCGGGCCGCGCCGGGTGTCGGGGCCGGTCAGCTCGGCGTCGCCGTCCGGGAGTTCGCCGGGGAGGGCGCCGCGGTCGTGGCGGCTGGAGATGATGCCGTAGTGCGCGCGCCGGTGCAGGGACAGCGTCTCGACGCGCAGCAGGTCGCCGGGGCGGGCGCCGCGCACGGCCACCGGGCCGGTGACGATGTGCGGGCCGCGGAGGGGCTCGAGCCCGCTCGCCATGTCGGATTC
This sequence comes from Streptomyces coryli, assembly GCF_011044975.1. Lineage (GTDB taxonomy): Bacteria > Actinomycetota > Actinomycetes > Streptomycetales > Streptomycetaceae > Streptomyces > Streptomyces coryli. The sequence continues at coordinate 244 of NZ_JAAKZV010000127.1, read as the reverse complement.
GGCGATCGCGCGGGCGTCCGGCAGCACGTCGGCGGCCGGGACGCCGTAAGCGCCGAAGAACGCGACCGGGTCGCGGCCCTGGTCGGGCATGATCCCCTCGTGCGAGACGAGGTCGACGGTGAGGGTGTCGCCGTCGTCGACGGAGAGCACGTGGGGGCTGCCGGCGTGCGGGAGTTCGCCCCAGCGGGTCGTCTTCTCGGTGCTGTGGAGGTGGTGGGTGCCGTCGACGGGGAGGCTGTCTCTT
>NZ_JAAKZV010000126.1 GCF_011044975.1 Streptomyces coryli | reverse complement strand
CCCCCCACCCCGCCCGGCGAGGCCGCGCCGACCCCCGGGCCGGCGCGGTCTCGCCGCGCCATTGCGGATCCCGCGTCCCGTAAAGGCGTGTCGGTGGCGAAAGCCAGGCCCGCCGTGTTGCGGCGGCCCATTCCGCTGCAGAAGGCGCCCTTGACCGCCAGGCGTTGACCTTCGTTCGAGGCGGGTGCTCAGCCCGCCGTGCGCGGCTCTCGCATGCGCAGCTGGCGGGCCAGGACGCCGAGGAGTGCGGCGTTGACCAGGCCGGACAGCGTCGCGCCGGCGGTGAAGAGCAGTGGGCCGAGCCAGTCGAGCGGGGAGCCTGCCACAGGCACCGGCAACAGCAGCGCGAGAATGCTCCCCGGCGCCGTCGTGATGAACGGCCAGATGGCGGCGAAGCCGGGGTCCCCCGACAGGTACGACGCCCACAGGAAGAACGCCAGCGACGCGCCGACCAGCGTGAGGTAGCCGCGCGAGAGCCAGTTGTCGAAGGCAGGTGTCAGCAGCGCCAGGATTCTCCGCGAGCGAGGACGTGCAGAGCGGGCCATATCGGAATCCTCCAAGAGAGAGCCGTAAGGGGAGTCAGGCGTGCCGCGCAGCGCGGCGGCCGTGCGCCTCGTGCGCCAGCGCGCCGAGCACCGCGGCGTTGACGAGGGCGCATACGCCGAGCCAGCCGAACGTCGCGGCGATGGCGAGCACCTGGACCGCTCCCCCGCCCTCGGTCCCCGGACCGAAGGGCACCGCGATGCCGAAGAACGAGAGCGGAGCCGTGAGGAGCATCGGAGCCACGCCGAGCACATCGTGGTCCGGCGCGACCACCGCCAGCGCGGCCGACGTGGCGAAGGCCGCCAGATAGCCGCGCGACAGCCAGTTGTCCGTGGCCAGCGCCAGCAGCCGCCGCGGCAGCGAAGTGTTCCTCATCAAGAGCTCCCTCGGCTCGAGCAGGTCGGTCCCCCGTTACGACCCCCACCTTGTAGCGGCCGCCGCCGCCCGGCATGAGTACGCGTACTCACGCTCACCCAGGTACACCCAGCCATCTGTGTTCAAGTCATTGACTGCTCAATGACCCGGCTCTACGGTCGGCGTGCACTGCTTGTGACACGTGTAAGCAGCGCTGAGCGCTGCGCAGAGCCGCCCACTTGAGCACCCGCGGGAAGTGCACCCGCGGCTTCAAGGCTTGAAGGAGCACCAGCAGATATGAGCCGACCCCACCCCAGCCGTCGCAACGCACTCCGCCTCGCCGGAGCCATCGCCGTGGCCGCTGCGGCCACCGCCACCATGCCCGCCGCCGGCGCCCAGGCCACCGGCGCCGGCGGCGCCCGTACCAAAGCCGGAAGCAGCACCGCAGGCACCGCACGCACCGCAGGCGCCGCAGGCACCGCAGCCACCGCAGCCCTCACCCCCCGCGTCCGGAAGCTCCTCGCCGACCTCACCCTCGACGAGAAGATCTCCCTCCTGCACGGCCACACCGACCCCGACTCCCTCGGCCAGGCCGGCTACGTCCCGGGCGTCCCCCGCCTCGGCATCCCCGCCCTCCGCCTCACCGACGGCCCGGCCGGCGTCCGCGTCACGGCCCACGCCACCGCGCTCCCCGCGCCGATCCTGCTGGCCGCCGCCTTCTCGCCCGAACTGGCCCGCGCCTACGGGAAGGTGATCGGCCACGAGGGCCGGGCGCTCGGCCAGGATGTGCTGCTCTCCCCCATGGTCAACCTCATCCGCACCCCGTACGCGGGACGGAATTTCGAGACCTTCTCCGAGGACCCCCTCCTCTCCGGCGACCTGGTCGCCGCCGAGATCAAGGGCATCCAGGGCGAGCACATGATCGCGACGGTCAAGCACTTCGCGCTCAACAACCAGGAGCACGAGCGCAACACCATCGACGTCCGCGCCACCGAGCAGACCAAGCAGGAGATGGAGCTACGGCCCTTCGCCGCCGCCATCGAGGCGGGCTCCGGCGCGGTCATGGGGTCGTACAACCGCGTCGACGGCACCTACGCCTGTGAGAACAAGGCGCTGCTCACCGATGTCCTCCGCGAGCAATGGGGCTTCGAGGGCTGGGTGATGACCGACTGGTTCGCCGCCCACTCCACCGCCGCCGCGATCTCCGCGGGGCTCGACATGGAGATGCCGGACGACAAGTACTTCGGCCCGGCGCTGAAGAAGGCGGTGCAGGACGGGACGGTCGCCGAGCGCCTCGTCGACCGCTCCGCCGGGCGGATCCTCGCCATCCTCGACCGCTTCGGCCTGCTCGACGGCTCGATCCCGAAGCGCCCGAAGCGCGACGCCGCCGCGGGCGCCGAGACCGCGCACAGGATCGCCGTCGCCGGCGCCACCCTGCTGCGCAACGAGCGCCACGCCCTCCCGCTCTCCGGCCGCGCCGCCCGCAGCCTCGCGGTCATCGGCCCGACCGGCGAGCTGCCGTTCGTCAGCGGCGGCGGCAGCGCGCACGTCATCCCCGACCACGCCGACAGCCCGCTCGATGTGCTCAAAAAGCGCGCCGACAGCGTGCGTTACGCGCTGGGCGAGGACATCTTCGGGAAGGCCATCCCCAAGGAAGCGCTCTCCCCCGCCGCCGACCTCGACCACACCGGCGGGGCCGCCATCCCCGCCGGGAAGCCCTTCTCGTACGACGGGCAGATCGCCGCCGAAAGCGACGACGAGTGGACCTTCGTGATCCAGTTCAGCGGGGCCGCCGCCGATCGGCCCAAGGTGGAACTGGACGGCAAGGAGCTCTTCCCGCAACTCCCCGGATTCGGCGAGTACTTCAGCGGCGGCCTCGTCTCCACCACCCCGGGCGGCCTCTCCGTGCGCCGCACCGCCGTCAAGGTCTCCGCAGGCTCGCACGCCTTGCGGATCACCGCCGACGGGGGCAAGGAGGGGCAGCAGTTCCGGCTCACCCGGATCACCTCCGAGACCCAGGCCGCGGATGTCGCCGCGGCGGTCGCGGCCGCCCGTAAGGCCGCCACCGCCGTCGTCTTCGCGTACGAGGACGCCACCGAGGGCAAGGACCGTACGACCATCGCCCTCCCCGGCAACCAGGACGCCCTCATCCGCGCGGTCACCCGCGCCAACCCCAACACCGTCGTGGTCCTCAACACCTCCTCGGCCGTGTCGATGCCGTGGTTGCGCGACACCGCGGCGGTGCTGCAGATGTACTACCCGGGCCAGGAGGGCGCCCGCGCCACCGCGGATGTCCTGTACGGCGACGCGAACCCGGGCGGCCGGCTCACCCAGAGCTACCCGGCGAACGACGACGTCCACGCGACGGCCGGCGACCCGCGGCGCTATCCGGGCGTCGACGGCGTCGAGGAGTACTCGGAGGGGATCCACCTCGGCTACCGCTGGTTCGACGAGAAGGGCCGCAGGCCGCTGTTCCCCTTCGGATACGGGCTGTCCTACACGTCGTTCGCCTACTCCCGGCTGCAGGTCGAGGCCGCGGACGACGACGGGCTCGAGGTCTCCTTCACCGTCCGCAACACCGGGCGCCGGGCCGGCGCCGACGTCCCGCAGGTGTACGTCGGCCCCTCGCGCGAGCTGAAGCTCGACCAGGCGGTGCGGTCGCTGGCCGGATACCGGCGGGTCGAGCTGGAACCTGGCCGGTCGGAGCGGGTGACGGTGCGCGTGTCCGCGAGCACGCTGTCTTCATGGTCCGAGGACGAGCACGGGTGGGTCCTCGGCACCGGGCGCCGCGAGGTGTGGGTCGGCGCCTCGGCGCGGGATCTGCGGCTGCACGGGCGCGTGGAGGTGGGTCGTGACTGACACCGGAAGCAACACCATGACGGGCCGGGCGCGCCGCTGTCTCGGCGTGCTGCTCGGCCTCATCGCGGCCCTCGCCGTCGTCCCGCTCCCCGCGGCGCACGCGGATGGCGGCGGCGAGGGCGCCACGGTCGTACGGACCACCGCGGGCGCGGTCCGCGGCGAAGTGACCGGCCTCGGGCGGCAGTTCCTCGGCATCCCGTACGCCGCCGACCCGGTCGGCAAGCTGCGCTGGCAGCCGCCGCGCCCGCACGCCCGCTGGAGCGGGGTCCGGGACGCCACGGACTTCAGCAACCGCTGCGTGCAGGGCTCCAGCTGGGACCCGGGCTATGAGCAGCCCACCCACACGGAGGACTGCCTGAGCCTCAATGTCTACGCGCCGAAGACGAAGGGCGCGCAGCGGGACCGGCCGGTGCTGGTGTGGTTCCACGGCGGCGGGCTGACGGCGGGGGCGGGCTCCGACGTCGTGCCCGACACCTTCGCGGACGCGTCGGGAGCGGTCGTGGTGACGATCAACTACCGGCTGGGCGCGATGGGTTTCCTCTCCCTCCCCGGCCTGCAGGAGTCCGGCAACTACGGCATGCTCGACCAGCAGGCCGCCCTCCGCTGGGTGCGGGCGAACGCCGCCCGCTTCGGCGGCGACGCGGACAAGGTGACGATCGCGGGCGAGTCCGCGGGCGGCCGCTCGGTCTGCGACCAGCTCGCCTCGCCGGGGGCGCGGGGGCTGTTCCGCGGCGCGGTGATCCAGTCGGGTGCGTACGACGACTGCAACGCGCGCACCCGCGCGGCGGCGGACGCGGACGGGCTGGCCTTCGCGAAGAAGCTGGGCTGCGAGGACGCGGCGACGGTGGCGGCGTGCCTGCGCGCGAAGCCGGCGGCCGAGCTGCTCAAGGCGCAGTCGGGCCATAACTGGAATCCGGTGGTGGGCAGTTCCTTCCTGCCGCGCCAGCCGGCGGAGGCGTTCGCCTCGGGCGAGTATCCGCGGGTGCCGGTGGTCAACGGCGCCAATCGCGACGAGGGCACGCTCTTCGCCTTCGGCGCGTACGACGGCGCGGGAAAGCCGCTGACGGCGGAGCAGTATCCGGCGGCGATCCGGAATGCCTTCGGCGCGGAGAAGGCCGAGCAGGTGCTGCGGGCGTATCCGCTGTCCGCGTTCAAGACGCCGACGCTCGCCTACGCGGCCGCGGTCGGCGACCAGTTGATGGCATGCCCGGCCGACCGTCTGAACAGCCGCATCGCGGGAACGGCTCCGGTCTACGCGTATGAATTCGCCGATGAAACGGGCCCGCCCTTCGCCTCGCTCCGTAACCTGGATACGGACTTCCCCTTCGGCGCCACCCATGTGAACGAACTGCAATACCTCTTCCGCCACTTCGGCCTGGAAGCCCCGTTCACAGCGGCGGAGAAGAAGCTGTCGCGGCAGATGACGGCGTACTGGTCGTCCTTTGTGCGCACGGGCCGGCCGACGGCCCCGGGACTGCCGGCGATGCCGGAACAGTCCCGCACCCCGGGCAAGGTCCTGACCCTCCAGACCGCCCCGGCGGGCGGCCCAGAGGTCTCAGGTGACTTCGGAAAGCGGCATCACTGCGAGGTGTGGGGAGGCTAGCGGTTCAGACCGCCACCTCGATGGCGCCGTGCGCCTGGCTCCGCCCGTACGTGTCGCTGCCACCGTAGTAGGCGGTGTAACCCTCGAGCAGTTCGTCTTCCAGGCCAGGGCCGAGGTTGAACTCGACGGGGTCCAGGTGCACCTCGCCGTTCCGGTCCGTTGTGGCCTTGCCCAGTGCACGGCCGGCGGCACTCTCGAAGTAAATGGTCTCTCCCGCCAGGGGAGTGCCGTCGGAGTCGGTGAGGTAGGCGGCGATGCCGGTAATGGACAGCAGGTTCGTGACCTTCATCCGGGCGTCGGTGACGTCCAGTTGGGTTCCGGCCGGCGCGGGCTGCTGAAGCCTGGCGGCGGCGTCCACCGCGGCTGGAGCGGGAGCGGCGAGCGCCGGAACGGACATGCCCAGGGAAAGGACAACGAGGGTGGCAACTACGGCCTTACGCATGGTGACGATCCATCTCTGTGGGGTTGGTCGTCCACCACTGTCGCACCGATAAAGTTGATGGCGGCATCACCTTCCGGTGATGCCGCCATTTCGAGTGTCATCGTTCAACTACGTTTTGACCGCAGGAATTTAATAGCTTTCCGGGTCATCGCCGCTCATGCTTCAAACCCAGCACCTCGGCGGCCGCGAAGCTCTCCTTCTCCGGGCGGTCGGCGAAGTACGGGGTGAGGGAGGCGTCCAGCTCCTCGTACGAGAAGGACTCGCCCTTTGTGTCGAACTTCACTGCCACCCGCGGGCGTTCCAGGACCGCGACCATGCCGCCGTGGACGACGAAGACCTGGCCGGAGACTCGGGCGGCCGCCGGGGTGGCGAGGTAACCGACGAGCGGCGAGACGTGTTCCGGGGCCAGCGGGTCGAGCTTGCCCTCCTCGCCTTCCGCGAAGCCCGCGAAGACGTCCTCCGTCATCCTCGTACGGGCCCGGGGGCAGATGGCGTTCGCCGTGACGCCGTATTTGCGCAGCGCCTCTGCCGTCGACGTCGTCAGGCCGACGATGCCGCCCTTCGCCGCCGCGTAGTTGGGCTGCCCGGCAGAGCCCGCCAGGAAGGCCTCCGACGACGTGTTCACGATCCGCCCGTAGACCGGGGCGCCAGTCGACTTCGACAGCTCGCGCCAGTGGGCGGCGGCGAAGTGGGTCGTGTTGAAGTGGCCCTTGAGGTGGACGTGGATGACGGAGTCCCACTCCGCCTCCGTCATCGAGAAAATCATCCGGTCGCGGAGGATGCCGGCGTTGTTGACCAGGACGTCGAGCCCGCCGTACGTCTCGATGGCCAGCCCGATCAGCCCTCTGGCCTGCTCGAAGTCCGCCACGTCGCCGGTGTGCGCGATTGCTTTGCCGCCGGCCGCCCGGATCTCCTCGGCGACCTGCTCGGCCGGGCCGGCCGAGGCCTCGCCTGAGCCGTCCCGGCCGGCCTGCCCGAAGTCGTTGACCACGACGTTCGCGCCCAGCTTCGCCAGCTCCAGCGCTTCGGCGCGGCCCAGGCCACGCCCCGCACCGGTGACGATCGCGGTCTTCCCGTCCAGCTCACTCAACCTTCTGCGTCCCCTCGGATATCGGCGATCAGATCAGATATCGGCGATCAGATTTCGATGCACGTGCGCAGCGCCACGCCCGTGCGCATCTGATCCAGCGCCTCGTTGATGTCGGCGAGCGGCACCCGGTGGGTGATCAGTCCCGCCAGGTCGATCCGGCCCGAGCGCCAGAGCGCGATGGCGCGGTCGTAGCTGCGGCGCGCGTCGTCGCCGCCGTACATCGACGGCAGGATGCGCTTCTCGTCGAAGAACAGCTCGAACATATTGAGCTGCAGATGGTCGTCCATCGCGCCCGCGCCGACGACGACGAGCGAGCCGCCGCGGCGGGTGTTCTCGTAGGCCGTACGGGCCGTGGCCGACCGGCCGACGACCTCGAAGACGTAGTCGAAGCCCTCGCCGCCCTCGGTGATCCGCTGCTTGAGGTCGCCGAGGTCGTCGGGTGTGACCGCCTCGGTGGCGCCGAAGCGCAGCGCGGCCTCGCGCCGCGAGGCGACCGGGTCGACGGCGACGATCTGCGCCGCGCCGCAGACCCGCGCGCCCTGGATCGCGCTGATGCCGACGCCGCCGCAGCCGATGACGGCCACGGACGAACCGGGTTCCACCTTCGCGGTGTTGATGGCCGCGCCGAGGCCCGTGGTGACGCCGCAGCCGATGAGGGCGGCGATGTCGAAGGGCACGTCGTCGGGGATCTTCACGGCGCAGACGGCGTCGACGACCAGCTCCTCGGCGAAGGTGCCGGTGCCGGCGAAGCCGAAGACGTCGCCCTGCGGGCGCCTGAAGTTCGGCGTGCCCGCGTTGAGGAAGCCGGTCAGACAGAGGTGGGTCTGGCCGCGCTTGCACGACGGGCACACCCCGCAGGCCGGCAGCCAGCTGACGAGCACCCGGTCGCCGACCCCGACCTCGGTGACGCCCTCGCCGACCTCGGCGACCTCGCCCGCGCCCTCGTGCCCGGGGATGAACGGCGCGGGCTGCGGCAGCACGCCGCTCATCGCGGAGAGGTCGGAGTGGCACAGGCCGGTGGCGCGGAGCCGGATCCGGACCTTGCCGGGGCCGAAGCCGGTGGCTTCGACGTCGTCGAGGAGCTCGAGCTTTTCCTGACCTGTCTCATGCAATACCGCTGCGCGCATGCCTCCTCCTCGGGAGTCGCCGGGTGCGGTCGGGGCCGGTGCGGCCCCCTAGCTGTGCTCGAGGACCGTGTCCGACAGGACCGGGGCGTCCTCGCGTTCGACTGCGGTGGCGGTGAGCTGGACCCGGCCGGGCTCCTGCCACAGCCGGATGCGGAGCGTCTCGCCCGGGAAGACCACGCCGGCGAAGCGGGTCTGATACGAGCGGACGCGGGTCACGTCGCCGGCCAGGACCGTGTCGACGGCTGCCTTGAGCGCGATCCCGTACGAGCAGAGGCCGTGCAGGATCGGCCGGTCGAAGCCGGCGAGCTTGGCGAACTCGGGGTCGGCGTGCAGCGGGTTCCAGTCGCCGGAGAGGCGGTAGAGGAGCGCCTGGTCCTCGCGGATCTCGCGCTCGACCGTGTGGTCGGGGGCGCGGTCCGGGGTCTCGACGCGGGCCGAGGGGCCACGCTCGCCGCCGAAGCCGCCTTCGCCGCGGACGTAGACCTGGCTGTCGGAGGTCCACAGCGGTCCGTCGGCGTCGGAGATCTCCGAGCGGAGGACGAGGACGGCGGCCTTGCCCTTGTCGTAGACGGCGGCCACCCGGGAGGTCTGGACGGCTTCGCCGTTCACCGGCAGCGGGCGGTGCACCTCGATGCGCTGGCCCGCGTGCAGCAGGGCGGCCAGGTCGACCTCGATGCCGGGGGCGTTCAGCGAGCTGCCGGCGCCGGCCAGGCCGCCGCCGGCGACCGTGGCGAAGGAGGGCAGCACGTGCAGCTTGCTCTCCAGCGTGTAGCGCAGCTCGTCCGGGTCGGTGGCCGAGCCCTGCAGAGCTCCGGCGCCTACGCCCAGGTGGTAGAGCTGCACATCCTTGTGGTTCCAGGCGACGGGGGTCTCGCGGGGCTCGGCGGCGATGGCCTTGGCTGCGTCGATGGGCATCGGGCGCGCGCTCCTTCTGCTGGGCTGCGGCTTGCGAGACCCCGGCGCGGCCGTCCGCACCGTCGGCACGCCGGGGTCGTATCGGGGCGGCCGGAAGCGTGTAACGAGAACACGTTCTAGCCACTTCGGCATGTATAACGCACGGGGGTGGAGTTGGGAAGAGGGCTGACGCCTCGTCAGATACGGCCGCGGGGTGGGCCATCCGAGCGACATTGCGGGCGTGCCCCTTTGCCCGCATTAATATGAATATTGCGGAATTGCGGCATGGCTCTTCACCGGCGGCCGTACGCCGCATTCCTCGCCGCACTGCTGGCCGCGGGCTGCGGCCAGACGCCGTCCGACGACCGGCCCCCGGCCCGGGACAAGGCGGCGCCGGCCAAGAAGCAGGCACCCTTCACCCTCCTCGCCTCCGGCGACGTGCTGCCGCACGATTCGGTCATCCAGCAGGCGCTGGCGGACGGCGGCGGCGAGACGTACGACTTCGCGCCGATGCTGGCGGGCGTGAAACCCGCCGTGTCGCGGGCGGACCTGGCGCTGTGCCACATGGAGACGGTGTACGGCCCGGACGGCGGCCCGTTCACCGGCTATCCGTACTTCAAGTCCCCGCCCCAGGTCGCCAAGGGCGCCGCGGACACCGGCTACGACGGCTGCTCCACCGCCTCCAACCACTCCCTCGACCTCGGCGCCGAAGGCATCATGAACACCCTCGACGCCATGGACACCGCGGGCCTGAAGCACGCCGGCACCGGACGCAGCAAGAAGGAGGCCGAGAGCCCCGCGCTGCTGAAGGTCAAGGGCGCGAAGGTGGCGCAGCTCTCCTACACGTACGACACCAATGACATCCCGATGCCGCGCGGCAAGCCCTGGGCGGTGAACATCACCGAGCCGGACCGGATCATCGCCGACGCCCGCGCCGCGCGCCGGGCCGGCGCCGACGTGGTGGCGGTGTCGATCCAGTGGGGCACGGAGTGGGAGGAGGCCCCGGACCGCACGCAGCTGCGGCTGGCCCGCGAGCTCACGAAGGCGGGCGTCATCGACGTCATCCTGGGCACCCACAACCACGTCCCGCAGGCGTACGAGAAGGTCAACGGCACCTGGGTGGTCTACGGGATGGGCGACCAGATCGCCGGCTCGATGACGAATTACTCCGGGGAGTCCGACCCGCGCGGCAACTGGTCCTCCATCGCCCGCTTCACCTTCGCCCCGCCGCGCAAGGGCGGCGAGCGGTGGCGGGTGTCGAAGGCGGAGTTCGTGCCGCAGCTGATGGACACCGGGTCGATGCGGGTGCGGAACCTGGGCGCGAATCCGGAGGGCTACGAGGACGTGCGGGACCGGATCCGGGAGACCGTGCTGAGCCGGGGCGCGGCGAAGGACGGGCTCACCATGGGGAAGTGACGGCCTCACCATGGGCAAGTAGCGGCCCTATGAGGCGGCGGCCGTCTGCTCCGTACGCGCCTTCGGCGTCCTGGGCAGCACGAGCAGCGCCAACAGCGCGGCGCCGAAGAGCATGAAGGTGCCGGCGCGGAAGGCCGCCGCGTAGCCGGCGGTGAGCGCCTCCGGGCCCTCGCCGCCGCCGATCCGGGCGGCGGCGACGGTGGACAGGATCGACAGGCCGAGGGAGCCGCCCATCGTGCGGGAGGTGTTGACCAGGCCGGAGACCAGGCCGGCCTCCGAGGCCTCGACGCCGCCCGTGGCGACGGTGACCAGGGGCGTGGTGGCGAGGCCGGCGCCGAGCATCATCAGCACGCCGGGGCCGAGGATGTCGCGGGCGTACACGCCGTCGACCGGCATGCCGCTCTGCCAGAGATAGCCGACGGCGGCCATCGTGATGCCGGTGATGGCGACGGTCTTCGGCCCGGTGCGGGCGACCAGGCGCGGCGCGAGCTTCGCGCCGACGACGATGGCGATGGAGTGCGGGACCATCGACAGGCCGGCCTCGATCGGGGTGTAGCCGAGGACGTTCTGCGTATAGAGGGACAGGAAGTACCAGGAGCCGAACATCGCCGCGCCGGTCACCAGCATCGCCGTATTCGCGGCGGAGACCGAGCGCAGCGCGAAGAGCTTGAGCGGCATGAGCGGCGCCTTGGTCTTCGCCTCGACGAGAAGGAAGGCCGCGAGGAGCACGAACCCGAGGAGGAGGGGGATGAGGGCGGCCGCGGCGCCCCACCCTTCGCTCTCGGTCTGCACGATCCCGTACGCGAGGAGCGCAAGGCCGCCGGTGACCAGGACGGCGCCGGGGACGTCGAGGCGGCGGCGGTCGCCGGCGCGGGACTCGGTGAGCCAGACGATGGCGGCGATGAGGACGAGGGCGCCGATGGGCACGTTGATCAGGAGGACCCAGCGCCAGGACAGGGCGTCGGTGAGCACCCCGCCGATCAGGCCGCCCGCGGCCCCGCCGCCGGCGCCGACGGCGGCCCAGGTGCCGATCGCGCGGCCGCGGGCCGGGCCCTCGGGCACGGAGGCGGTGAGCAGCGTGAGCGTGGACGGCGCCAGCACGGCGGCGCCCATGCCCTGCACGGCGCGGGCGGCGAGCAGCTGCCACGGCGCCTGCGCGAGGCCGCCGGCGAGGCTGGCGGCGGTGAAGAGCGCTAGGCCGACGACGAACATCCGCTTGCGCCCGAAGAGGTCGCCCGCGCGGCCGCCGAGAAGCATGAAGCCGGCGAAGGTGAGGGTGTAGGCGTTGACCACCCACTGCAGGCCGACGGCGGACATGCCGAGGTCGGCGCGCATGGCGGGCAGCGCGACATTGACCACGGCCACGTCGAGCACGACGAGGAACTGCCCGGCACACGTCACCGCCAGGAGGAGCCAGAGCGGGGGCTTCCTGGCCGCCGCCTTGGATATGCCGGTGACGTCACTCGTCGAACTGTGAACCATGGGTTACATGCTGGCACCTGGCGGTGGGCGGCGGCACGGGGATATCGGCCGGGGCCGGATCCGTCGGTGGTCCTAGGCCCGTGGCGTACGTCACGCCGGGCCCCGGCAGCGCGGCACCGGCTCAGCATTAAGGTGACGCCCATGTCCCAGCTCAAGCCCGATGTGCTCGCCGCCTACGAAGCCGCCAAGGGCTTCATGCCGCTCGACGAGGGCCTCGCGCTCTACGACGCCGCCGTCGGGGCGGGGCGTCTCGGGCTGCCGCTGCTCGAGGTCGGCAGCTATTGCGGGCGGTCGACGCTGCTCGTCGCCGCCGCCGCCCGCGAGTCCCAGGTGATCGCCGTCACCGTCGATCACCATCGCGGGAGCGAGGAGCAGCAGCCGGGCTGGGAGTACCACGACGCCACCCTCGTCGACCCCGAGCTGGGGCTCATGGACACGCTCCCCACCTTCCGCCGCACCCTCCACCGCGCGGGCCTCGAGGACCACGTCCTCGCCCTCGTCGGCCGCTCGCCGCAGGCGGCCGCGCACTGGGGCAGCCGGCTCGGGCTCGTCTTCATCGACGGCGGGCACACGGACGAGCACGCCACCGCCGATTACGAGGGCTGGGTCCCGCATCTCGCCGAGGGCGGGACGCTCGTCATCCACGACGTGTTCCCCGACCCCGCCGACGGCGGCCAGGCCCCGTACCGGATCTACCGCCGCGCCCTCGATTCCGGCGCCTTCACCGAGATCTCCGCCACACGTTCACTGCGGGTCCTCAAGCGCACCGCGCAGGGTGTCTGACCTCCCTGCTACGGTCGCATCCGTGCCCACGCTGAACCGGCGCGTCCGCGCCACCCTCCTCCTAGCGCCACTGATACCCGTGTGCTTCGCGGGCTATCTGGTCTGGCAGGCGGTCGGTGATTCGGACGGCGGCCCGCAGGGGGGAAAGCCGGGGGCGTCGGCGCACAAAGACACGGAAGACAAAGAGGGCAGCAGCCCGCCCTCCTCCGTAAAGCCGCAGACGGACGAGAAGCCGCTCGACGGCAAGGTCATCGTCCTCGACCCGGGGCACAACCCCAACAACCGCGACCACACTGCGGAGATCAACCGCAAGGTCGACATCGGCACCGGCCGCAAGGAATGCGACACCACCGGCGCCGCCACGAACGACGGGTACAGCGAAGCGGAGTTCACCCTCGACGTGACCCGCCGCGCCGAGCGCCTGCTCACCGGACAGGGCGCCACCGTCAAGCTCACCCAGGACGGCAAGCGTGCGTACGGTCCCTGCATCGACGAACGCGCCGCCATCGGAAACAAGGCGAAGGCCGACGCCGTCGTCTCCGTCCACGCGGACGGGGCGGGCAGCAGCGGGGACCGCGGATTCCATGTGATCTTCCCCGCACGCGTGCACGACGGCGTGGCCGACACCCGCCCCATCACCGCCGACTCGCGCAAGCTCGGCGAATCGGTGCTGAAGCACTTCGCGAAGACCACCGGCAGCCGGCACTCGAATTACACCGGCGACGGCAAGGGCTACACCGTGCGTTCGGACCTCGGCGGACTCAATCTGTCGAAGGTGCCCAAAGTCTTCATCGAATGCGGCAACATGCGCAACGCGGCCGAAGCAGACCGCCTGTCGGACGCCGGCTGGCGGCAGCGGGCGGCGCACGGGATCGCCGACGGCATCAGGGCGTATCTCCAGGGGTAGTGACGAAAAGCAGTACATGACGGGGGAACAGGGGGAGAGGTGACAGCGGTGTACATGGGCCCGTCTTCTCGTACGTAGATCTACTACCCGTACGATGTCCCACCGCGCACGGATTCGCGGCGGCGACGGCCCGTACCGGGCAGGCGACAGCGACAACGACCAAGACTTGCAAAGGACAACTCGTGAATATCCGCTCACTCACCCGAGGCGACGCCGTAGTGCTCGTCGGCGCGTTGCTGCTGATCGTCGCCTCGTTCCTGAAGTTCATCTCGGCCGAATGCCCTGACGGGCTCCCCGCCGAGGCCTGCGACAAGGGGCAGGAGAAGCTGCCGACCGGCTGGTCCGGCGACGTCTCGCCGACGGCCTCGGCGGTCTTCATCGCCGGCATCCTCGCCGCCATCCTCATCGTGGTCGGCCGCATGCAGGCCGACAAGAAGGTGGCCGGCCTCTCCCTCGACCAGGTCGGCACGGGCCTGTCCCTGGGCGCGCTGCTGAGCGCACTGACCGCCGTCATCCAGCTGCCGGGCGGCGTCGCCGACGAAGACAGCCTGAGCGCCGGCATGGGCGCCTGGATCGCGCTCCTCGGCACCCTCGTCATCGCGGCCGGCGCCGTACTCACCGGCGCCATCCCCGCCTTCAAGGCCCCCCTCCTCGGCGCCCCCAAGCAGCCCGCCATGCAGGGCGGTTACCCGCAGCAGGGCGGTCAGCCCGGTTACGGCTACCCCGGTGGCCCGCAGCAGGGCGGTCAGCCCGGTCAGCCGTACGGCCAGCAGCAGCCGCAGCCCGCGTACGGCGGCGGTGCCCCGCAGCCCGGCCCGGGCGGTCCCGGTGCGCCGCAGCAGCAGGGTGCTCCGGCGCCCGCCGGTGGCGGCTCGTTCGCGCCGTTCTGGTTCGCGGTGCCGGCGGCGCGGCCGCTGTTCGCCGAGGACGGCTCGAACGCTCAGGTCGCCGAGCTGGCCCCGGGCATCTGGTACCTGGCCGTCGACCAGCGCGGCCCGGCCCTGGTCGCCCAGACCCAGGACGGCCGTCGCGGCGTGCTGCAGGACACCAGCGGCATCCAGCGCGGCTGACGTAACCAACGGCACCGGCCCCTCGCCCGCTTGACGGGCGGGGGGCCATTGTCTTGTCCGAGCGCACCTGATACACCGTCAGATATGCGCCTGGGACTAGCACTCGGCTACTGGGGTCGCGGCCCCAAGCCCGAGCACACCGAACTCGCCCGTGAAGCCGAGCGCCTGGGCTACGACTCCGTATGGACCGCGGAGGCCTGGGGCTCCGACGCGTTCACCACGCTCACCTGGATCGCCGCGCACACCGAGCGGATCCGGCTCGGCACCGGGATCGTGCAGATGGCGGCCCGTACGCCCACCGCCACCGCGATGCACGCGATCACACTCGACCACCTCTCCGGCGGCCGGCTCATGCTCGGCCTCGGGCTCTCCGGGCCGCAGGTGGTGGAGGGCTGGTACGGGCGGCCGTTCCCGCGCAGCCCGCTCACCGCCACCCGCGAGTACGTGGAGGTGATCCACCAAGCGCTGCGCCGCGAGGGCCCGGTGGAGCTGGCCGGCCGCTTCCACGCGCACCCGTACCGCGGCGAGGACGGGACCGGGCTCGGCAAGCCGCTGAAGCCGATCACCCACCCCCTCCGTGCCGAGGTCCCCATCCTCCTCGGCGCGGAGGGTCCGAAGAACATCGCACAGACGACGCGGATCGCGGACGGCTGGCTGCCGCTGTACTGGTCCCCGTTCCGTACGGACGTCTACGAGGCCTCGCTCGCCGACCTCTCCCCCGGCTTTATGATCGCGCCGCTGGTCCGCGCGCAGCTCTGCGACGACGTCGCCGAGGGGCTGTTCCCGGTGAAGGCGATGCTCGGCTTCTACATCGGCGGTATGGGCCACGCCTCCCGCAACTTCCACGCCGACCTGATGGCGCGCATGGGCTACGAGGCCGAAGCCCGGCACATCCAGGACCTGTTCGCGGAGGGCCGGCGCGACGAGGCGATCGCCGCCGTCCCGGACGCCTTCGCCGACGAGATCTCCCTGGTCGGGCCGCGTGCCCGTATCGCCGAACGCCTGGAGTTGTGGCGCAAGGGCCCGGTGACGGACCTCCTGGTCACGTCCCCGGATCTGCCGACACTCCGCGCTCTCGCAGAGCTCAACGGCTAGCTCCAGGACGCCCGCTCCAGCCACGTCTGAAGCAGCTTCGCGTCGCCCAGCACCTCCACCCGGCCGCTGTCCGCCGGCAGCCGCCGGTAGAAGACCCGCAGCACGTCGGCGATCGGCCCGCGCAGCGCCACGTCCGCCTTGCGGTGCGCGCGCTCCCAGCTGAAGCCGGCCTCGCCGAGCTCGATGAGCCACTCGGCGCCGGGCGCGTCGGTGGCGTGGAGGTGGAGCGTGCGGCCGGCCAGGGCGCGGTCGCGGAGGGCGGCGAGGTCCTCGTCGTCCGGGTTGCGCTGGGCCAGGTCGAGGATCTCCAGCCATTCGTCGAGGGTGTCCGCGGCGACGTCGGGTGCCACCTCGAAGCCGGGCCCGGCCGCCCCCGCCGCGTCGGCCCGGTGCACCACCGTCTCGTGCGTCATCCGGCGCGCCCAGAAGCCGGCCGTACGCTCCTGGGCCCACGTCCACACCGGGGCGTCGGGGCCGGCCTCGCGCAGCGCGTTCGCGAGCAGTTCCGCGCCCTCCGCCAGCCAGTACTCGAGCTCCCGGTGCTGCCGGGGCTCGGGCCCGTAGAAGCCGGGCACCTCGTCGTCGGGGATGTCGCGCTGCGCCCGCGTGCTCACCAGCACCGCCGCCCACCGGTGCGCCCCGCCGACGTGCACGGCCAGCTCGCCCAGGTCCCAGTCGGGGGTGGTGGGCACCCGCGCGCCGAGGTCGGTGGCGCGTACGACATCGCGCAGCAGGTCGGTCTGGGCGATGACTTCGGCGCAATAGCGCTCGTGTGCGAGTGCAGGCATGCCGGGAACCCTAAGCGCACCCGGCGGGTGCCGTCAGCCCCCGTTCAGCTGGGAGGTCGTCGGCACCCGGTTGACCACGTTCAGGCCGGCTTCCTTGCCCGCGCCCTTGATGTTGTTGAGGACGTCCTCGTACTGCTTGACGTCCGCCTCCGTGGCGCTGCCCTTGCGGAACTTCGACGACATGCCCTTCAGGGACTCGATGCCGCCGGTCACCGGGGCGAGGGCCTTCGTCAGCACCGGGTCGCCCTTGGCGTTCTTCTGCGCGGCCTTGAGCCGGTTGTACGCGAAGGCGCCGGCGACGCCCGCCTTGATGAGGGTGAAGGTGCGGCCCTTGGCGCCCTTCTGGAAGTTGCCGGCGCGGTACGGCTTGAGCAGCCACTGGTACGCGGCGCCGGCCGCCAGGCCCGCGTTCGCGACGAACTTGGCGCGGTTGTACTTCTCCCGCTCCGGCGTGCTCGTGCTGTTCGCCGAGCCCGCCCCCGCCTCCCGGTCCGGGCTGTTGCTGCATGCCGTGCCCCCTGCGAGCAGGGCGCAGCAGAGCAGCAGGGCTACGGATATCCGGCGCATGGGGGCCTCCCGGGAAGCGTCTGTTCTCCTCGCAGAGTCGCCCGTCGCGGCCGCCGGGACTACCCGGGGCCCGCCGTTCGGGTGTTTATCGGACTGTTATCCGGCAACCCGACGCTTATGGCCACACACACGAGGCGTTACGGAGGAAATCCGGCAGCCGTCGCCATTGCGGTCATCGCCGACATCGCGGCGATCGTGATCGGGCTGTGGATCCTTATGTACGTGCTCGACGCCAACCGGACCAACAGCCTGGTCGACTTCATCCAGGACTCGGCCGCTTGGCTGGCGGGCTGGTCGCGGGACATGTTCCAGGTGAACCCGGACTGGTGGCGGGTGCTGCTGAACTACGGCATCGCCGCGGTGGTGTACCTCGCCATCGGGCACGCCCTCGCCAGGACTGTGCGACGCTTCTGACCCCTTCCGGAGTCGCTCAGCAGCAGTCCGGTTCCACCCGCAGCCCCGCGGGCAGCTCGCTGCCCCCGAACACGGCCGTGGTCGCCTCGTCTCCCCCGAGGGCGGCCACGGCCAGCAGCAGCGAGCCCGCCGTCCAGGCGGTGAGTTCGGCGGGCCAGATGGCGTCGTCCTCGAAGACATAGCCCGTGTAGTACATGCCGTCGGGCGCCCGCAGATGCTGGATCGAGCGCAGGATCTCGTGCGCCCGCTCCCGCTCCCCCATGGCCCACAGCGCGAGCGCCAGCTCGGCGCTCTCGCCGCCGGTCACCCACGGCCGGTCGGAGACGCAGCGGACGCCGAGGCCGGGCACCACGAAGCGGTCCCAGTCGGCCTCGATCCGCTCCTTCGCCGCCGCTCCCGTCACCGCGCCGCCGAGGACCGGGTAGTACCAGTCCATCGAGAAGCGGTCCTTGTCGAGAAAGCGCTCCGGGTGCCGGCGGATGGCGTGCCCGAGCTGCCCGGCCGCCAGCTCCCAGTCCGGCTGCGGCTCGCCGCGCCGCTCGGCGATGGCGAGGGCGCAGCGCAGCGCCTGGTGGATGGAGGAGGAGCCGGTGAGCAGCGCGTCCGTAAGCGCGGCGCCGTCCGGCTCGCGCTTCCAGCCGATCTGCCCACCCGGCTGCTGGAGCGCCAGCACGAACTCGACGGCGTCCCGCACCGCGGGCCACATCCGCTCGAGGAACGCGTCGTCGCCGGTGGACAGATGGTGATGCCAGACCCCGACCGCGATGTACGCGACGAAGTTCGTCTCCCGGCCCCGGTCCGTGGGCTGCTCGGCGTCCCCGTCGGCGTACGCCGCGTACCACGACCCGTCCGGCAGCCGGTGCGCCGCCAGCCACTCGTACGCCGCCTCCGCCCGCGCGTGCTCCCCCGCGGCGTCCAGCGCCATCGCGGCCTCGATGTGGTCCCACGGGTCGAGGTGGTGTCCGCGGAACCACGGGATCGCCCCGTCCGCCCGCTGCACCGCCGCGATGCCGGCGACGGTGGCGGCGGCCTCTTCAGCGGTGAGGACGCCGGTGAGTGCGAGCCGCTCGGTACGTCCCGGTGACGTCACTTAGCCGCCTCCGCCTGGGCGGCGGCCTTCGGGAGGTGCGGCTTCGTCGCGTACGCCACGAAGCTCTTGCCGATGAGTGGATCGAGCGCCCGCTCGGCGACCCGGGTGGCCAGGGGCTTCTTCATGATGTCCCAGACCAGCAGCTTGTGGTACGCGCGCACCGGCAGCGCCTTGTCGTTGTCGACGCCGAAGGCGCACTTCAGCCACCAGTACGGCGAGTGCAGGCCGTGCGCGTGGTGGGTGCCGTACGGCTTGAGCCCGGCCTCGCGCATCCTGCCGAGCAGCTCGTCCGCCTTGTAGATGCGGATGTGGCCGCCCTCGACCTCGTGGTACGCGTCGGACAGCGCCCAGCAGACCTTCTCGGGGCCGTAGCGCGGCACGGTGACGGCGATCCGGCCGCCGGGCTTGAGCACCCGCACCATCTCGGCGAGCACGCCCTTGTCGTCCGGGATGTGCTCCATCACCTCGGAGATGATCACGACGTCGAAGCTGTCGTCGGGGAAGGGCAGCGCGAGGGCGTCGCCCTCCATGGCGGTCGCGGTGGCACCCGCCGGGGCCTCGCCGGCCTCCTTCATGGCGGCGAACCACTTGGCGACTTCGCGGATCTCCTCGGCGTTCTGGTCGAGCGCGACGACGTGCGCCCCGCGCCGGTAGCACTCGAAGGCGTGGCGGCCGGCGCCACAGCCGAGATCCAGCACACGATCGCCTGCGGCGAGCGGGAACCTTGTGAAGTCGACTGTCAGCACGGAGCCTTGCCTCTCTCTACGTTGGATCCTGCGGCCCGCACACCCAGGGCCGCGGTGCGGCGCACCTGGGCCGCGGGGCGGCCGATCGCCGCGCGGTACAGGTCGGCCGTGCCCCGGGCCGCGGAGGCCCAGGTGAACTTCGTCAGCACCCGGGTGCGGCCGGCGGCGCCCAGCCGGGTGCGGAGCGCCGGGTCCGTGAGGAGGCGGGCGAGGCCGGCCGCCAGGGCGCCCGAGTCGCCCGGCGGGACCGCCACGCAGGTTTCGCCGTCGGGGCCCGCTACCTCCGGGATCGCGCCGCCCGTTGTGGCGATCAGCGGGGTGCCGGTCGCCATCGCCTCCGCCGCGGGAAGGGAGAAGCCTTCGTACAGCGAGGGGACGCACGCGACCTGCGCGCTCCTGATCAGGTCGACCAGTTCCGCGTCGCTGATGCCCTTCACGAAGCGCACCGCGTCGCCGAGCCCGTAACGCTCGATCGCGGCCGCGACCGGGCCGTCGTCGGCGCGCTTGCCGACCACGACCAAGTGCGCCTCGGGCACCTCGGTACGGGCCTTGGCCAGCGCCTCGACGAGGTGCACCAGGCCCTTCAGCGGCACGTCCGCGCTCGAGGTCGTCACGATCCGGCCCGGCACCTCCGGTACCGACGGATCGGGCGAGAAGAGGTCCGTATCGGCGCCGATGGGGACCACGTGGATGCGCTCGCGGCGCACGCCGAGGTGGTCGCTGATCTCGGCCGCCGAGGAGCCCGAGACGGTGATGACCGAGCCCAGTCGCCGGGCGACCCGGGCCTGCATCCGCGTGAAGCCGTACCAACGCCGCACCGACATCCGGCGCTTGAGGCCCTCGGCCGCGTCCAGCTCCAGCTGCCGGTCGACGGTGATGGGGTGGTGGACGGTGGTGACCAGCGGGGCGCCGAGGGTGCGGGGGCCGCCGAGAAGGCCGTAGCCGAGCGTCTGGTTGTCGTGCACGACGTCGAAGTCGCCGCGGCGCGAGGCGAGGTGGCGGCGGGCGCGGAGGCTGAAGGTCAGCGGCTCGGGGAAGCCGCCGGTCCACATCGTGCCGACCTCGAGGGCGTCGATCCAGTCGCGGTACTCGCCGCGCTTCGGGGTGCGAAAGGGGTCCGGCTGCCGGTACAGGTCGAGGCTCGGGAGCCGGGTCAGCGTGACGCCCTCGTGCTCGTCGAGGACCGGATACGGCTGGGCGCCGATGACCTCGACACGGTGGCCGAGGCGGGCCAGCTCGCGGGACAGATGGCGCACGTAGACGCCCTGGCCGCCGCAGAAGGGATTGCCCTTGTAGCTGAGCAACGCGATGCGCAGCGGTCCATCTGCAGCCACTCGCGGCCCCCTTCTCACAGCGTTTCCGCCGGAGCGTAACGGGTCACGGTAAGGTAGAACAAGTTTCAGCTCCGGTCTTTCGGACGCTTGAATCTACCCGCCCGTAGCTTCTCGTGTACGGGCCGCACCAGGTGATTCGCGACACCCGCCGGCTCCCTGCCATCCTGTTGCGCCACAGCAGGCACCGGCGCCGCGACCGAGCAACGCAGGACCGAGGACCGTAGGAAAGCGGGAACCCACATGACAGAGGCAGCCAGACCGGCCACCCGTCCCGGTCAAGCCCCGGCTGCCGGCCCCGCGCTCACCGAGCGCCAGGAGGCCCGCCGCCGCCGCATCCTGCACGCCAGCGCGCAGCTGGCGGGCCGCGGCGGCTTCGACGCGGTGCAGATGCGCGAGGTCGCGGAGAAGGCCGGGGTGGCGCTCGGCACGCTGTACCGCTACTTCCCCTCCAAGATCCATCTGCTCGTGGCGACCATGCAGGACCAGCTGCAGCAGCTGCACGAGACGCTGCAGAAGCGCCCGCCGGAGGAGACCGACGCCGGCGCCCGGGTGGCGGAGACGCTGATGCGGGCGTTCCGCGCGATGCAGCGCGAGCCGCATCTGGCGGACGCGATGGTGCGCGCGCTGACCTTCGCCGACCGCTCGGTGAGCCCCGAGGTGGACACGGTCTCGCGGCTGACGACGGCGATCATCCTGGACGCGATGGGCATCGAGGGCGAGCCGACGCCTGAGCAGCTGTCGGCGGTGCGGGTCATCGAGCACACGTGGCACTCGGCGCTGATCACGTGGCTGTCGGGGCGGGCGTCGATCGCGCAGGTGAAGATCGATATCGCGATGGCGTGCCGGCTGATCGATCTGACGGCGGCGGGGCGGGCGTAGGCGTTACGGGGCGGCCATCGGTCATTGGTCGTCGGCCATCGGCCGTTGGCTGTAGCGCCGCAACCAGCAAGGGGCGCACGGCAGTTAGTCGCACGCCCCCCTTGCGCCACGCACCACCGCATGGCCGATTTGCCGTTTTCCAAGCGCCCTCCGCGCAGGTAGTAATAGGCAGGCACATCCGTAAGGCACGTACGCAAGTGACGGCCAGGCGGGGGGCTATGGAGCGGGACGTGATCCGCGTTCTCCTTGTGCACGACGAAGGACTGCTGCGGTCGGCGCTGGCCGCACTGCTGGAACGAGAGCTCGATCTGTACGCACTCGCCGTACCGACGGAGGAGGCCGGCCGGGCGGCGCGCAAGCTGCAGCCGCAGGTGTGCGTGGTCGACCCCGAGGGACCCGGGGCCACGGGTCTCGCGGCGGCGGCGACGGTGTCGGCGTGCTGCGGCGCGTATCCGGGATGCGCGCTGCTGGTGCTCGTCTCGGCCGGGCGGCCGGGCCTGCTGAAGCGCGCGTACGACGCCGATGCCCAGGGTTACGTCAACAAGGACGCGCAGCCGCACCGGCTGGCGGACGCGATCCGGGTGCTGGCGGGTGGCGAGCGCTACATCGACGACAGCCTCGCGCTCAGTTTCATGGACGCGACGCGGGCGCCGCTCACGGAGCGGGAGTTGAGCGTGCTGTCACTCGCGGCCGAAGGGCTCACGGTGGCCGAGATCGCCCGGGGGCTGCATCTCACGGCGGGGACCGTGCGCAATTACATGGCCGCGATCACCCGTAAGACCGGGGCGCGGAACCGGGTCGACGCGATCCGGATCTCGCAGGGGGCGGGGTGGCTGTGACGATGCTGCCGGCGCTTCGATTCGGGGTTGCCCGCGGCCGTCCATGACCAGGACCTGCTGGGCGCGGCGGGCGGAGGCGAGGCGGTGCGTGACGATCACGACCGTGCGATGCCACTGCGCGGCGAAGGCCCGCTCGGCGCGCTCCTCGGCGGCGGGATCGAGGTGACAGGCGGCCTCGTCGAGTAGGACGACGCCGGCCGGGGCGGCGTGCGCGCGGGCGAGCGCGATGAGCTGACGCTCGCCGGCGGAGAGGGTGCCGGGGTGGAGGGTGGCGTCGAGCCCGCCGAGGCGGTCGGCGAGGGGGGTGGCGCCGATGGCGGCGCTGGAGGCGAGGAGTTGCTGGTCCGGGG
>NZ_JAAKZV010000125.1 GCF_011044975.1 Streptomyces coryli | reverse complement strand
GCGGCCCCTACCTGGACTACCACTACAGCGACCGCCTCAACGCCCTGAAACTGCCCGGCGTCACCTTCCGCGAGGCCTACTTCGTCCCCACCTTCAGCAAACACCAGGGCAAAACCTGCGCCGGCGTCCAGATCCACGTCACCGACCGACGCCGCTACCAACCCATCCCCACCGCCGTCGCCATGCTGGTCGAAGCGAAGAAATACGCCGCCTTCGAATGGCGCAAGGACGACGGGGACACCCAGCGCCCCTACTGGATCGACAAACTCTCCGGATCACCCCGGCTGCGCACCATGATCGACGACGGCACATCCGCGAACGACGTCGTCGCCGCCTGGGCCGACGAAGTCGCCACCTTCGAAGCCACCCGCCGCAAGTACCTCCTCTACCGCTAACCGCTCAGTACAGCTCCGAGAGATGCGCGCGACTGGCCGGCCGCTCGTACGGGTCCGGCCAGTAGTCCTCGATCTCGGATATCAGACCGTCCTCGGTGAAGGTGAAGAACGAGATCCCCGTGTCCGTCCCCGTCTCCCCAACCATCTCGAAGCGGATCCGGCTCACCGCCCGCCCCTCCCCCGCGACGAGGTCCTCCACCGCCAGGTGCCAGTCGCCGGGGAATTCCCGGTTGAACCGCACGACGGCCTCGCGCCCGCGCACCCGCTCGCGCGACTTCGGCGCCCGGTAGATCACGTCCTCGGCCAGCAGACCGGCGAAGACGTCCCACTCGCCCTTGTCGCACGCCGCCCAGAACCGCTCGATGGTTTCCCGCTCCTCAGCCATGCCGCCAAGTCTGCACCTCACCACTGACAACCGGCCGTCCTGAACCTGCACGACCGGACGGTCAGTAAACTGGACCCGCAGAGTCGAGGAGGCCGGTGCATGACCACAGCACGGACGGACGGGCGCGTAGCGCGCGGGAATGCCACCCGGCGCACGGTGCTGGCCAGGACCATGGAGATCGCCTCCGTCGAGGGCCTGGAAGGGCTGTCGCTCGGGCGCATCGCGAATGAGCTCAAGCTCAGCAAGAGCGGCGTCTTCGCGCTCTTCGGCTCGAAGGAGGAGCTGCAGCTGGCCACCATCAGGGCGGCCTCCTCGGTCTACGCGGAGCAGGTCGTCAAGCCCGCCGAGGCGCACCCGCCGGGCCTCGGCCGCGCGCTCGCCCTCGCCGCCTCCTGGTCGGCTTACTCCCGCACCCGCATCTTCCCCGGCGGCTGCTTCTTCTCCGGCGTCATCGCCGAGTTCGACGCCCGCAGCGGCCCGGTGCACGACGCGCTCCGGGACGCCCACCGCCAGTGGAACGACTACGTGGAGACCACCCTCCGCGAGGCCAAGGACGCCGGTGAGCTGACCGACGCCGCCGACCCCGCGCAGCTCGCCTTCGAGCTCATCTCGCTGCTGGAGTCCGCGAACCTCTATTCCGTGCTGCACGGCGAGGACTCCGCGTACGACCGCGCGGGCCGCGCCATCCTCGCCCGCCTGGCCGCCGTCGCCACCGACCCCGGGGCGCTACCGCCGCAGCTCGGCGCCTGACGGCGCCGTCACGAAGTCCAGCACCGCAGCCGCCGTATCGGCATCACGCAGGATCCGGTTGTGCCCGAGCCCGCGGGTCACGACGAGCCGGGCCCGGTCGCCGTACGCCGCCGCGACCCGCTCCGACAATTCGGCCGGAGCCCGTCGGTCGTCCGCGTCGTGGACGAGCAACACCTGCTCCACATTCACCTCTTCAGGGCGTACGGCCGACGAGAATCGCTCCCAGATGTCGCCCTCCAGCGGGAAGAGATAGTCGACGACGCGCCGCCGCACCTCGTCCTCGAGCCGCTCCCGCAGCCCCAGCTCCACCCGGAACTGCCGCACCAGATGCCCGAAGTCCGGGATTCCGGCAAGACTGACCAGCCGGTCCGCCGCGACCGCCCGCTCGCGCACCGCGAAGAACGCGGCCATCGCGCCGAAGGAGTGCCCGATCACGGCGTCGAAGCGGCCGTGCTCCGCGCCGAGCCGGCGCATGATCTCGCGGTACTCCAGGATCGTCATCTCCCGCCCGCCCGACGCCCCGTGCCCCGGCGCGTCGAAGGTCACGGGCGAATAGCCGGCCGACCGCAGCGCCGCGACATGCGCCGAGAAGTGCGCGGCCCGGGACTGCCAGCCGTGCACGAGCAGCACCGGCCGCTCGCCGTCGCCCCAGCAGTACGTCACCACGTTCTTGCCATTGACGGTGGTGCTGCCGTACCAGGCGGAAGCCATCAGCTCGCGCTCGTACGGACGCAGCCGGGGGCGCACCAGCGGGCGCCGGAAGAGGGCGAAGGCGGCCCGGCCGGCCAGGCGCGGGGCGGCGGACGAGGTGGCGTTCAGCGAGGTGCGCAGGAGTGCTGCCATGGCATTCATGCGGAGATAGTAGCACGATCGTTCGCTTAGTTTTCTTGAGCCGGAACCGGCCAACTGGACGACGCCGACCGCGAGATGGGTTGATAGGCCAAGGTCGCTGTTCGAGCATGGGGCACCCTGTTGCCTTTCGTTCGGAGCTGGACGCATGCGCATCCCCCTGAGCCGCCGAGGGTTCCTCGCCGCCTCCGCCCTGGCCGGATGGGCCGCTTACGCCGCCCAGAAGGATGCCTTCACCGCCGCCGCGCCGCAGCCGGCCGACGACCCCTGGCGCAACTCCCCCGGCACCGTCCAGATCGGCCGCGAACCCGCCCGCGCCCAGCTCATCCCGTACGCCGGCGCCGCGGCGGCCCGCGCCGGCGGGCCCGCGGCCGACTCGCCGTACCACCGCTCCCTCAACGGCACCTGGCGCTTCCACTGGGCCGAAACGCCGGACGGCCGCCCCGCCGGCTTCGAGGCACCGGGCTTCGACGACGGGGGCTGGGACGAGCTGCCGGTGCCCGCCAACTGGGAGCAGCACGGCTACCGCGAGCCGATCTACCTCAACATCCCGTATCCGTGGACCGGTTACGAGAAGCCCGAGCCGCCGGCCGTGCCGGAGAAGTTCAACCCCGTCGGCTCGTACCGCCGCACCTTCACCGTGCCGAAGGGCTGGCGCGGGCGCCGGACGCTGATCTCCTTCCAGGGCGTGAAGTCCGCCTTCTTCGTCTGGCTGAACGGCACCCGTGTCGGCTACAGCGAGGACAGCTACACCCCGGCCGAGTTCGACCTCACCGACCATCTGAAGGACGGCACGAACACCCTTGCCGTGCAGGTCTTCCGCTGGTCGGACGGCAGCTGGCTGGAGGACCAGGACATGATCGACGTGTCCGGGATCTTCCGCGACGTGTACCTGTACTCCGTACCGGCGCTCCACCTGCACGACCTCGAGGTGCGCACCGCGCTCGACGCCGCCTATCGAGATGCGGAGCTGAAGGTCACCGCGGTGCTGCGCGATCAGGGGGACGGCGGCACGTCCGGCCATCGCGTCCGCTGCACCCTCCTCGGCCCGGACGGCGGCGAGGTGGCCTCCCGTACGGCGGACGCGGTCTTCGACGGGGACCGGGCGACCGTGGAGCTGGCCGCCGAAGTCGCCGCTCCCAGGAAGTGGTCGGCGGAGGAACCGCACCTGTACGCGCTGGTCACCGAGGTGCTCGACGGCGACCGCACGGTCGAGGCGCACCGCACCCGGGTCGGCTTCCGGGAGATCGCGTGCGGCCCGGGGGCGTTCACGGTCAACGGCAAGCCGATTCTCCTCAAGGGCACCAACCGGCACGACAACCACCCGGACCACGGCCAGGCGGTGCCGCGCGAGCGCCTGCTCGAGGACGTCCTGCTGATGAAGCGGCACAATCTCAACGCGCTCCGCACCGCGCACTATCCGGCCGACGCGCGGCTGCTGGATCTGTGCGACGAATACGGCCTGTACGTCATCGGCGAGACCAACCTCGAGTCCCACGAGATCCGCGACCGCTTCCCGGCCGGCCTGCCGGATTGGACCGAGTCCTGCGTCGACCGCATCCGCAGCATGGTCGAACGCGACAAGAACCACCCGTGCGTCGTCGCCTGGTCGCTGGGCAATGAGGCGGGCGCGGGCGGCAACTTCACGGCGATGGCCGACTGGGCGCACGACCGCGACCCGTCCCGGCCGGTGCACTACGAGGGCATGAACTCCGTGGCCGACATGGAGAGCCGCATGTACGCCAAGCCCGACGAGGTGGCGGCGTACGGCAAGTCGGGGAATCCGAAGCCCTTCATCCTCTGCGAGTACGCCCACTCGATGGGCAACTCCACCGGCAATCTGCGGGAGTACTGGGACATCATCGAGGCGTACGACAACCTCCACGGCGCCTTCATCTGGGACTTCGCGGACCAGACGCTGCGCCGCCCGGTCCCCGGCGGCATCGCCGGCAGCTATCTCTCCTACGGCGGCGACTGGGTGCCCGGCTATCCCACCGACGGCAACTTCTGCTGCAACGGCATCGTCCGCGGCGACCGCGAGCCGAGCCCGGCGCTGCTGGAGGTGAAGAAGGTCTACCAGTACGTGCGGGTGAGCTCGGACGACGCAGGCTCGGGGACGGTCAAGGTCGCCAACCGCCAGCTCTTCAAGGACCTCGGCGACTACGAGCTGCGCTGGGAGGTCACCCGCGACGGCAAGCGGGTGCAGGCCGGGGCGCTGCCCGCGCCCGAGGTCGAGCCGGGCGCGGAGGCCGACGTAAAACTGCCGATCGAGGCGCCCGAAGATCCGCCCGCGGGGGCCGAGTACTGGCTCAATGTGCGGTTCGCGCTGCGCGCCGACGCGCCCTGGGCGCGGGCCGGGCACATCGTCGCCACCGAGCAGCTGGCGCTCCCCTGGGGCCGGCCCGCGCCCGCCGACCCGGGCGCGGGCGGGCTGCCCGAACTCGACGTCGAGGAGACCGACGCGAAGGTGACCGTCACCGGGCGGGACGTCGAAGTCGTACTCGACAAGGCCACCGGCGCCCTCTCCTCGTACCGCGCCGGCGGCCGTGCGCTGCTGGCCGAGGGCCCGGTGCCGAACTTCTGGCGCGGCCCGACCGACAACGACATCGGCCGCGACGCCCACACCAAGCTGCGCACGTGGCGCGACGCGGGGACCAAGCGCAAGGTCGACGAGGTGACGACCGAGCAGCCGTCCGCGTCCGAGGTGACGATCGAGGTCGCCTGCACGCTGCCGACCGAACCCGCCACGTCGCGCTGGACCACCGTCTTCACCATCCGCGGCGACGCCACCGTCCTGGTCCGCCACACCCTCACCCCGGGCGCGGGCCTGCCCGACCTCCCGATGGTGGGCGCGCTGCTCACCCTCCCGGCGGGGCACGAGGACTTCCGCTGGTACGGGCGCGGCCCGCAGGAGAACTTCCAGGACCGTAAGACGGCGGCCTTCGTCGGCAGTCACCGCAGCACGGTCGCCGGGCAGTTGCACGCCTACGTACGGCCGCAGCAGACCGGCAACGTCACGGACGTCCGCCGCGCGACCGTGACCGACGGGCGGGGCGCGGGTCTCGCGGTACGCGCCGAGGGCGAGCATCTGCTGGAGCTGAGCGCGCTGCACTTCACCCCGCACGATCTCGACGGCCCGGGGCATCCGTACGAGCTGCGGGCCCGCGAGGAGACGGTGCTCGGCGTGAACCACCGGCAGATGGGCGTCGGCGGCAACGACTCCTGGGGCGCGCCGCCGCTGGAGAAGTATCTGCTGCACGCCGACCGTGCGTACGCGTACGCCTACCGGCTCTGCCCGGCGGACTGAGGGAAGGGGGCGGCCCAGGGCTCGCCCTCGAGCCGCAGGCCGTTGGCGAGGTAGCTGATGGTGCGGTACCAGCCGGCCAGGACGAGGAGTTCGAGGAGCTGCGGCTCGTCGTAGTGCTCGCGCAGGGCGTCCCAGGCCGGGGCCGACAGCTGCGCGCCGTCGTGGAGTTCGTCGACGGCGCGCAGCAGTGCGGTGTGCCGCGGCGGCCACTGCGCGTCGGCCGTGGGGTCCGGTGCGGCGGTGGCCCGCAGCTGCTCCGGGGTGAGCCCGACCTCCTCGGCGTATACGGCGGCGTGCACGCCCCACTCGTACGCGCACCCGGCGCGGGCGGTCACGCGCGCGATGACGACCTCGCGGTCGGCGGCCGGGAGCAGCCCGTGGGCCAGTAGCCCGGCGCCCAGGCGGAACATGCGGGAGGCCAGCTCCGGGTTCCGGTGCAGGACCCGGAAGAGGGCCAGGGGTTCGTGGGTGACGTCCGGCGGCATCCAGCGCCGCAGGGATTCGGCGATCTCGGGCGGGTACGGCGGGACGAGCGGTTCGATGCGGGGCATGCACTCCTCCTCTGCTTCTCTTTCCGAAGCACTATGCTGATGCTTCGGAAAAAGAAGCGCAAGGGAGGAAGTGCATGACAGCCGGAACACCGCGGCCGGGGACGCCCGTACGCGGCTCCGAGACGGGCCGCCCGGTCATGGCGGCCCTCGACCTGATCGGCCGCCGCTGGACACTGCGCATCCTGTGGGAGCTGCACCAATCCCCCGCCGGCTTCCGCGAGTTGCAGCGCCGCTGCGAACGCATGTCCTCCAGCGTCCTCAACACCCGCATCCGCGAACTCACCGAAGCCCGCCTCATCACCCCACACGGCGACGGCTACGAACTCACCGCCCTCGGCGCCGACCTGGTCACGGCGCTGGGCCCGCTCTCCGCCTGGAGCCACCGCTGGGCCCACGAGACCGGCACCGAGCCGCAAGAGAGCCGATCACCCTAGGCGTGGTGGTGGCCGTGGCCGCGGCGGCGCCAGCTCACTGCGTCCGGGTCGGCGGGGCGGTGGTTCACGACGAGGCCGCCGGCGGTGAGGAGCAGGCCCGCCACCGAGGCCGCGTTGTGCAGGGCCGTGCGCGGCACTCGGACCGGGTCCAGCACGCCGGCCGCGGCGAGGTCGCACCAGCGGTCCGTCGCCGCGTCCCAGCCGTGACCGGCGGGGGCCATCGCGGCGCGGGCCGCGAGGTGGGCGCCGTCCATGCCTGCGGCCGCGGCAATCCGGCGCAGCGGCGCCGCCAGCGCGGCCCGTACGGTCAGCACGCCGGTGCGCTCGTCCCCGGCAAGCGCGAGGCCGTCCTCCAGGGCCGCCGCGGCGCGGAGCAGCGCGGTGCCGCCGCCGGGGACGGTCCCCTCGGCGGCCGCCGCTCGCGCCGCCGCCACCGCGCCGGTGATCCGCTGCCTGCGCTCCGCCCCTTCCGTATCCGAGTCCGCCCCCACCTTGAGCACGCAGAGCCCGCCGGTGAGCCGCGCCAGCCGCTGCTCGAGCACCTCGCGGTCGAAGGCGTCCGTGGCCGTACGCAGGGAGCGCTCCAGGTGTGCCACCCGCCCCCGCACCGCCTCCGGCGCGCCCGCGCCACCCGTCACCGTCGTGGTCGTCCTGGTGACCACCACCCGCGCCACGTCGCCCAGTTCGGCCGGTGTGACCCGCTCCAGCGGCAGGCCCTTCTCCGGCGTCACCACCTGCCCGCCGGTCAGCGCGGCGAGGTCCTCCAGGTGGGTGCGGCGCCGGTCGCCCAGCGCCGGCGCCTCGACCGCGGCGCACAGCAGCGTGCCGCGCAGCCGGTTCATCACCAGTGCGGCCAGCACGTCTTGCCGCAGCCCGCCCGCGACGACCAGCAGCGGCCGGCCGGTGGCGGCGACGCGGTCCAGGACCGGGAGCAGCGCGTCGAGCGACTCGATCGTGCCGGGGTGCAGCAGCACGTACGCGTTCTCCAGCACCGCCTCGCCCTGCTCCGGGTGGGTCATCATCAGCGGGCTGAGGAAGCCCCGGTCGAGCACGAAGCCATCCGTGAACTCCGCCTCCACGCCCGGCACATGGGCCGTCTCGACGGTGACGGCGCCCTGTGGCCCGGTCTTCGCGCAGGCCCGCGCGATCACCTCGCCCCACTCCCGGTCGCCCGCCGCGGCGGCGGCCACCAGCGCCATCTCCTGCTCGCCTGACATCGGCCGCGCGGCACCGTCCAGGTGGGCCACGACCGCCGCCACCGCCGCGTCCATGCCCCGCCGCAGCGCCGCCGGATGGGCGCCGGCCGCGACCGCGCGCATCCCGGCGGCGACCAGCGCCTGGGTCAGCACGATCGTGGTGGTGGTGCCGTCGCCCACGGCCGCCCGGGTGCGCTCCGCGGCCTCGCGTACGAGCGCCGCGCCGAGGTTGGCGTACGGATCCGCGAGCTCGACCGCCGCCGCCACCGTGGCGCCGTCCGCCGTCACCACCGGGCCGTCCGCGCCGCCGATCACCACGCGGCGGCCGCTGGGGCCCAGGGTGACCCGCGCGGCGTCCGCGACCGCGTCCACGCCGCGCCGCAGGGCGGCCCTGGCGTCGGCCTCGAAGAGCAGCCCGGTCACCCGAGCCCGCCGCCCTTCCGGCCGCGCTCCATGATCAGGGCGGCCTGCATCATGGCGCGGGCGTAGCCGGTGTCGTACAGCTCGCCGCCGTGGCCGCCGCCGCCCACGTCCTTGTACTGGTTGTCCTCGATGGAGCCGTTCTCGCGGTCGAAGTCCAGCGCCCGCGGATGCTCGGCGAGGATGCCCCGCGGGTAGCCGGCGCGCACCAGCTGCCGCATGAAGCCGAACATGTCGGTCTCGCCGGTGTCCGGGAAGACCTCGGCGTACTTCACCCGCGGCTCGTCCACCCGGACGTTGCGGTAGTGGATGTGATTGACCCGGTCCTTGGCGCACATCCAGCGCAGGAACTCGACCGAGTCGAAGCCGACTTCCGCGGTCACGCCCGCGTGCACGGTCATGCCGTTGGCCGGGCTGTCGACCGTCTCCACCATCCGCTTCCAGTCCGCGACCGAGCCCATGATCTGCGGGTTGCCGCGACTGACCGCGGCCGGCGGGTCGTTGGGGTGCACGGCCATCCGCACGCCGGCCTCCTCGGCGACCGGCATCACCTCGCGCAGGAAGTGCTCGTAGTGCTCCCACAGCTCCTCACGGGTGAAGGCGGGTACGCCGTCGGGGCGCGGCAGGTCGCGGACCTTCACCCCGTCGACCTCGTGGTCGAGGTCGAAGGCGGTGTAGCCGGCGCCGGGCCGGTCGCCCTCGTCGATCTCCTCGTAATAGCCCTCGAAGAGGCGGTGGACGTACCAGTTGTACTCGACCACCGGGATGCCGGCCTCGCCCGCCGCCTTCAGGGAGGTCTTGATGTCCTCGATGGCCTTGTCCCGGCCGTCCTCGCCGCGCACCACCGCGTCCGGGGCGCTGATCAGATACGCGGTGACGTGCATGCCCTGGTCCTCGAGCCGCTCCCGGTCGGCCGTCAGCTCGGCCGCCTTCCAGGGGACTTCGGGTACGTCGGTGACCAGCGCGCCGGTGATGCCCGCCTGCCGCCAGCGGCGGACCGTCGCCTCGTCGGGGTTGCGGGACATCCACTGGCACAGCTTCGGGGTGTCGGCGCCCTCGCGTACCTCGTCCGGCCACTTCAGCTGGGGAAACGGGGCCGTGGCGGCACTCTCCGCGGCCTGGGCGGCGCCCCCGCCGAGGCCGACCCCGGCGGCGGTCGCGGCGGCCACGGTCGAGCCGGCCTTCAGGAATGTGCGCCGTGAACTGGCGCCCGGATATCCGTCGTTCATGGAGCGGATCCCTCCGATGCGTCGATGCGGACGCGTCGGAGTCGAGCACAGGATGCGGTCAGCCGTCAGTTCTCATCCGAGAGGGGAATGAGGGCCATTCGCTTACGCGCCCCCGATCAGCTCGGCATAGGTGTCGTACGCCATCTGGTCGAAGAGCACGAAACGCACCTCGTCGAAGGCGCTCTTGTCGACCGCCTCCTGCACCGCCCCCACCGCGATCCGCGCGGCATCGGCCACCGGCCAGGAGAAGATCCCGGTGGAGATGGCGGGGAAGGCGACGGTACGGGCGCCCAGTTCACGGGCCACCGCCAGCGAATTGCGGTGGCAGGCGGCGAGCAGGTCCGAGCGGTCCTGCTCGGCGGACCACACCGGGCCGACCGTATGGATCACCCAGCGTGCCGGGAGCTGCCCCGCGGTGGTGGCGACGGCCTCCCCGGCCGGCAGCCCCTTCCCGTAATGGGAAGCGCGCAGCGCCCGGCACTCCTCGAGGATGCGCTTGCCGCCCTTGCGGTGGATGGCGCCGTCCACTCCCCCGCCGCCGAGGAGGGACGAGTTGGCGGCGTTGACGATCGCGTCGACGTGCTGCTCGGTGATGTCGCCGCGGACTGCCGTGATGACCCTCATGGGCGTACGTTAACCCGCCGCATCCGGCCTACTCGAAGGGCACGTTGAAGCAGGCCAGCCGGTCGCCGGCAGTGCCCGCCTCGCCGTCCTTGGTGGAGGTGTGGTGCTCGTGCAGGATCACCGACTGGGCCTCGCCCTTGCGGAAGCGCCACTGCTGTTCCGCGGTGGCGCCGCCGGAGCCGCCGTCGTCGGTCGTCATGTCCAGCCAGACCTCGTTCTTCCGGTTGGCGTACTGCGGGTCGACCGAGGGCGTCTCCGGGTCCTTCTTGTCCTGGTAGTGCGGGCCCGCGTCGTCGCCCTTGGCGCCGCACTTGCCGGTGTGCACGTGCACGCCGAACATCCGGTTCTTCTCCAGCCCGTGCACCGCCACCACGACCTTGGTGCTGTCGGCCGCGGCGCTCTCGACCACCGCGATACGGGCGTCCTCGGGCACCAGCCCGGGGGCGTACGTCACGGCGTCCTCGCCGGAGTCCGCGGCGGAGAACTCGGCGGTCCGTACCACCCACACGTCGTCCTGCGCGGCGGCCGGCTGCACCCAGCCGAGCGTCGCGAAGACGGTCGCTCCCACGGTCACGGCGGCTATCCGTACGGTCGAGGGCCTGGTCACCATCGCTGTCACTCCCTTGCCGGCTGATCCTTACTTCTCAGCTTCGGCGGGCGCGGGAGGCGCGGCATCGCGGCCCGTGGGGGCCGTGGGCCGTTCGGGTGACCTGCCCGGGGGCCGGCGGGCTCTCAGACCGTGACCATCGGCAGGCTCTCAGACCGTGACCGCCGGCTGCGTCCGCGCGTCGCGGCGGACCAGCTCCGCGTAGCGGCCGTCGGCGGCGAGGAGCTCGTCGTGGGTGCCCAGTTCGGCCACGTGGCCGCCGTTGAGCACGGCGATCTGGTCGGCGTCGCGGATGGTGGACAGGCGGTGCGCGATGGTGATCGTCGTACGGCCCGCGGACAGCTCGTCGATGGCCTGCTGGACCGCCAGCTCGGTGCGGGTGTCCAGGGCGCTCGTCGCCTCGTCCAGGATCAGCACCGGCGGGTCGCGCAGGATCGTCCGGGCGATGGCCAGGCGCTGCTGCTCGCCGCCCGAGAAGCGGTAGCCGCGCTCGCCGACGAGGGTGTCGTAGCCGTCCGGGAGCGAGGCGATGTGGTCGTGGATCTGGGCGGCCTTGGCCGCGCCGATGAGCTCCGCGTCGGTGGCGTCCGGCTTGGCGAAGCGGAGGTTGTCGGCGACCGAGGCGTGGAAGAGGTA
Source organism: Streptomyces coryli (assembly GCF_011044975.1). Taxonomy (GTDB): domain Bacteria; phylum Actinomycetota; class Actinomycetes; order Streptomycetales; family Streptomycetaceae; genus Streptomyces; species Streptomyces coryli. The sequence continues at coordinate 11,412 of NZ_JAAKZV010000125.1, read as the reverse complement.
CGTCTCCTGGGAGACCACGCCGACCGCGGCCGCGAGGGTGTCGAAGGAGAGGTCGCGGACGTCGGTGCCGTCGATGGTGACCCGGCCGGAGGTGGCGTCGTAGAGGCGGGGCACCAGATGGCCGAGCGTCGTCTTGCCGGATCCGGTGGCGCCGACGACGGCCAGCGAACTGCCGGCCGGGACGGTGAGGTCGATGCCGCGGAGGGTGTCGGCGGCGGCGTCCGGCTCGTAACGGAAGCCGACCTGCTCGAAGCGGACGTCGCCGCGGACCTTGTCGAGCGGCACCGGGTGCGCCGGCTCCTCGATGTCGGCCTTGAGGTCGAGGTATTCGAAGATGCGCTGGAAGAGCGCGAGGGACGTCTGCACCTGCACGCCGGTCGACAGCAGGCTGACGGTCGGGCGGAAGAGGCCCTGCTGCAGCGAGACGAAGGCGACGACGGTGCCGAGGGAGATCCCGGGGCCGCCGACGGACATGGCGACGCCCGCGGCCCAGTAGATGACGGCGGGCATCGCGGCCATGACGACGCCGATGGTGGCCATGCGCCAGCGGCCCGCCATGTTGGAGCGCACCTCGAGGCCGACGAGCTGGTGGGACTCGTCCGCGAAGGACTGGGTCAGGGAGTCGGCGCGGCCCATGGTGCGGCCGAGGAGGATGCCGCTGACCGACAGCGACTCGGTCACCTGCGCGGCCATGGCGGCCATCTGCTTCTGCTTCTGCGAGGTGATCTTCTTGCGCTCGCGGCCGACCTTGCGGCTGATCCAGACGAAGAGCGGGAGCAGCAGCAGGGAGACGAGGGTGAGGCGCCAGTCGAGGGCGAGCATGGCGACGACGGTGGCGATGACGCTGGTGGCGTTGGAGACGATCGACGTCGCGGTGGACGTGACGGTGGCCTGCATGCCGCCGATGTCGTTGGCGATCCGGGACTGCACCTCGCCGGTGCGGGTCTTGGTGAAGAAGGCGAGCGGCATGCGCTGCAGCTGCGCGTAGACGCCGGTGCGCAGGTCGTGCATGACGCGCTGGCCGACGGTGGTGGAGATGAGGGTCTGCAGGACGCCGAAGACGCCGCCGAGGACGGCGGCGACGATCATGCCGAGCGCGAGCAGGCTGAGCAGCCCCGTGCGGCCCTCGGGGATCGCGGTGTCGAGGATCTCCTTGAGCAGGAAGGGCGTGGCGACCGAGACCAGGGACGCGGCGGCGACCAGCAGGCCGACGAGCGCGAGCCGGGCGCGGTACGGACGGAAGAGGCGGAGGATGCGGCGGACCTGGGCCGGCTGCTCGGGGTCGGGTTCCGGCGGGGTCCACTCGGGGGTGTGGTCGTGGCGGGGCATGTGCCTCCAGGATCGGGGAAGGTGACAGCAGGACATACCGAGCGTAGCTCATACTTACCTACGCTCACAATGAGCTAGGTCCTGATACGCTCAACGCATGCCCTCGACCGATTCTTCCGCCGCCGCGCAGGCGGGCGCCGACTCCGCCGTGGCCGACCAGCTGCTGAGCCTGACGCGCCGGCTGCACCGCGCGCAGAAGCGGCACTTCGAACCGCTCGGCATGACGCCCGCCCAGTCCCGGCTGCTGCGCACGGTCGAGCACTACGACACCCCGCCGCGGATGGCCGATCTGGCCGCCCGCCTGGAGGTGGTCCCCCGGGCCGTCACCACCCTGGTCGACGCCCTGGAGGAGCACGGCGCCGTCCGCCGCGCCCCCGACCCGTCGAACCGGCGCGTCATCCGCATCGAGCTCACCGGCGAGGGCCGCGCCATACTCCTCAAGCTGCGCGCCGCGCGCCGCGCCGCCGCGGAGGACATCCTGAAACCCCTGACCGCTCGGCAGCGCGAGCAGCTGGGAGGACTACTCTCCACATTGGTCGAACGACCGGACGACCACCGCTGCTGAGCCGACGCCGAGGAGCCGCCGATGCCGCCCCTGCTGGAACCCAAGCCGGGTGCGCTCCGCCCGTCCGCCACGCCGGGTCCGGCGCCGGACCGGGTCTTGGACGAGCAGGCCGGCGGCACGCCCGAGCCCCTGAAGGGCGACCTGACGGCGCTGCTCGGCGCGGACAAGGTGCTCACGAAGGTCTCGGACCTGGTGCGCTACGCCTCCGACGCGAGCCCGTACCGCTTCGTGCCGCAGGTCGTCGTGGTCGCCGAGACGGCCGAGGACGTCGCCGCCGTGTTCCGGTACGCGCACGAGCACGGCCGCAAGGTGGTCTTCCGGGCCGCGGGGACCTCCCTCAACGGGCAGGCGCAGGGCGAGGACATCCTCGTGGACGTGCGCCGGCACTGGTCCGGGATCGAGGTCGAGGCAGGTACGGACGGCGGGGTGCGGGCGCGCATCCAGCCGGGCACGACCGTCGTACGGGCCAATGCCACCCTCGCGCGGCACGGGCGGGTGCTCGGTCCCGACCCGGCGAGCGCGATCGCGTGCACGCTGGGCGGGGTGGTGGCGAACAACGCATCCGGGATGACGGCGGGCACGACGCGCAACTCGTACCGGACGCTGGCCTCGCTCACCTTCGTGCTGCCGTCGGGCACGGTGGTGGACACGGCGGCGCCGGACGCGGACGAGCGGCTGGCGGCGGCCGAACCGGAGCTGTGCGCGGGGCTGCTGGCGCTGAAGTCGGAGATCGAGGCGGACGCGGAGCTGGTCGCCCGGATCCGCGCCAAGTACGAGATCAAGAACACCAACGGCTACCGGCTCGACGCCTTCCTCGACGGGACGACGCCGGTGCAGATCCTGCGCGGGCTGATGGTGGGCTCGGAGGGCACGCTCGGCTTCATCGCGGAGACCGTCTTCGACGCGCTGCCGCTGCACCGGCTCACGTCGAGTGCACTGCTCTTCTTCCCGACGCTGCAGGCGGCCGCCGCTGCCGTGCCGCTCTTCAACGAGAGCGGTGCTCTCGCCGTGGAGCTGATGGACGGGAACACCCTGCGCGCCTCGGTGAGCGTCGCCGGCGTGCCCGCCGACTGGGCGGCGCTCCCAAAGGAGAGCACTGCTCTCCTCGTGGAGTACCGCGCTCCCGACGAGGAAGCACTGGCCGCATACGAGAGCACCGCTCTCGCCCTCCTCGACGGCCTGGACCTGATCACCCCCGTCGCCTCCATCGACAACGAGTTCACCCGCGACCCGAAGAAGATCGCCGGCTACTGGAAGGCCCGCAAGGCGTTCGTCACCGCCGTCGGCGGCTCCCGCCCCGCCGGCACCACCCTGATCACAGAGGACTTCGCCGTCCCGCCGTCCCGACTTGCCGACGCCTGCGAGGAGTTGCTCGCGCTGCAGGCCAAGCACGGCTTCGACGCCGCCGTCGCCGGCCACGCCGCGCACGGCAACCTGCACTTCCTCCTCGCCTTCGACGCCGCCAAGCCGGCCGACGTCGACCGCTACGCCGCCTTCATGGACGACTTCTGCACCCTCACCGTCGAGCGCTTCGACGGCTCCCTGAAGGCCGAGCACGCCACCGGCCGCAACATCGCCCCCTTCCTCGAACTCGAATGGGGCGAGCGCGCCACCACCCTCATGTGGCGCATCAAGGAGCTCATCGACCCGCACACCATGCTCGCCCCGCGCGTCCTCCTCGACCGCGACCCCAAGGCCCACCTCCGCGGCCTGAAGACCATCCCGAAGGTCGAGCTGGTCGCCGACCCGTGCATCGAGTGCGGCTTCTGCGAGCCGACCTGCCCGAGCAAGGACCTCACCACCACACCCCGGCAACGCATCGTGCTGCGCCGCGAGATGATGCGGCAGCCAGGCGGCAGCGGCAGCGGCCAGAGCCAGAACCCCGTCACCGCCGAGCTCCTCGACGCCTACGGCTACGACGCCGTCGACACCTGCGCCGGCGACTCCACCTGCAAGCTGGCCTGCCCCGTCGGCATCGACACCGGCCAGATGATGAAGGACTTCCGCCACCAGCGGCACTCCAGGCGCGAGGAGCGCATCGCCACCACAACGGCCCGCCGCTTCAAGCTCGTCGAGCGCTCCGCCCGCCTCGCCGTGGCCGCCGCCGACAAGATCAGCGACCGCCTGCTCGCCTCCGCGACCGGGCTCGCCCGCAAGGCCGTCCGCCCCGACCTGGTCCCCGAGTGGCTCCCAGAGATCCCCGGCCCGGCCGCCCGCGGCCTGCCGTCCACCCGCCGCGCCGACGCCGTCGCCGTCTACTACCCGGCCTGCGTCAACCGCATCTTCGGCAGCCCGGGCGACGCCTCCCTCGCCGAGGCCGTCGTCGCCGTCTCCCGCCGCGCCGGAAGGCCCGTCTGGATCCCCGACGACGTCACCGGCACCTGCTGCTCCACCATCTGGCACTCCAAGGGCTACGAGGCCGGCACCCGCCTGATGGCCAACCGCATCATCGAGGCCGCCTGGGCCTGGACCGCCGGCGGCAAGCTCCCGCTCGTCGTCGACGCCTCCTCCTGCACCCTCGGCATCGCGCACGAGGTCGTCCCGTATCTCACCGAGGAGAACCTGAAGCTGCACGCGCAGCTCACCGTCCTCGACTCGATCGTGTGGGCCGCCGACGAGCTCCTCCCCCACCTGGCCGTCACCTCCACCGTCGGCTCCGCCGTCGTCCACCCCACCTGCTCCATGCGCCACCTCGGCGACGAGGCGCAGCTCCGGGCCGTCGCCGAGGCGGTCGCGGACGAGGTGGTCGTCCCCGACGACGCGGGCTGCTGCGCCTTCGCCGGCGACCGCGGCATGCTGCACCAGGAGCTCACCCGCTCCGCGACCGCCCGCGAGGCGGCCGAGGTGACCTCACGCCCGTACGACGCCCACCTCTCCGCCAACCGCATGTGCGAGGTCGGCATGGACCACGCCACCGGGCGCAGTTACTACTCCGCGCTGCTCGCTCTGGAGCGGGCCACGCGGCCGCGCTGAAGCCGGCGCCTTAAGCCGGCGCCTTAAGCCGGCACCTGAACCCGCCACACTGCTCGCGCATGCTTCGTTTCCGCCAAGTCCAAGCATTCGCGCGCAGAATCCATGCACAACCCCTTGCGCACCACGCGCCCCAACGACCAGGGTCCTGAGTCGAGTTCACGTTTTGGATCTCGACTCGGGAGGCGCAATGCGCGACGAACAGGGCTTCAGCCGGCGTTCCGTCATACGGGGGGCGGGTGCGGCCGGCGCCGGCCTCGGCCTCGGCGGCCTGGCCACCGGCAGGGCCGCCGCCGCGGACGCCGACGCCGGCAGCGCGTCGGGCAGCACCGCCGCCGCTCCGCCCCCGCAGGGCAAGACGATGATCAACGTCCCGTTCGAGAAGCGTGCCAAGGTCCGGGTCGGCATCATCGGCCTCGGCAACCGCGGCGGCGGCATGATCGACCTCTTCCTCGCCATCCCCGGCGTCCAGGTCACCGCGCTCTGCGACCCGGTGAAGGACAAGACCGAGGCGGCCGCCAAGAAGGTCACCGACGCGGGCCAGCCGGCACCCGCCACCTACGTCAAGGGCGACCACGACTTCGAGAAGCTCTGCGAGCGCACCGATGTCGACTTCGTCTACGTCGCCACACCCTGGGACTGGCACTTCGAGATGGCCAAGTCCGCGATGCTGAACGGCAAGCACGTCGGCGTCGAGTGCCCGATCGCGATGGAGCTCGGCCAGCTCTGGGAGCTCGTCGACCTCTCCGAGAAGACCCGCCGGCACTGCATGCAGCTGGAGAACTGCTGCTACGGCAAGAACGAGATGCGGGTGCTGCGGATGGCCCATGAGGGCCTGTTCGGCGACCTGTTGCACGCCGCCGGCGCGTACAACCACGACCTGCGCGGCCTGATGTTCGACCCGGACTACTACGAGGGCCCGTGGCGCCGGCTCTGGCACACCCGCCTCAAGGGCGACCTCTACCCGAACCACGGCTTCGGCCCGACCGCCAATTACATGGACGTCAACCGCGGCGACCGGGTCACCCACATCTCCAGCTTCGGCACCCCGGCGCTCGGCCTCGCCGAGTACCGCAAGGCGAACATGCCGCCGGGCGACCCGAGCTTCAAGGAGACGTACATCGAGTCGGACCGCACCATCAGCCTGGTCCAGACGGCCAAGGGCCGGGTTATTCGCCTCGAACACGACGTCTCCACGCCGCACCCCTACAGCCGCATCAACTCCCTCGGCGGCACGAAGGGCGTCTTCGAGGACTACGAGCCGCGCATCTACCTGGAGCCGGGCCACACCGACGACAAGTGGCATGACTTCGAGGAGTTCGCCTCGTACGACCACTGGCTCTGGAAGGAGCACGCCAACCCGCCCGGCGGCCACGGCGGCATGGACTACATGATGGTCTTCCGCGTGATGCAGTGCATGCAGCTCGGCCTGGTCCCGGACTTCGACGTCTACGACGCGGTGACCTGGACCTCGCCGGTGCCGCTCAGCCACCTGTCCATCAAGGCGAACGGCGCCCCGCAGGAGATCCCGGACTTCACCCGCGGCCTGTGGAAGGAGAAGCGCTCGGGCGTGGACTCGGAGAAGCCCGCCTGATCAACTCTCGAGGAGCGACGCCCGGTCGCCCATCACGGCGACCGGGTGCTGCTTCGGGTCGAGGGTGCGCAGCAGCGTCGTCATCGCGTCCTTCGACAGGGATACGCACCCCGACGTCCCGCTGCCGTGGTCCAGATGGAACCAGATCCCGCCGCCCTTCTTCTGCCCCTGCGGCCGGGTCGGGTCGATCGGGGAGCGGCCCTTGACGCGGTTGTAGTCGATGGCGAGGACCAGGTCGAAGTCGTGCCAGTGGGTCTTCGGCCAGTAGCGCGGCGCGGTGAAGGCGCCCGACCGCGAGTACGGCAGCTTCGCGCCCGGGTCGGCGAGCACGCCGCCCGCGTCGGAGAGCGTGAAGACGCCGACCGGGCTGCGCTTGTCGCCCTCGCGGTGGTCAGGGGTCCAGCCGCGCTTGCCGTTGTGCGCGGCCCAGCGGTGCTCGGCGCGCCACTTCGAGCCCTGCTTTTCGTACAGCACGACGGTCGAGCTCGCGGAGTCCGGGCCCTTGCCGTAGACGGCGACGAGCTGCCGGGACTCCTTCGGTACCCGGCCGTACATGGCCTTCCCGACGCCGGGCAGCGGCCGCGCGGCCGCCGCGGCCGCCTTCGGGTCGCGCTTCTTCCCGGACCCGGACCCGGATCCGCCGCCCTCGTCCGCGGCTCCGCAGCCGGCGACCAGCGCCAGGCCGAGCAGGGCCGAGGAGATCCGTATGACGCCAATCCGCATACGATCCATCGTCGCACCCGCCCCGATCGACCGCCGCGGCGCCCGGCACAAAACCACTTGAACTGAATCCCCCAAAACGCGAACCTTGGTCGGCTCACCATTCGAGCCTCCATCCCGAAACCGAACCGACCTTTGGTGTGTCATGCATCTTCGCGACCTTCCGCATCCGGACCCCGGCGACCCCGATGTCCGGAACGGATTCCGCTACCTGGTCTGGCTGGGGCGCATGCAGCTCCGCGGCCAGGCGGCGTCGCTGCTCTGGGGCCTGGTGTGGATGCTGCCCATCGGCCTGCTGCCGATTCCGATCGGCATGGCCGTGCAGGCGGTGGTCGACAAGGACGGCGGCCGGCTGGCCCTCGCCGGCGGGCTGCTGCTCGTCCTCGGTGTGCTGCTCACGCTCGGCGACAGCATGCTGCACAAGGCAGCGGTCACCAACTGGCTGGTCGCCGCCTCCCGCACCCAGCAGCTGCTGGCCCGCAAGGCCGCCGAGCTCGGCTCGGTGCTGACCCGGCGGGTGGCGGCGGGCGAGGTGGTCGCGGTGTCGACCGGCGACGTGGAGAAGATCGGCTGGTTCGTCGAGTCCTTCTCGCGTTGTACGGCGGCGCTGGTGTCCGCGGTGGTCGTGTGCGTCAGCCTGCTCTTCTACGCCCCCGAGCTGGGCCTCGTCGTCGCGCTCGCGCTGCCGCTGCTGGCGCTGGCCCCGCTGCCGCTGCTGCCGAAGGCGGCCCGCCGGGCCGACGAGCAGCGCGCGAAGGCGGGCCGGGCCACCGAGCTGGCCTCCGACACGGTGGCGGGCCTGCGGGTGCTGCGCGGCATCGGCGGCGAGGAACTGTTCCTGTCCCGCTACCGCTCGGCCTCCCAGGAGGTCCGGCAGGCGGCGGTGAAGAGCGCCCGGATGTGGGCGCTGATCGCCGCGCTGCAGCGGGCGCTGCCGGGTCTGCTGCTGATCTCGGTGGTCTGGTACGGGGTGTCCCTCGCTCGCGACGGCCGGATCTCGGTGGGCGAGCTGGTGACCGTGTACGGCTCGGTGACCTTCCTGCTGATGCCGCTGCAGCACTTCGCCGAGATCGCGATGGCGTACTCCTTCTCCAAGCCCTCGGCCAAGCGCGCGGCGCGGGTGCTGGCGCTGCAGCGCAGCACGTCCGGGACGGGCGCGGAGCCGGCCGCCCCGGGCGGCGACCTGGTCGACCCGGCCAGCGGCGTGGACGCCCCGGCCGGGCTGCTGACCGCGGTGGTGTGCGGCGACCCGGACACCGCCGGACGGCTGGCGGAGCGGCTCGGCGGGCATCCGGCGGAGGCCGGCGACGAGGAGTCGGCCCTGCTCGGCGGGGTGGCGCTCGACGAGCTGCCGCTGGGGCGGGCACGGGCCCAGGTGCTCGTACAGGACAAGGACCCGGTGCTGCTGTCCGGGACACTCGCCGAGCTCCTCGACGTGCCGTCGTCGGGGAAGGTGAGCGCCACCGCCGCGCTGGATGCCGCCCAGTGCGGAGACGTGCTCGCGGCCCTGGCGCAGGCGTCGGCGGACGACTCGGGCGACCCGATGCGTACGCACATCACCGAGAAGGGCCGGTCGCTCTCCGGCGGCCAGCGGCAGCGGCTCGCGCTGGCCAGGTCGCTGGTGACGGACCCGGAGGTGCTGGTCCTCGACGAGCCGACCTCGGCGGTGGACTCGCACACCGAGGCCCGGATCGCCGAGGGTGTGAAGCGGCTGCGGGCGGGCCGTACGACCGTGGTGTTCACGTCCAGTCCGCTGCTGCTGGACCGCGCGGACCGGGTGGTGCTCGTGGCGGACGGCAAGGCCGCCGCCGTGGGGCGGCACCGCGAACTGCTGCACGCCGAGCCGGAGTACCGCGCGGTGGTCACCCGCGAGACCGAGGAAGAGCAGGCGGTGGCGCTGCGCGCGGCACTGGACAAGATCGACGAGCTGGAGGAGACGGCATGATCGGGGTGAAACCGCCGGAGTACGACCCGGCCGCACCCACGACCGCGACCACCCTCCCGGTCGGCTCGGGCAGGACCGTGAGCGGTTACGTGCGCGAGCTGATCGGGCGGCACCGGCGCGCCTTCATCGTGCTGGTGGCCGTGAACGCGATCGCCGTCGTCGCCTCCATGGCCGGGCCCTGGCTGCTCGGCCAGGTGGTGGAGCGGCTGTCGGAGGGCGAGACCGAGCTGCATCTGACCCGCACCATCGTGATCTTCGCGGTGGCGCTGGTGGTGCAGGCGGTCTTCGTACGCGAACTGCGGCTGCGCGGCTCGATGCTGGGCGAGCGGATGCTGGCGGACCTGCGCGAGGACTTCCTCGTCAGGTCCGTAGGGCTGCCGCCCGGCGTGCTGGAGCGGGCCGGCACCGGTGACCTGCTGTCCCGTATCACCACGGACATCGACCGGCTCGCGAACGCCATGCGCGAGGCGGTGCCGCAGCTGACCATCGGCGTGGTGTGGGTCGGGCTGCTGCTCGGCGCGCTCACGGTCACCGCACCGCCGCTCGCCATCGCGGTGGTGCTGGCGGCGCCGGTGCTGCTGTTCGGCTGCCGCTGGTACTTCAAGCGGGCGCCGAGCGCGTACCGCTCGGAGGCGGCGGGCTATGCGGCGGTGGCCGCGGCGCTGACGGAGACGGTGGAGGCCGGCCGTACGGTCGAGGCGCACGGCCTGGGCGAGCGGCGGGTCGGCTTCTCCGACACCCGGATCCGGCAGTGGCTGGGCTGGGAGCGCTACACGCTCTACCTGCGCTGCATGTTCTTCCCGGTCTTCAACGCCACCCACCTGGTGATCATGGGGTCGGTGCTGATGCTCGGCGGCTGGTTCGTCCTCGAGGGCTGGATCAGCGTCGGCCAGCTGACCACGGGCGCGCTGCTGGCGCAGATGCTCGCGGAGCCGGTCGGGATGATCCTGCGCTGGTACGACGAGCTGCAGGTGGCCGGGGTGTCGATGGCCCGGCTCGTGGGCGTACGCGAGATCGAGGCGGACGCGGGCGACGGGCGGCTGCGGCCGGAGGGCCGCGACGTGCACGCCGACGACGTGCGCTTCGGCTACCGCGAGGGCGTCGACGTGCTGCACGAGGTCTCGATGCAGGTGCCGCAGGGCACCCGGCTCGCGCTCGTCGGCCCGTCGGGCGCGGGCAAGTCGACGCTGGGCCGGCTGCTGGCGGGCATCTACTCCCCGCGCCGCGGCGAGATCACCCTCGGCGGCGCGGAGCTGGCCCGGATGCCGGCGGAGCGGGTACGGGAGCACGTGGCCCTGGTCAACCAGGAGCACCACGTCTTCGTCGGCTCGCTGCGCGACAACCTGCGGCTTGCCCGCGAGGGGGCCACGGACGCCGAACTGTGGGCGGCCCTGGGCGCGGTCGACGCGAACGACTGGGCCGGCGGCCTGGACGACGGCCTCGACACCGAGGTCGGCTCCGGCGGCTTCGCCCTGACCCCGGCGCAGGCCCAGCAGATAGCCCTGGCCCGGCTGGTCCTCGCGGACCCGCACACGCTCGTACTGGACGAGGCCACGTCCCTCCTGGACCCGCGCGCGGCGCGGCACCTGGAGCGGTCGCTGGCGCGGGTGCTGGACGGCCGGACCGTGGTGGCGATCGCGCACCGGCTGCACACGGCGCACGACGCGGATGTCATCGCGGTGGTCGAGGACGGACGGATCAGCGAGCTGGGTTCGCATGACGAACTAGTGGCGGCGGACGGCGCGTATGCGGCGCTGTGGAGGTCGTGGCACGGATAGCCGCGCGGCGCGGGTCCGCTGAACTATCGTGGGTGACCTTCGAGAAGAGCGGATGCGCGGCAAGGGGGAGCGTTGGACGCGGAGTTGGCCGGACTGGCGGCGGCATCGGTGACTTGGGTCGCGTCTCTGGACGACTCCGCGTGGGACGCGGTCCGCGACCGCCTCGCCCGGGTGCTGGCGGCCGACGGCCGCGAAGGCGAGGAGGCGGCCGCCGGAGACCTGGACGAGCTGCGTTCCGAGCTCCGCACCGCGCGGCGCGAGGCGGACGCCGCGTCCGTCGCTGAGGCCGAGGCCGTGCTGCGGATGCGGCTGCTGCGAGCTGTTGTCGCGCGCCCGGAAGCGGCAGACGAGCTGCGGGCGCTGCTGGAGGAGCCGCGGCCCGAGGGGACCGTCGAGCCACGGAACGTGATCATCAGCGGTTCCTCTCAGGGGACTGTGGTGCACGGCGGCACTGTCTCGGGCAACATCCACTTCGGCGGCGACCAGCACCAGGCCAGCACCCCACCCGGCC
>NZ_JAAKZV010000124.1 GCF_011044975.1 Streptomyces coryli | reverse complement strand
GGTGGGAACAGCCGCGCTGCCGGCCGCCGGTCAGGCGGTCAGTGCAGGACCTTCAGGCCGATGACGCAGCCCACGATGCCCGCCAGGAAGAGCAGCTTCAGCAGGCTCGCCTGTTCGCCGTCGAAGATCATCGCGTACGTGACGGTGAGCACCGCGCCGATGCCCACCCACACCGCGTAGCCCGTACCCACGGGCAGCGTGCGCAGCGCGAAGGCCAGGCCGGCCATGCTGAGCAGCAGGCCGAGGCCGAAGACGACGGACGGGAGCGGGCGGCTGAAGCCCTCCGATTTGCCGAGGGCGGTCGCCCAGACGGCCTCGAGGACGCCGGAAATGATCAATACGAGCCAGGCCATGACGGACCTCCGTGAAGTGGTGCTTACGGGGGTGCGTCGTCTTTGCCTTGGGCCCGGTACGGCGCGTCTCGTCGGGTCTCTTTAACCTTAACAAACTTTAGAGGTAAAGGCCGGTCGAGTCCGTCGAGGCCTCGAACCGCTCCGCCGCCACCGCATGCAGATCCCGCTCCCGCAGCAGCACGTACGCCACGCCCCGCACCTCGACCTCGCCCCGGTCCTCCGGGTCGTAGAGCACCCGGTCACCGGGCTCCACGGTGCGCACGTTCTGCCCGGTCGCGACCACCTCGGCCCAGGCCAGCTTCTTGCCGATGGCGGCCGTCGCGGGGATCACGATGCCGCCGGACGAGCGGCGCTCGCCCTCGCCGGTGTCGGTACGGACCAGGACGCGGTCGTGCAGCATCCGGATGGGGAGTTTGTCGTGGGATTCGGTGCTCACGGCAGAGAAGGTTACCGACGGCGGCGGCGCAGGCCACGGCGGGTGGACTGGGGTCGCCGGGAGTTCATCGCGAGCAGGCCGACGACCGCGATGGCGGTCAGCGCGACCGGGACGATGCGCTCGAGCCGGGGCGCGCCGTCGGGGGAGACCAGGGCCTTGCGGGCGTCGGTCACGGCGCGGTTGGCCGCCACGTACGCCCGTCCGGCGATGCGGTCGACCTCGCCGAGGGTGCGAGCGCGCACGTCGCCCATGATCGCGCTGGGGCTCACCCGCGTGGCGATCTCGTCGAGCGTCGCGGAGAGCTCCTGCCTCCTGCGGGTGATCTCCGCCTCGATCTGCGCAGGGGTCCTGGATTCCGGCACCGCGCTGCCTCCGTCGTCCTTCATGGGTCACCGACACTGCCTGTACCAGGGCCTGCGTGGTGCGTCCCGTCTGCGCCCCGACGCCCGGCACGCACCCTCGGCGCACGGCGCCCCCGGACAGGTGGCTCCGCCACATGACCGGCGACACCGCACGCCGAGGGCACGCACCGGACGCCGCTGCGCCGCGCTTCGCGCGACGACGGGACGCACCACACAGGCCCTGCGCACAGTCTGTCAGCCGTTAGGCTCGCCTGCGACACCCACCCTCGAAGGAGCGAAGAAGATGAGCGAGCGCCTCCAGCCCGGCGACACCGCCCCGGCCTTCACCCTGCCCGACGCGGACGGCAACGAGGTCTCGCTCGCCGACCACAAGGGCCGCAAGGTCATCGTGTACTTCTACCCGGCCGCCCTCACCCCCGGCTGCACCAAGCAGGCCTGCGACTTCACCGACAACCTCGAGGTGCTGGCCGCCGCCGGCTACGACGTCATCGGCGTCTCCCCGGACAAGCCGGAGAAGCTCGCGAAGTTCCGCGAGAAGGAGTCGCTGAAGGTCACGCTGGTCGGCGACCCGGAGAAGAAGGTCCTCGAGGAGTACGGCGCCTTCGGCGAGAAGAAGCTGTACGGCAAGACGGTGACGGGTGTCATCCGTTCGACCGTCGTCGTCGACGAGCAGGGCAAGGTCGAGCGGGCGCTCTACAACGTCAAGGCGACGGGGCACGTCGCCAAGCTGCTGAAGGACCTGGCGGTCCAGGGCTGAAGCACCTGGACCGCCGGGTCCGGTTCAGCGGCTACCGCACCAGCACGGCGTCCTTGATCTCCTGCGCGACCGTGTAGCCCCCGGGCGCCTTCGCCGACAGCCGCAGCGACACGCTGCCGCCGGAGGTGTCCGGCACGTCGAGGCGGGTCTTCCAGGTGCCCGCGCCCGCCGGCCGCAGCGCCAGCTCGTGCCAGGTCTTGCCGCCGTCGTACGACGCCGAGACCTGCCCCTCGGTCGCCGTCACCCGGTCCGGCATCCAGTCCTGGGTGGCGGCGGCGAAGGTGAGTTCGGGCCGCGAGCCGGCCGGGACCCGGCCGTCGAGGCCGGTGGTGGGGAGCTGCAGCCGCGGGTTCAGCAGCCGCAGATCCTTCTGGAAGACACCCTCGGGCAGCGGCTCGTAGACGAAGCCGAACTCGGTGCGCACCTTGGTCGAGGTGCCCCAGGTCTTCGCGTCCCGGCCTGACTGGGCCACCACCCGGTACGGCTTGGTCTCCTGCGGCAGGTCGGCCCAGAGGGCGCGGCCGTTCATCCGCTTCACCAGGCTGTCGCCCTGGTAGAGCGCGATGTCGCCGGTGTCGTACTCGTCGGCCCCCATCGCGCCGGAGTGACCGGCCCCGGAGTCCGACCACATGGGGACGTTCACCTGCACGCCCGACCGGTCGATGACGGTGCTCTCATAGCCGTCGCCGAAGCGCGGCTGGACGATCGGCTCGAACCAGTGGCGCGAGTAGCGCCGGTCCGCCGCGTACTCCTCCTCGCCCGACCGCTGCTCCCAGTCGTCCTGACCGCCGCCGATGTCATAGGCGTGGTTCTCGTACCAGAAGCCCGCGCCATTGACCTTCGGCGTGACGTACTCCGTCCGGGTGCCGGGGTACCACTCCCGCTCCTTGAAGCCGATGCCCGGGCCCCAGGCCGGGATGTTGTAGCGGAATCCGGCGCCGGGGGCTTCCTTCGTCCCGTAGTAGCGGGCGTCGATACGGGCCAGGTCGTCGTGGTCCGGGCGGTAGGAGAGCCGGTCGGGGATCGCGCCCTGATGCTGGTCGACCAAGTCGTATACGTACTCCGACCAGCGCTTCTCGGTGACGCTCAGCGGCTGTCCCGCGCCCGCAACCAGCCGGTCCCCGGCCTCCCGCATCACTGTCACCACCGGGATCGGCTGGCTGCTGCCGTCGTCCTTCTCGTACCACTCGCTGAGCCGGCCGCGCTCGTCCCCGATCACGATGAGCAGCGCGGCACCCGCCTTGACGGCCGCCTCGGCGCGGGCCAGCGGCTCGACGTCGTCGCTGCGCCGTACGAGCACGGCCTTGCCCTTGGCGTCGAGGCCCTCGTAGTCGGCGGCGGCGCCCTTGCCCGCGTAGACGGTGCGCGGCGTGCCGCGGCCGTCGCGGCTGGCGCCGCCGATCTGCTGGAGCACGGGGATGTCGCGGCCGCCCGCGGTGACGCGCAGGTTCGGCTCCGCGTACCGCCAGCGGGTCAGCTGGTCGAAGCTGCCGCGCTCGGGCTTCTCGGTCGGCGTCACCCAGATCTCGTCGTACGTGACCGGCAGCTGGAACATGTCCCGCCACTCACTGCCGTCGCCGAAGACCCGGTTGAAGTCGACATTGCGCTGCCGGTCGGTGACCGGGCGGTCGACCTCGGCGGAGACCTTGCGCAGCTTGCGGGCGTCCAGGCCGATGACGGTGTCGGCGCGTACCGACACCTCCGGGTCGATCACCAGGCCGGCGGCGAGCGAATCCGGGCGGGAGCCGGGGACGTCGGGCCACCAGTAGGCGAGGTAGTCGCCCGCCGGCAGCCGGAGCGTCTCGCTGCCGCCGTCCACCTGGATGAGGTCGGGGCCCTGGTTGCCCTCGCGCATCAGCGCGACCCGGCCGGAGGCGGGCTTGCCCGCGCGGTCGGTGAGCTTCAGCGTCGTGTCGTACCGCTCGTCCTCCTTGAAGAGTCCGTACGCGGTGTGCGCGACGGCCTTGCCGTCGGCGCCGGTCGCGGTCACCAGCCCGGAGGTGTGGCTGCCGACCTCCATGGCGGCCGGGTCGAGCGCCACCTTCACCTCGGCGGTGCCGCCCGCCGGGACGGTCACGGTGTCGGCGGACAGCTTCGCCGCGGAGGAGCCGGCGGCCAGCTTCAGCTGAGCGGCCGCCGTCCCGTCATTGCGGTACGTGATGGTCCGCTCGGCCGTCTCGCCGCTCTCGTGCGGCCACTTGAAGACGCCGGCGTCCACCGAGCCGGTCGCGGTGACGGCGGCGTCCACGGCCGCGGCGACGTCCACCCGGCCCGCGCCCATCGAGTACGGGTCGTCATCCGCGAGCGCCTTGGACGACGACAGCAGCGCGTCCTTGATCCGCTGCCCGTCCCAGTCCGGGTGCCGCTGCTTGAGGATCGCGGCGGCCCCTGCGACGTGCGGGGTGGCCATCGAGGTGCCGTCCATCGGCTCGTACATCCCCGGCGGGTTCGGCTGCGCCTGCGAGGCGGCCGCGGTGATGGCCACGCCGGGGGCGGCGACGTCCGGCTTGAGTCCGTACGAGCCGAAGAGCGGGCCCTGGCTGGAGAAGCCGGCGCGGCCGTCGGACTTGTCGACCGCGGCCACGGTGAGCGCGGACGCGGCGGAGCCGGGCGCGGAGACGGTGCCCTCGCCGCCGGAGTTGCCGGCCGCGATGACGTAGAGCGGGCCGCCGTTCGCGGAGAGGGAGTTCACCGCCTGCGCCATCGGGTCGTTGCCGTCGTCGGGCTGCTGGCTGCCGAGGCTCATGGAGACCACGTCGGCGCCGTCCGCCTTCGCCCACTCCATCGCCTCGATGATCGAGGAGTCCTCGCCATAGCCGCTGTCGTCGAGCACCTTGCCGATCAGCAGGTCGGCCTGCGGCGCGACGCCCTTGTACGCGCCGTCGGACGCGGCCCCCGTACCGCCGACGGTCGAGGCGACGTGCGTGCCGTGACCGTGCTTGTCGGTGACCTCCTCGCCGGGGACGAAGGACTTGGACCCGGCGATACGGTCCTTGAGGTCCGGGTGCGTGGCGTCCACGCCGGTGTCGAGGACGGCGACCTTGGCGCCCTTGCCGTCGTACCCCTTCGCCCAGGCCTGCGGGGCGCCGATCTGCGGCACCGACTCCTTGAGGTTCGCCTTGACCCGGCCGTCGAGCCAGACCTTCCCGATGCCCTCGAGGTCCTTGAAGAAGTCCCGCCCGCGGTCCTTGTCGACCTTCAGCGCGGTGGCCGAGATCGACTGCAGCGTACGGACCGCCTTGCTGCCCCGGGGCGCGGCGGGCGCCGCCGCGCGGGTCTTCGCTGCAGTGCGCCCCGCGCTCGCGATCACCGGGACCGACCCCGAGCGGGCGTCGTCGTACCCCATCTTCACGAGCGTCGTGACATCGAACAGCCGCCGGTCGAGGCGGTCCTGGGCCAGCAGCCGCTCCGCCTCCTGCGGGATCACGTAGGTGCGCTCGCCGTCGCTCTGGACGTGCACCCCGCCGGTCGCGCCCGCCGGCCGGTCCACGGTGACCACGTCCTGATCGCCCGGGAGATCCGTGAAGTGCACCACATCTCCGGTGATGAGCGTCACCGTACGCTCGGGGATCTTTCCTGACTTGCCGGATACCGCCCCTGCGTCCGCCGCCGCGGCGCCCGCGGGGGACAGCAGCCCGCCGCCGAGCGCGAGCGCGGACGCGGCAGCAACGACCAGGGAAACCGGCCGAGTTGTCGATGTCATGCACAGGATGTTCGAACAACTTCTGCCTCAGCGGCACCCCCTGCCCGGGCGGGTTCCCGCCATGGCGAAAACCCGCCCAGTAGGCGTATGTTCGGTTGATCCTTCGCTCGGGTGATCTGATTGCGATCATGACGGGGTGTCAGTGACGCTGAACAGTCGGTAGATCGAGTGTCGGCGATCACGGAATCAGAGCTATCCGGGCTGGGAATCTATGCAACCGACAGCCGCCGCCTGGAGTCGATAAGGGTGAGTGGACGCAACAGCCGTGCCCGCGTGTGGTCGAAGGGAACCTTCCGTGGCGGGTGCGGAGACCTGAGGCACGTGGGAGCGTGCGGGGGGAAGGAAGATGACCACGCCTACTGGCGCCCGGCCCTATGACCCGGCCACAACGACGCGCCTGCGTGTGCCCGGCGCGCGCAGCGGACCCTCGCACCGTGGCCCGCGCCGACGCAAGAAGGGGCCACCGCCCCGCTACGACTATGAGCACTACAGCAGACTCGCGGGACCGCTGACCCAGCCGGACCCGCATCAGCCGTACAAGGTGCGCTACCGCAGCCTGCTCGCGGACGAGCCCCACCGGGTGCGCGCCGCGCTGCTGCTCGGCGCCGCGCCGCTGGTCTCGCTCGGCCTGCTGGTCTGGCTGCTGCAGCCGACGCACTGGACCGAGCGCGACGCCGGCGTCTCCGATCTCGTCGTCAAGCTCGACATCGTCATGCTGGTGGCGATCGGCCTGATCGAGCTCTTCCGTACGCTCAACGTCACCTCCAACGCGCATGCCACCCTCGTCGCCCGGGACCCGGTCCCGGTCGTCCCCGAGACCGGCACCCGCGTCGCCTTCCTCACCTCCTTCGTGCCGGGCAAAGAGCCCCTCGAGATGGTGACGAAGACCCTCGAGGCCGCTGTGCGCATCCGCCACCGCGGCCTGCTGCACGTCTGGCTCCTCGACGAGGGCGACGACCCGGCGGTCAAAGAGGTGTGCGCGCGGCTCGGCGTGCACCACTTCTCCCGCAAGGGCGTCGCCGCGTGGAACCAGAAGAAGGGCCCGCACCGCGCCAAGACCAAGCACGGCAACTACAACGCCTGGCTGCAGGCGCACGGCGACGACTACGACTACTTCGCGTCCGTCGACACCGACCACGTGCCGCTGCCGAACTACCTGGAGCGGATGCTCGGCTTCTTCCGCGACCCGGACGTGGGCTTCGTCATCGGCCCGCAGGTCTACGGCAACTACGACACGTTCGTCACCAAGGCGGCCGAGTCGCAGCAGTTCCTCTTCCACGCGCTGATCCAGCGCGCGGGGAACGCCTACGGGGCGCCGATGTTCGTCGGCACCTCCAACGCCGTACGCATCAAGGCGCTGAAGCAGATCGGCGGCCTCTATGACTCCATTACGGAGGACATGGCCACCGGCTTCGAGATGCACCGCGCCAAGAACCACGCCACCGGCAAGAAGTGGAAGTCGGTCTACACCCCGGACGTGCTCGCCGTCGGCGAGGGCCCGAACTCCTGGACCGACTTCTTCACCCAGCAGCTGCGCTGGTCCCGGGGCACGTACGAGACGATCCTCAAGCAGTTCTGGAAGGCGCCGTTCACGCTGCCCTTCGGGAAGCTGTTCAACTACACGATGATGATCATCTTCTACCCGATCTCGGCGCTGAACTGGATTCTCGCCGCGCTGTCCTGCGCCCTCTTCCTGGGCATGGGCGCCTCGGGTGTGAACATCGACCCCGTCGTGTGGCTGATGCTCTACGGCAACGCCTCGGCGCTGCAGATCGGCCTCTACATCTGGAACCGGCGGCACAACGTCTCGCCGCACGAGCCGGAGGGCTCCGGCGGCCTCGCCGGCATGCTGATGTCCGCGCTCTCGGCGCCGATCTACGCGCGCTCGCTGATGGACGCCGTGCTGCGCCGGAAGTCGAAGTTCGTGGTCACGCCCAAGGGCGATTCGTCGAGCCCGGACACGCTCTTCGGCACGTTCCGGGTGCATCTGTTCTTCATTCTGATCTTCGCGAGCTCGCTCTTCGGGTCGTTCTATCTGGGGCACGACCACCCGGCGATGCTCACGTGGGCCGCGCTGGCCCTGCTGATCACCGCGGCGCCGATCATCGGCTGGCGCTACACGGTGCGCAACGACAAAAAGAAGAGAAAAGCCGCCCTGCAAGTCTCTGGGGGAACTGAGTAATGACCCGCACGATCAAGGGTCCCAGCCGCCGCACCCGCCGCCTCGCGGTCGGTGCGGCGGTGATCATAGTGGTGGGCGCCGTGAACGCGCCGTGGCTCTATCGCTTCGGCACGGACAAGTACCACACGTGGAACATCAACCGCCCCGAGTACAAGGCGGACAACGGCCACTGGGAGGCCGTCGACGTTCCCGAGCAGTACAAGATCAATACGATCCACGCCGCCCTGCTGCACACCGGCAAGGTGCTGCTCGTCGCCGGCTCCGGCAACAACGCGAAGAACTTCGACGCGAAGACCTTCCGTACCGTCCTGTGGGACCCGGCGAAGAACACCTTCAAGAACATCAAGACGCCCGTGGACCTGTTCTGCGCCGGCCACACCCAGCTGCCCGACGGCAAGCTGCTGGTCGCCGGCGGCACTCAGCGCTACGAGAAGCTCAAGGGCGACGTGAAGAAGGCCGGCGGCCTGATGATCGTCCACAACGAGAACCCCGACAAGCCGATCACGCTGAAGGCGGGCACCCGCTTCACCGGCAAGAAGAACGGCAAGACCTTCGAGGCGCACGAGAGCCTCAACATCCCCCGGGCCAAGAAGAAGGTGAACCCGGCCACCGGCAAGGTCACCGTCACCGCCTCCACCGGACGCGTCTACGTCGAGGCGCTCAAGCGCGGCCAGAAGTACGAGACCGGCACCGAGGACAACTACAAGATCTCCGGCCTCGCCGGCGCCGACGCCCGCAACACGTACGGCATCGCGCAGAAGCTGTCCTTCGACAAGAAGGACTTCCAGGGGATCAAGGACTCCTTCGAGTTCGACCCCAAGGCCGAGCGCTACATCCGGGTCGACCCGATGAACGAGGCCCGCTGGTACCCGACGCTGACCTCGCTGCAGGACGGCAAGGTGCTGTCGGTCTCCGGGCTCGATGAGATCGGCCAGGTCGTCCCGGGCAAGAACGAGATCTACAACCCGGCCACCAAGAGCTGGAAGTACCTGCCGAAGACGCGCTTCTTCCCGACCTACCCGGCGCTCTTCCTGGCCGGCCAGAACAAGATCTTCTACTCCGGCTCCAACGCCGGCTACGGCCCCGCCGACAAGGGCCGGGTGCCCGGCCTGTGGGACCTGAAGAGCAACAAGTTCAGCAAGATCCCCGGCATGACGGACAGCGACGCCCTGGAGACGTCGATGTCCGTGCTGCTGCCGCCCGCGCAGAACCAGAAGTACATGGTGCTCGGCGGCGGCGGCGTCGGCGAGTCGGAGAAGGCCACCGCGGACCGCCGCCTGGTCGACCTCAAGGCCGACAAGCCGCGCTTCACCGACGGCCCGCCGCTGTACGAGAAGGCGCGCTACCCGAGCAGCGTCATCCTCCCCGACGACACGGTGCTGACCACCAACGGCTCCGGCGACTACCGCGGCCGCAGCGACAGCAACGTGCTCAAGTCGGAGATCTACGACCCGAAGGCCAACACCGCCAAGCCGGCCGCGGACCCGCTGGTAGGCCGCAACTACCACTCCGGCGGGCTGCTGCTGCCCGACGGCCGGGTGATGACCTTCGGCTCCGACTCGCTCTACAGCGACAAGGCGAACACCAAGCCGGGCAAGTTCGAGCAGCAGATCGACATCTACCGGCCGCCGTACATGTTCCACGGCAAGCGGCCGACGATCAGCTCGGCGGGCGCCAAGGACCGGGTGCAGCTGGGCGGTTCGGCCACGTACAAGACGTCGAATCCGTCGAAGATCGAGAAGGTGCGGCTGCTGCGCCCGGGCGCGTTCACGCACGTGACGGACGTCGAGCAGCGGTCGATCGCGGTGGACTTCAAGCGGACCCAGGACGGCATCACGATCACGCTGCCCAAGGACCCGTCGCTGCTCACCCCCGGCTGGTACATGCTCAACGTCGTCGACAAGAAGGGCACGCCGTCCGAGGCGGTGTGGCTGTACGTACCGAAGTCGGCGGCGGCCGAGGACGTGCAGGCGCCGGCGACGGGGCAGGGACTCCTGCCGACGCCGTAGGCGCCAGGCCCGTAACGCGGAAAGGCCCGCCCCCTCGGAGGGGCGGGCCTTTGCCTCTGTGCCGCTTACTTCTTCGCGTTCTTCGCGAGCTCCAGCGCGTACTCCGGCCACCACTCGCCGGCCTTCGGGCCGCCGTGGCAGGTGCCGTCCGACTCACCCGGGCGCTTGACCCACAGGTAGGCGTCGACGAGGTCGTCGCCGGTCTTCGTGGTCGGCGGCTCACCGAGCGCGCGGCCGCGCGGATTGCACCACGCGTCCTCGCCCTCGCCGCCGGGCGGGCCGTTGCCGTTGCGGCTGGTGTCGATGACGAACGGCTTGTTGCCCACCATGGCGGAGAGCTTCTTGCCGTACGCCGTGTTGTCCTCCGTTGTGACGAAGTTCGACACGTTCAGCGAGAAGCCGTCGGCCTGGTCGATCCCGGCCCGCTTCAGCGGCTCCACCAGCGCGCCCGGGTCCTGGGTGAAGCCGGGGTTGCCCGCGTCCAGATAGACCTTGGTGTTCGGCAGCGCCTTGAGCTTGCCCACGGCCTCCTTGAGCAGCGCGTACCGCTCCTCGTGGAACTGCTGCGGGGTGCAGCCCTCCTGCAGCAGGTGGGGGAGGGAGTCCGGCTCCACGATGACCGTGGCCTCGCGCTTGCCGATGCCCTTCAGCACGCCGTCCAGCCAGCCCCGGTAGGCATTGCCGTCCGCGGCGCCGCCCTTGGAGTACTGGCCGCAGTCGCGGTGCGGGATGTTGTACAGGACGAGCAGCGCGCCGCGCCCCTTCTTCTTCGCGGCCTCGGTGAAGCCGCGGGTCTCGCCCTGCGGGTCCTCGGTGCCGATCCATTCCGCGACCGGCTGCCCGGCGATGCGCTCGATGAGCTTCGCCTGGCTGTCCTTGTTGTCTTTGCGGTACGCGGCGACCTGCTTGGCCGCGTTTCCCTGCGGATTGACCCAGTACGGCGCGTTCGACCGGCTCTTGATCCCTCCGCCTTCATCGGGCTGGTCCGGCTCACCGGAGTCCGAGCACGCTGTCATCACGCCCAGCGACAGCACCACGGACACGGCGGTCAGAGCCGTACGGCTGGCGTACTTGCCGTACATCCACTCCCCCTTGGACGACATTGCGGTACCCCCATGCTGGCATACTCCGGCGGGCGCCCGACGCGGCCTTCCCAGGTCAGCGCGGGTGCGCCCGTAGCGCTAAGTCCCCCCGTGTGTCAAGCACTTCCGTGAAGTGTCACACCCGTCGGCGCGGCGCCCTACGATCGACGGGTTGCCCCGCCCCGTATCCGACCGAGCACAGCGAGCCGATCACCGAGCCGACCCACCGAGCCGACCACGAAGACACATGATGACCGGAAACCGCGCCGTCGTCGCGCTCAGCGGTGAGCTCGACGCCGCCACTTGCGACCGCATCGGTACCGAATTGGACGCACTCACGTCCGCCCCCGGTTCCGAGCTGCTGGTCGACCTGCGCGAGGTCACCTTCGCCGACTGCACCGGGCTGTCGCCGCTGCTGCGCGCCCAGCGCCGGGCGCGGGCCCGCGGCGGCCGGGTCTGTCTGCTCTGCGACTGCCCGCGGCTGCTGCGGACGCTGCGGCTGGTCCGGCTGGATGTCGAGTTCGATATCTACGGCGAGGTGCCGGTGAGATACGCGGAGACGACCAGGTTCCCGGTGTAGGCCTTCTCCAGCGGCTGGTATTCGCCGCCGCAGGTGATCAGCCGGAGCTCGGCGCGGCCCTTCTTGTGCGGCCCGTAGACCCGGTCGGCGTTGAAGCTCTCCTTGTCGAAGGTCTCCACCCGCTCGACGGTGAAGACGGCCGCGGTGCCGTCCGCCCGGTTCACCCGGATCTTCTCGCCGGGGCGGATGTCGTGCAGCCGGTAGAAGACCGCGGGCTTGGAGCGGGTGTCGACGTGCCCGACCATGATTGCGGCGCCGGCCGCGCCCGGGGTGGCGCCGCCCTGGTACCAGCCGACCTCGTTGGCGCTGCCGAACGGCGGCGGGTCGACGGCGCCGCTCTTGTCCAGGCCGCGCTTGGAGACGACGGCCTGCACGCCGATCGACTTCACCTCCACGCCCTGCGGCCCGGCGGGATTGAGCGGCTTTGCCGCCTTCGGCGCCGGGCCCTGGAGGACCTGGGCGGCGGTGAAGGCGTTCTGCGCGCCGGCGTTGTCCTGCGCGTCCTCGCCGAGCCCGCGGCTCCACAGCCACAGGCACAGCAGCAGCACGCCCCAGGCGGCGGCGGAGATCGTCCGGGTCCTGATGCGGTCAGCGGCCACGGCGGCTCCCGGCGCCGGTCTCGGCGGTGGTCTCTGCGGTGGCCGCCTTGCGCCGCCGGTGCAGCGCGACCCCGGCGAGGGTCAGCGCCGCGACGCCCGCCCCGGCCACCGGCAGCGCGTCCTTGAACCGCTCGGCCGGGCTCTGCGCCGTGGTCACCTCGGCGGTGCCGCCGCCGCCCGCGTGCACGGGGGAGTGCGGCCGCTCGTAGCCGCCGTGGCGCTTCCACTTGTCGCCGTGGTGTCCGCGCTTCCACGGATCGCGTACGTCCACGGTCCCCAGCGCCACCGTCTCGTCGTCGTCACAGCGCACCCGCACCCGGTACTCGCGCGGCTGGATCCCCTCCCGGATCCGCGCGGTCCCCTGCAGCTCCCGCACCGTGTGATCGGCCTCGAGCCGCACCGGCGCGACAAAGGCGTCGGAGTACCCGAAGGCCCGCTCCCCGCGGCAGGCGTAGGTGCTGACCTCCACCTCGTCCCCGGGCTCGGCGGAATACGGCATCACCGTGACGTATCCGGCCGCGTACGCGCTGACGCAGGCGGTGGTCAACCCGAGCGGCAGCAGGGCGAGGAAGAACGCATGGGCGCGGCGCATGCATCCAAGCCATTCACGGCTGCCCGCCCGCCGCACCCGCAGCCCGGCTTCCGCTGCTCCGAACGGGTCGCTCCGCACCCGGGCGGGCGAGTACGGCCGAGGGGCGCCCTCCCGGGGGACGCGCTTAGCATGGTCGCGTCCCACAGGTCCCGTGTATGACGGCAGGAGCCCCCGCCCATGACAGAGCGCAAGCCCATCGAGTCCTGGCTGACCGACATGGACGGCGTGCTGATGCACGAAGGGGTGCCGGTGCCGGGGGCGGATGAATTCATCAAGAAGCTGCGCGATTCGGGCAAGCCCTTCCTGGTCCTGACGAACAATTCCATCTATACGGCCCGCGACCTGCACGCCCGCCTGAACCGCATCGGCCTCGAGGTGCCGGTGGAGAACATCTGGACCTCGGCCCTGGCGACCGCGAAGTTCCTGGACAACCAGCACCCGGGCGGCACGGCGTACGTCATCGGCGAGGCCGGGCTGACCACGGCGCTGCACGACGCCGGCTATGTGCTCACCGATGTGTCCCCCGACTTCGTGATCCTGGGGGAGACCCGCACGTACTCCTTCGAGGCCCTCACCAAGGCGATCCGCCTGATCAACGACGGCGCCCGCTTCATCGCCACCAACCCCGACAACACCGGCCCCTCGCCGGAGGGCGCGCTGCCCGCGACCGGCTCGGTCGCCGCCCTGATCACGAAGGCCACGGGCAAGGAGCCGTACTTCGTCGGCAAGCCGAACCCGCTCATGATGCGCACCGGCCTGAACGTGATCGGCGCCCACTCGGAGTCCTCCGCCATGATCGGCGACCGCATGGACACGGACGTGCTGGCCGGCCTGGAGGCCGGCATGGAGACCTTCCTCGTCCTTACGGGCCTGACGACCAAGTCCGACATCGACCGCTACCCGTTCCGCCCGACGAAGGTCGTCGACTCGATCGCGAACCTCGTCGACCTGGTCTGACGCCGGGCCCCTAGGGGCTGACCCGCGCAATCCCAGGGTGGCGGCTCCACCTTGGCGACGTTCCGGGCCAACGTCCGCCGTCCCAGGATGTGTCGAGACCGAGATCCACTCGGCCACCGACACCCCTGGAGCCCCGATGCCCGCCCGTACCTCGATAGCCGTCGCCGCCGCCCTCGTGCTCGGCCTCACCGCCGTCCCGCTGGCCGCCCCGGCGTTCGCCGACGCTCCCGCGTCCGCGCGTACCACCTCGGCAGGGCCGGATGCCGCTGCGCTGCGGGCGGCGCTCGCCGGGCTGCCGGATGCCGAAGCGACGGCGGCGCTGGTGCGGGTGGGCGGGAGTGATGGCAGCTGGCGTGGCAGTGCGGGTGTGCACGATCTGGTGAGTGGGCGGGATGCCGATCCGAAGGCGCGCTTCAGGGCCGGGTCGACGACCAAGGTGGTGACCGCGGCGCTCGTGCTCCGGCTCGCGGCCGAGGGGAAGGTGGACCTGGACGCGACGGTGCAGCGCTATCTGCCGGGGCTGCTGTCCGCGGACTTCGCGCCGATCACCGTACGGCAGCTGCTCAACCACACCAGCGGCATCCCGGCGGGCGCCGGCCTCGGGGAGACCTTCGAGGAGGTGTACGCGCATCGCTACGACACCCTCACTCCCAAGGACGTCGTGGCCGGAGCCGTGGCCAAGGGCCCTGAGTTCGCCCCGGGCGCCCGACAGCACTACCTGAACATCAACTACACGGTGCTCGGGATGCTCGTCGAGAAGGTCACCGGCGACTCCTACGCGCGCCAGGCGACCCGCCTCGTGCTGCGCCCCGCGGGCATGCGGCACACCTCGTTCCCCGGCACCGACCCGCGCATCCACGGCCCGCACAACAGCGGCTACCAGGCGGTGTCCCGGCCCGACGGGACCACGAAAATGGTCGACGTCACCGAGTGGAACCAGGCCGACCGCTGGGCCGCGGGCGACATGATCTCCACGACCGCGGACCTGGAGCGGCTGCTGGGAGCGCTCTTCCGGGGCCGGATCGTGCCCGGGCCGCAGCTCCAGGAGATGTTCACCGTGCCGAAGGGCATCGACGGCGCCTCCTACAGCGCCGGCCTGCAGCGCTTCGAGCACGGCGGCAAGGTCTACTGGCTCAAGTCCGGCGCCCGCTACGGCTACACAGCGATGGTCGCCGCCACGCGAGACCTCTCCCGCACCCTGGTGTATTCCGTCAACTCGACCGATGCGAAGGGCGAGTCGATGAACCCAGTGGCGGAGCGGATCGCGCGGGCGGCGCTCAAGTAGCCGGCGGCCAGGGCGCTCAGCTGCCCGTCGCTTCCTTCCAGGAGTCGATGTAGGAGTCGAGGTTCTCCGAGATGTCCGCCCAGTCGGGCTGGAAGATCTCGACGCCCTTCATCGTGCCGGCGAGCGCCTGGGCGTTGTCGTCGGTGGCCTTGACGTCCGTACGGGACGAGAAGCCGCCGCCGACCGAGCTGACCTCTGCCTGCGCCTTCTCGCTCAGCATGAAGTCGAGCAGCTTCTTGCCGTTCTTCGACTGCGGAGCGCCCTTGACCAGGCCCGCCGCGTACGGGAGAGCGAAGCTGGTCGGCTTGCCGCCCTTGCCCTGGGGGAACCAGATGCCGAGGTTCGGCATGTCCTTGGACTGGGCGAAGTTCATCTGCACATCGCCGTTGGCGACCAGCAGCTCGCCCTTGTCCGTCTTGGGGGCGAGCTTCGAAGTCGAGGACGACGGGCCGACGTTGTTCGGCTGCAGCTTCTTGAAGTACTCCATGGCCGCGTCCTTGCCGCCCATGTCGTGCATGGCCTTGATGACCATCGCGGTGCCGTCGCCGGCGACACCCGGGGTCGAGTACTGCAGCTTGCCCTTGTACTTGGCGTCGAGCAGCTCGTCCCAGGTCTTCGGGGCCTGCTTCAGCTCCTTCTTGTTGTAGATGAAGCCGAAGTAGTTGTTGACGATGGAGACCCACTTGCCGTCCGGGTCCTTGCTGTCGGCGTCCACCTTGGCGGCGTCCTTGGGCTCGTATTTCTCGATCAGGCCCTTGGCGTCCGCCTGCTGGATGAACGGCGGGAGGGTGACGAGGACATCGGCCTGGGTGTTGGACTTCTCCCGGACGGCGCGCTGCACCATCTCGCCGGAGCCGCCCTCCACGTACTTGACCTTGATGCCGGTCTTCTTCTCGAAGTCCTTGAAGACCTTGTCGTACCAGCCGTCGCCGGCCTCGCCCTTGAGCCCGTCGGCGCTGTACACGGTGACGGACTTGGGGTCGCCCGCGGCGGACGAGCCGCTGCAGGCGGAGGCGGTGAGGCCCAGGGCGGCGACGAGGCCGGTGGCGATGAGTATCTGCTTTCGCATGAGGGGTGATTCCTTCGGGATCAGGTCAGCGATAAGTGGCTTTGGTGCGGATACGCGACAGGCCGAGCAGCACCAGCAGCGTCGTGCCCATCAGGACCACCGCGAGCGCGGAGCCGGTGAAGAGCGAGCCCCGGTCGGTGGCCGTGTAGATCGAGACCGGCAGCGGCAGCCAGTCGGGCGGATAGAGCATGATCGTGGCGCTGAGCTCGCCCATGGAGAGGGCGAAGCAGAGGCCTGCGGCGGCATTCAGCGACGGCAGCAGCAGCGGCAGCTTCACCTTCCACAGCACATACGCCGGGCGGGCGCCGAGCGACGCGGCGGCCTGCTCGTACGCCGGGTCGAGGCGCTTCACCGCGGCCGAGACCGACTGGTAGGCGAAGGCGGTGACCAGGATCGTGTGCGCGATGATCACGATCCACCGGGTGCCGTTGAGCAGCATCGGCGGCTTGCTGAAGGCGACCAGGACCGCGAGGCCGACGACGACGGAGGGTACGGCGACCGGCAGCATGAACAGCGCGTCGAGCACCCGCCGTCCCCTGCTGCGCAGCGAGTGCGCCGCCAGCGCCGCCCAGCCGCCCGCGGCCAGCGCGAGCACGCTCGCGGCGGCGGCGGTGAGCAGGCTGGTGGTGAGCGCCTGCAGCGAGGCGCCGCGGATCGCCTTCTCGTAATGGCCGCTGGTGAAGCCGGAGGGGAAGGCGCCCGACCAGTTGGTGGAGAAGGACGCGACCGCGATGACCAGGAGCGGCAGCGCGAAGAGCGGCAGGAAGAGGGCGAGGAAGATCGCCCAGGCCGACCAGCGGCCCTTGCGGCTATGCACCAGCACGGCGGCTCACCACCCGGTACAGGGAGTAAAGGCCCACGGAGATCGCGATGTTGACGACCGCGACGACGCAGGCGGCGGTGTAGTCGGACTCGAGGATCGCCTTGGAGTAGACGAGCATCGGCAGGGTCGTTACGTCCTTGGCGCCGGTGAAGAGCACGATGCCGAACTCGTTCAGCGTCATGACCAGCACCAGCGCGCCGCCGGCGCCCAGGGCGGGCAGCGCCTCGGGCAGGATGATCTGCCGGATGATGCGCAGCGGCCGGGCGCCGAGGGAGGACGCCACCTCCAGCTGGGCGGTGTCCAGTTGGGAGAAGGCGGCGAGGAGGGGGCGCATCACGAAGGGCGTGAAGAAGGTGACCTCGGCGAGGAGGACGCCCCAGGGGGTGGTCAGGAAGTCGATGGGGCCGGCGGAGGCGCCGGTCGCGTCGGTCCAGATCCCGTTGGCCATGCCCACGGTGCCGTAGATGAAGAGCAGGGCGAGGGTGATCAGGAAGGACGGGAAGGAGAGGAAGACGTCGATGAACTTCGCGACGGCGCGGCTGCCGGGGAAGGGCACGAAGGCGACGATGGTCGCGAGTACGAAGCCGAGGACCAGACAGCCGATGGTCGAGCCGACGGCCAGCCAGACGGTGGTCCCGAGGGCATCGCGGAAGGCCTGCGAGGCGAAGACCTCGGAGTACGGCTCGGCGGAGGTCTCACCCATGTCGGTGGTGAAGCTCTGCTGGATCACCAGGGCGAGGGGGTAGAGGAAAACGAGGGCGAGGACGGCGACGGGTGGGAGCGCCCAGAGCCAGGCTTGCGTCCGGCCCCGGCCCCGGCGCTTCGCGCCTGGCATCTTGCCCGCCCACGAACCGCCCGTTGCTGTGTCGCGGGGTTGCCGCAGCCGGGGCTCGGTGGTGGTGGCGTCAGCCACGAAGAGCACCCCCCTGCGGCAGCAGATGCGCGTCCTCGGCCGCGAAGTGCACCGTGACCTCGTCCCCCAGCCCCGGCGGCGTGCGCAGCTCCCGCACCTCCGCCGTGACCTCCTGGCCGGCCACGGCCACCGTCACCCGGTGCGAAGACCCGCGCCACTGCAGGCCGGTCACGGCCCCCCGCAGCGCGTTCGGCCCGTCGCCGAGCCCGACCAGATGCGGTCGTACGCACAAGGTGCCCTCGGTGCCGGTGACGTCGCCGCTGACCTCCAGCCGCGTCCCGTCCAGCGACGCCGCCCCGTCCGCCACGGCGACCCGCAGCAGATTCGCGTTGCCCACGAACGACGCCGTGAACTCCGTGGCCGGCCGCCGGTACAGCTCCTGCGGCGTCCCGCAGTCCCGCAGCCGCGCCTTGTCCATCACCGCGATCCGGTCGGCCAGCGTGAGCGCCTCGACCTGGTCGTGGGTCACGTACAGGATCGACAGGTCCGGCAGCTCCCGGTGCAGCCGCGCCAGCTCCGCCAGCATCCCGGCACGCAGCTGCGCGTCCAGCGCCGACAGCGGCTCGTCGAGCAGCAGCACATCCGGCTGGATCGCCAGCGCCCGCGCGATCGCGACGCGCTGCTGCTGGCCGCCCGACAACTCCCGCGGATACCGCCCGGCATACGCGTCCATGCCCGTCATCCGCAGCGCCTCGGCGACCCGGCCGCCGATCTCACCGCGCGGCGCCTTCTGCGCCTTCAGCCCGAAGGCGACATTGTCCTCGACCTTCATGTGCGGGAAGAGCGCGTACTGCTGCACCACCATCCCGACGCCCCGCTTGTACGGCGGCAGGCCGGTGACATCGCGGTCGCCGATGAACACCCGCCCGGACGCCGGCGTCACGAACCCGGCGACCGCCCGCAGCGCGGTGGTCTTCCCCGAGCCCGAGGGCCCGAGCAGCGCCATGACCTCGCCCGGCTCGACGGTCAGGTCGAGGGAGTCGAGGACGACGGTGTCGCCGTACGCGACCGACACACCCTCGAAGCGGATGCCGCTGGCGCGTGTCCCGGCGGCGGGCGCCGCCGCGGTCATGGCCGGCGCGCTCATGCCTCGGCCCTCGCCCGGCCGGCGAGCAGCAGCCCCGGCAGCTCCGCCACCGAGCCGAGCACCCGCGTGGCCCCGGCCGCCCGCAGCGCATCCGCACCATGCGCCCCGGTCAGCACCCCGGCCCGCACGCTCGCCCCGGCGCGCAGCCCGGTGAGCATGTCGTACGCCGTGTCGCCGGCCACCGCGATCTCGCGGACGTCGTCCGCCGCGCCGGTCCGCAGCAGCGCGGCCAGCACCATGTCCGGATACGGGCGGCCGCGCCCGGCATCCGCAGGACACAGCGTCAGGTCGGCCAGCTGCTGCCAGCCGAGCGCGTCCAGGATGGCGTCCTGCGTGACCCGGGCGAAGCCGGTGCTGAGCACCACGGTCAGCCCGGCGGCGCGCAGCTGCTCAACGGCCTCCCGGGCGCCGGGAATCGGGGCGATCGCGCCGCCGCCCACCAGCTCGCCGTAAGCGGTCTCGAAGGCGGCGTTGGCCCGCTGCGCGAGCTCCTCGTCGCCGAACAGGGCCCGGAAGACGGTGATCTTCGACTCGCCCATGGTGTCGCGGACGTACTGCAGCTTCTTCGCGTGATCGTCGCTGCCCGGCCGCACGCCGAGCCGCTCGGCCGCCGCCGAGAAGGCCCGCTCGACCAGGCCGCCGTCGGCGACGGTGGTGCCGGCCATGTCGAGCACGACCAGCTTGATGTCGGGAGTAGGAGAGGTCATGAGGGGTGTCACCAACCCAGCTCGTTCGCGGTGGTCTCGGCTATCTCGGGAGAGCAGGTCATGCCGCGCCCACCGGGCCCGGTCACCAGCCACACTCCGTCGCGCACCTGCTCGCGGTGGACGAGCGCGGTGCTGTCGGTGCACTGGGCGTACACGCCCGCCCAGCGCCGCCGGATCTTCGGCAGCGGCCGGCCGAGGATCTTCTCGGCGACCGCGGCCAGGTGCTCGTACGGGTCCTCGACGACGTCGAAGTTGAAGGGCGCCGCGTACTCGTGGGTGTCGCCGATGGTCAGCCCGCCGGCGTGCTGCACCATCAGCAGCTGCATCTTGTGCTCGGCGGCCACGGCCGGCTGCGGCCCCAGCGGGCTCTCGTCGTACGCCGGGTAGTACCGGAAGCTGTCACCGTCGGCGACCGCCGTGGTCAGCGGCTCGTCCAGCGGATCGGTCTGCATCATCTGCAGCCGCACCCGCCGTACCGGCAGCTCGGGCGCCAGCTCCCGCACCAGCCCGCCCAGCCAGGCCCCGGTGCACACCATGACGACATCGCCCTGGTGGATGTCCCCGTGGTCGTCCCGTACGGCCTTCTCGCCCACGATCTCGCGCACCTCGCGCCCGGTGAGCAGCCGGTACCGCGGGTTCTCCCGCAGCTTGGCCTGCAGCACCCGCTGCGCGGTCCTGGTCTCGACGACGGCGTCCCGCTCGCACCACAGGGCCCCCCGCAGCGCCTCGCCGCGCAGCGCCGGATTGACCTCCCGCGCCTCGTCGGCGCTCAGCAGCTTGAAGCCCCGCGCCCCGGCGTCGGCCAGCCGCAGCGCGCTCCTGGCGACGCTCAGCTCGTCCTCGTCCGTCAGCGCGGTGAGGGAGCCGCAGGGCCGGAACCCGAGGTCCGGAACCCGGTCGCCGATCTCCTCCCACAGCTCCCGGGCCCGCAGCGCGCTGTCCAGCTCGACGCCGCCCGACCGCCCGCTGACCCAGACCAGACCGAAGTTACGCACGGAGGCGCCGCGCGCCGCCGCCTCCCGCTCGATCTGCACGACCTCGTGGCCTCGTTCGATGGCCTGCCAGGCGTGCATGGTGCCCACCACGCCGGCTCCTACGACTATGACTCGCATGCCCCAGACGATCCGGGCGCCCGGTGGCCGGATCAGGGACACATGGCGACGTGCGGGTTAACAGAGCGGCAAGACTGGTCTGGACCCGTTATCTTTCCGTGATGAAAACGGGCCAACTCGACCGCCTTGGTGACGGTTTCCTACCCCCGCCCTTGCAGCTTCGCGGTGAAGCTGAACCGATCCCCCCGGTAAAGCGACCGCACCCGCTCCAGCGGCCGCCCCTCCGTATCCCGCGACCACCGGTGGATGAGCAGCATCGGCAGCCCCGGCGGCGTCCCGACGAGCAGCGCCTCCCGCGGCGTCGCGAGCACGGTCTCCAGCCGCTCGTCGGCATCCCCGAAACCGATGCCGAGACGGTCGTGCAGATACCCGTAAAAAGACGAATCCGGATCGAAGTCCTCGTCCAGCCGCGGCATCCGGTCCACGGCGACATACGTGGACTCAAGACCCACCCGCTCGTCATCGGCGAGCAGCACCCGCTCCATGTGCCACACCGGCTCCGCGCCCGGGATATCCAGATCCGCGGCCAGCCGCGGCGGACACGCGATCCGCTCGAGCGCGATCAGCGTCCGCCCGGGCGTACGCCCCTGCCGCCGCACCCCCTCCGTATAACTGGCCAGCGCCAGCGGCTGCTCCAGCTTGGGCCCGGCCACCACCGTCCCCCGCCCCTGCCGGCGCAGCCGCCCCTCCAGGACGAGATCCCGGAGCGCCTGCCGGACGGTGTCCCGGGAGACCGCGTACTCGGCGGCGATGTCCCGCTCGGCGGGAACGGCCTGGCCCTCGGCCATCCCGTCGATGAGGACGGCGAGTTCCGCCTTCACGGCGTAGTACTTGGGAACGCGCCCGTGCTCGGGGATACCGGCGTGCACGGGAGCGGCGGGGTCGAGATGTGTGGTCACGCGCATCATTCTCACCCGGTCGACCTGGGCGTGCTGCAGCCCGTCCGGCGTTGGCCGCGAGAGCGGCATCCGCGCTGCTGGAGAGCAGCAGCACGGATGCCGCATCATCGGGCGCGGTGGGAACGGCTGGTTCAGCGCCTACGGAGGCGCCGAGATCCCACCACCAATGCACCGCCGCCGAGGAGGAAGGCGCCGACGGTGCCGGCGGGCCGGAGCATGTCGCCCCAGCCCGAGTCTGCGAGTTCTGACGGCGTCCGGGAGATCCCGCCCCCGGGCGCTTCTTCCGTGTCGTGCCCCGGCGTCGAGCCGCCACCGGAGCCGGGCGTGGCGCTCGCGGCCCCACGCTCCGCACGTTCTTCCTTCCCCCGCGCCCCCGGCCCCGACGCCTGTCCCGGCTTCCGGACCGTGAGTTCGACCTCCCGCGACTGCCCCACCCAGTCGCCGTCGGACCCGCGCCGCGCGACGGTCGTGACGCTCGCCTTCACCTCGCCCGCCGGCGTGTCCCCGGCGAAGCCGAGCCGCACCGGCACATCGAGCGTCTCGCCCGCGGCGATCCGCAGCCCGGGGCCCGCGGCATCGAAGACGCCGACGTTCTCGGCTCGTTCGGTCTTACGGAAGGGGATCGCCCGCCACCGGCCGCCGTCGTAGAAGCGCAGCCGGATGTCGGAAGGAGTGAGCCGCCCGGAGCGGTCCGTCAGCACCGCCACGGGGTGCACCGCCAGGCAGGGCGAGTCGGTGGCGTTGCGGAGGTGGAGGACTCCGGCGCGGGCCGGGTCGCCGGCGGCGAAGCGCGTATCCATGCCGGTGAGGCGGGCCTTGACGGGGAAGTCGCGGCCGGGGGAGGTGCCGCAGCGCGGGGCGGCGGCGGTCTCCGCGGCCATCGCTGCCGCCGGCGCCGGCGCGCTGGAGAGCGCGGCCGCGGCGGCGGCGGAGACGGCGATGGCACAGCGGGGGCGCATGGTGGCGACACTGGCACGTCGCAGAGGGCGAAGGGCGGCGCCACGGCATTGATCGCCCAAGAAGCGCCGTCTTTCCGCCCGTTCGGCCCAATACCCAGGTTTTCCGATGGTGGGCTGCTCCGCAGACCGCCTGAGCTGCTAAATCGCCGGCCCGCGCCCGAACAGCGCCGCCAGCGCCAGCTCCGCGGCCCCCTCGGCGACCAGCCGCCCGCCCCGCGGCGCCAGCTCGCACCCGGCCGCTTCACCGCCCCCGGCGAGCTCGTCCCGTACGCCCGCCAGATACGTCTCCGGCGCGCCCAGCACCGTACGACCGCCGATCAGCACCCGATCGACATCGAGCAGCCGCACCAGCCCCGCCGCCCCGACCCCGAG
>NZ_JAAKZV010000123.1 GCF_011044975.1 Streptomyces coryli | reverse complement strand
GAATCGGCCCGGACAACCGGCTCACGGACAAGAAGTTCGACGAACTCGACAAGAAGTACGGAACCGAGGTCGCTGACGGTACGGATTACCAGGTGAACCGCATCCGCGAGGGCAAGCCCGGCGCCGCCGACCACGACCTTCCCGGCATCGGCCAGGACCCGAACAAGATCGCCGAGTACCTGAACAAGTGGAAGGGGAAGGCGACACACAAGGACACCCAGCAGGGCTCGTCCGTCGCCTATGATGACGCCAAGGGCGTCCTGATCGTGGATAACGGATATAACATCCACGCCTACAAATACCCCCGGGACAAGTTCTACGGCAACGAGGAAAGGTACAAGAGGAACTAGTGAGGGCGATTCTTCGAGTCTCGGCATCGGGTAGCGGGTTCGCTATTCGCTTCCGGCCGCAACAGCGGCAACTCTTCCTCTCGGCGCTCGAGTACATGACCTCGCGGGAGGAGAGCGACCTCGTCACCCGCGTCGCCACCGGCGTGGAAAAGGCAAAGCTCGAGGAGCTGTGGCAGCGCATCGTCGACGCGGACGAGGCAGTGTTCTCGCTGGAGGAGCTGCACATCCTGTTCTCCGTGCTCTTCTCCTGGGAGTGCTATTTCCCGCCATCGGAACAGGACTTCTACCTGCGCACCGGCTTCTTCCGTGAGAACGCCCGTGACGTGGCCACAAACTTGCTGCAGAACATCAGGGATCTCGAGGGCCGGCCCTCCGGCGGACAGTGAGCGGGGCGCGGTCGCCGGATGGAAGCCGCAGGCTGCGGGCCCGCGCCATTGGGCCCGTGGGCCCATGCGTCGGTGCCGGGAGGCAAGGCATGATGCACGGGTAGCTTCGCCAAAACTCAGGAGTGGTGTTCGTGCGTCTGTCGGCCGTTCGTCGTGGAGCTGTCGCATCCATCACGCTGGTGGCTCTGACCGTGTCGGTGGCCGGCTGCGGGTCGGACTCCGACGGTGGTAAGGGCCCGGAGAGCGGCGACAAGGCGTCGGCCACGGGGCAGGACAAGGCGTCGAAGACTCCTGCCGCGGACGACGAGAGTGGCCAGGGCGCGGGCGGCAGCAAGCAGTTGTCGCCGGCGGAGCTCACCGAGCGCATCGTGGCGAAGGCCGACATGGTCGGCTCGCTGAAGGGCTACTCCGTCATGAAGCCGGGCCCGGGCGACATCGACCTCTCCGGCGGTATGCGCGCCTCGGGTACCGAGTGTCAGCCGCTGATTGACGTCCTCAATGATGTGGCGCCGTCCGGCGCGGACGAGACCGAACGCCGTGCCGTGACGGGTTCGAAGGCCGATCGGCTCGAAGAGGGGCTCGGTAGCCAGGTCGCGCTGTCGTCGTACGCGGAAGAGGCTAAGGCGAAGGCGGCCATGGACGAGCTGGAAGCCGCGGCCGGCACCTGCTCCGACGGCTTCGAGGCGACGGGTGAGAAGAAGGAAGACCAGCAGAGCTTCACCAGTGTCGATACCAAGCCCGCGCCGAAGGGCACGGACCAGGCGATCGGGTACGCCATGGTCGGTGACATCGCGGATGGCGAGGAGGTGGCCGAGGGGCAGAGCAGCGAGATGCCGATGCTCTTCGCCTTCGCCCGCTCCGGCTCGACGATCGCGATGTTCCTCACCTACAACCCCTTCAACCCGAAGAAGACGGCATTCCCCGAGGGTTTGATCGACACGCAGATCAAGAAGCTGACGGCCGCGGGTGAGTAAGTACCCGTTCGTCATTCTCAATTGATGGGGTAACCCTCAGGGCGGGATATGACGGTCAATCTCGTCAATTCCCCGTCAATGCCGTAATCCGGGAAATTCTCCCGCGCGCCCCTGTGACCACTGTCACGGAGCGCAGCGAATGCCCACTCTTAAGGGGCAACGAGCCTGACGTCACCAAAGTTTCACCCGGCGAGATGTCCAATTCATCCTCGTGTGCGCATTATGCGCTGTCCGGTCGGTGGAATCCGTGGTTCTCTCCACCCGTAAGCCATGGATAAGGTCGCCTGGGGCGGCGGTGTCCGTAAGGCGCCGCCCAGCCGTATACGGGGAGAAGACACGTGACGATTGCTATTGCTGTCACCAGTCGAGAGCTGGTGCTGCCGCCGCGGGACCAGTACACCCGGGATCCCGTCGTGCTGCAGCTGGAGCAGCAGTCGCTGGAAGCCGGCCTGGCCGAGGTCACCGCGCTCGTAGAGCAGCACGGATACCTCCTCGCCATCCATTCCTCCACGGAGACCACGGCTTCCGCGCAGCGCCTCCACACCATCCGCTCGATCCTCGAGAGCGACCGCATCGTCCCGGTGGAAGTCGGATTGCCACCGCTCGGCGTCGCGGTGCTCGTGCGACAACTGCGCCAGCTGTCCGCCTATGACCTCGGTCCTGGAGTCATCGCGTCCGCCGTACGGCTGCTGCAGCGTTATATCTACGCCGGCGCCGTACTGGGCACCGTGGCCAAGCTCGACCGCGTACCGGTGTCGATCAAGGCGCACGTGAAGTCCTGGGCTCCGGGCAAGCAGTACGCCGCCCTGGCCAATCCGGATCCGAAGCTGATCCGGCTCGGCAGCGTTGACCAGCTGCCCAACCCCGAATACCTGACGCATCTCGCGGTGGCGCCCGGCCAGCTCAAGAACGACTGGGCGACCCGGCATCTGGCCCCCGCATGGCAGGTGCAGGATGTCGAGCAGGCTGTGCTGCCGAAGGACTCCCCGGTGTGGTGGGGAACGTCCAAACTGGTGGAGTTCGCCGCTTACATCCCGGCCGGCAGGTCCTTGTATCAGATGGTCAACCACGTGGCCCGGGTGAAGTGCCACTGGTGCGGTCTGGAGGTCATCGGCGATCGATGTGTGCTCTGTTCCGCACCGGCAGCGCCGCCGGAGAACCGTTCTCCGTCTGACGCCGTCATGTAACTGGGGCCTCAACTGAGTTCCCTTGCACAGTACGTGCCTACCGCTCCACGAATCCGCAGCAACGTCGTCCCTGATCACACGAGGTAACCCAGCTCATGAACTCACGCCAGCGCCGCGGCATAATCGTCCTCCTGCTCTCAGTGCTGCTCGCATTCGGCGCTTTCGTAGGCGTCCTGTCAGTGATCAGCGATGCCGAGTCGAAGGTGGGGCCGGAGGTCTCGGCATACCGGCTGAAGTCCGATGTGGCACCGTACAAGGCCATTGACCAAACGATGGTCGAGAAGGTCTCGATGCCCAAGCGCTGGCTTTCCAAGACGGCTGTCAGGGACCTCAAGGACCTCAACGGGAAGATCGCGCTTACCCAGCTGCGGAAGGGGTCGCTGCTACAGGGCGACATGCTCGCCGCGCGTCCTGAGCTCAAGGCCGGCCAGCAGGAAATCGCGATCATGATCGACGCCGAGACGGGTGTTGCCGGAAAGATCAACCCAGGCGCGACGGTCAACATCTACGCCACTTTCGCCGGCGAAGGTGGTGAAGGTGGCGCCGTGCAGCGCTCGGTCTCCAAGGTTCTCGTGAACAACGCCCGCGTCATCGACGTCGGCCAGCTGACCCCGCTGGAGCCGAAGAAGGGAGAGGACCGCGACAGCGGTTCCACCGAGGACGGCGGCGAAGGCGTGCCGATCACCTTCGCCCTCGACACCACCGACGCCCAGCGCGTCGCCTACGCAGAGTCCTTCGCCCAGCACGTCCGGCTTGCGCTCGTTGCCCCCGGCAGCGACTCCACCATCCCCGAGCGTGAGCGCACGTACATGCTCGAACAGGACCAGTGAGGTAACGGATGGTTACGCGTATCCTCCCGGCTGTCGGCGACGCCGACGCCGCCCGGGCCATTAATACGCTGCTCAATCAGCTCCCTGAGGCCGAACCGGCAGCTCCGGTGGCGGACTCGACCGCGCTCATCGACACTCTCGCCCGGCTCGCCGGAGAGTCCCTCGAAGAGCTGCCCGAAGTAGTGCTGATCCACGAGCGCATCGGCCCCGTACCGGCGCTCGAGCTCGTCAGGGAGGTCGCGCTTCGTTTCCCAGCTTGCGGGGTCATTCTCGTCACGAGCAACGCAAGCCAGGGACTCTTCTCCGCGGCGATGGACTCCGGCGCCCGCGGACTGATCGGACTGCCGCTCTCTTACGACGAGTTGGCGGCCCGGGTGCAGGCGGTCGCGCAGTGGTCGCAGGGCGTGCGACGTCATCTCGGCTCCAGTGCCGAGGTGTTCGTCGGACCCGGCGGCACCGTGGTCACAGTCACCGGCGCCAAGGGCGGCGTGGGCACGACCGTGACTGCTGTTCAGCTTGCTCTCGCGGCGCGTGCGGCTGGGCGTTCCGTGGCGCTGGTCGACATGGATCTCCAGTCCGGCGATGTGGGCTCGTATCTGGACGTGAAATTCCGCAGATCGATAGCGGATCTCGCCGGTATCAGCGACATCTCGTCCCGCGTGCTCTCCGAGGCGGTGTTCACGCATCCCACGGGCCTCGGCCTACTGCTGGCGCCGAGCGAGGGCGAGCGAGCGGAGGATGTCTCCGACCGCGTCGCCCGGCAGACGGTCAGCGCCCTGCGCGCTCGCTATGAGGTCGTCATCATTGACACCGGCAACCAGATGAGCTCGGCGAATGCAGCTGCCATCGAAATGGCAGAAATCTCGTTGCTGCTGACGACGCCGGACGTGGTGTCCGTGCGCGCAGCCAAGCGCATGGTGCGCATGTGGGAGCGGCTACAGGTCCGCAAGCCGCCGGAGGTCGTGACGGTGATCAACCGCTACAACCGTCAGACCGAAATCCAGCCCCCGGTCATCCAGCGAGTCATCGGCACCCGTATGACGCGATCGGTGGTGCCTGCCGGCTTCAAGGAGCTGCAGCCCTCGGTGGACGCCGGCCGCCTGCAGGACCTCGACCCGAAGAGTGCGGTGAAGCAGGCGCTCTGGGGCCTGGCCGGCGAACTCGGCCTGGTCGGCACCCCGGAGGGGGTCAAGGGCGCCAAGGGCAAGGGCGGCAAGGCGAAGAACGACCGTGGCTCGATCTCGTTCAAGCGTCGGCGCGGGGGCGACGACGTGAACGAGAAGGCTGTGGAGAACGGCACATCAGGGCAGGCGGCACGGCCGACTGGGGAGGGATGATGAGGCTTGGTAAGCCGAGGCGTTGGAATGTTAGAGAGAAGCTCAAGGCCGATCGTGGCCAGGTGATCATCGAGTTCGCGGGCATGGTCCCGATCATTCTCGTGACCCTCGTCGTTCTCTGGCAGTTGGTTCTGGTCGGTTACACCTTCATCCTGGCCGGCAATTCCGCCGACGAGGCGGCCCGCGCGGCTGCCACCGCTGAGTGGTACGAGTCCCGGCAGGAAGCCGCCCGCACGGCCGCGATCGAGGACTTGCCGAAGGCCTGGGCAGGCCCCGCCGAGGTGCCGTATCCCGAGTCCGCCGGGAACCTATGGAAGGTCAAAGTGCACCTGAAGGTGCCGGTCCTCGCTCCCGGTCTGATCGACTTCCCGTTCACGATCACCGGCTCGGCCGGTGCGGCGCAGGAGGGCTGACCCATGCGACGGAGCGAACGACGCCGGGACAGAGGCCAGGTGGCCATCGAGTATCTGGGCTTCCTTCCCATCCTGCTTCTCGTGGCCATCGCCGGAGTCCAACTGGGCATCGTTGCGTACACCGCGTCCCAGGCGGGGACCGGTGCGCGTGCGGCCGCCCGGGTGGCCAGCACCGATGGGATAGAGGCGGGTCGCATAGCAGGTCTTGACGCGATGAGTGGAGGGCTCGCCGACGACGGCAAAGCCAACTTCGACATCCGCTACAGCGGCGCCAACGCGAAGGAGGTGACTGCCACGGCGCAGGTCACCATTCCCTCCATCATCCCGGGCGTCGACGACTTCGGTACGGCCAACAAGAGCGTCACCATGCCCCGCGACTGACGCCCCTCCGCCAACGGCCACGCAGTACCAGCATCACCATCTGAGGAGTTACGGACATGAGCCTGAGGTCGCGCCTCAACGCTCCCGAGCAGAACAATGTGCAGCAAGAGGAATCCCACCTCGTCGGTGTCTACCGTGTGAAGCTGCTCGAAGAGATCGACCTCGCGGAGATGTCCTCGCTCGCGACCACCGAGCGCCGCGCCCGTCTCGAACGGGTCCTCGGGCACATCATCAGTCGCGAGGGCCCGGTCATGTCGACCCATGAGCGCTCGCTGCTCATCCGCCGGGTGGTCGACGAGGTGCTCGGCCTCGGTGTGCTGGAGCCGCTGCTGGAGGACGCCTCCATCACGGAGATCATGGTCAACGGCCCCGACCACGTCTACATTGAGCGCTCCGGCCGAGTCGAGCAGGTTCCGGTGCGCTTCGCCTCCAACGAGCAGCTCATGCAGACGATCGAGCGCATCGTGTCTACAGTCAACCGCCGCGTGGACGAGTCGAATCCGATGGTGGACGCCCGCCTTCCCTCCGGCGAGCGCGTCAACGTCATCATCCCGCCGCTCTCGCTGACCGGCGCCATCCTCACGATCCGGCGATTCCCGCGCTCATACTCCCTGCAGGAGATGATCGGCCTCGGCTCCCTCGACGAGCAGATGCTGCTGCTGCTGGCTTCCATGGTGCGGGCAAAGTTCAACATCATCGTCTCCGGCGCCACGGGCTCTGGAAAGACCACGCTGCTCAACGCCCTCTCCGGACTGATCCCGGACGGCGAGCGCATCGTGACTATCGAGGACTCGGCTGAACTCCGGCTCCAGCAGAGCCACGTCATCACCCTCGAGTCGCGCCCCCCGAACGTCGAGGGCAAGGGTCAGATCACGATCCGCGACCTGGTGCGCAACTCCCTGCGTATGCGCCCCGACCGCATCATCGTCGGTGAGGTCCGAGGAGGCGAGACCTTGGACATGCTTCAGGCCATGTCCACCGGTCACGACGGCTCCCTCGCCACGGTCCACGCCAACAGCGCCGAGGACGCGTTGATGCGAATGCAGACTCTGGCGTCGATGTCCGAGGTGGAAATCCCCTTCGAGGCGCTGCACGACCAGATCAACAGCGCCATTGACTGCATCGTGCAGCTCACGCGCTTCGGTGACGGTTCGCGAAAGATCACGGAGATGGCGTTCCTGGACTCGCACGGCCGCGCGGACTACAAGATCGCCTCGATGTCCGGCTACGCGGTGCAGCCAATGGACCAGGACCGCATCGTTCGCGGCAAGT
The DNA here is from genome assembly GCF_011044975.1 of Streptomyces coryli. Taxonomy (GTDB): domain Bacteria; phylum Actinomycetota; class Actinomycetes; order Streptomycetales; family Streptomycetaceae; genus Streptomyces; species Streptomyces coryli. The sequence goes on along the minus strand of NZ_JAAKZV010000123.1, from coordinate 15,789 downwards.
TCGAGCACTTCCCGCTGCCGCGGCGGGTGGCCGACCGGCTGTACATGGCCAGCGAGCCCATCCCGCCCGCTTTCGGTGTCGCGCAGTACGACGACCAGCTCGCCACTCGAGAGGCCAAGTAGAGCCATGACCAATCTTGCACTGCTGACCATCGGCCTCACGCTGCTGTGCGGCCTGACGGCCGTGGTCGGCGTACACAGCTTCTCGGCGGGAAAGGCCGATCGGCAAGCTCTGATCGACCGGCTTGCCCAGACCGGGGAGATCGACCTTGGAAAGGGGCGTCGGCGCAACTTCCGCGGCGTCGACCGCCGGCTGAAGCGTACGAACTTCGGCAAGAAGCTGGAGATGAGGATCGCCGCGACCGGCATGGACCTCACGGTTGGTGAGTTCTTCGTCTACATGGTGGCTGGCGTCGTCGGCCTGTGGCTCGTTGCCTCATCGGTACTTGCGTCTTTCTTCGGCCCGATCTTCGGCCTCGTCGCCCTGTGGGGCGCGTTCGCCTACCTGAGCTGGCAGCGGCAGAAGCGGATTGAGCGCTTCATCGCGCAACTTCCCGAGCTTTCGCGAGTGCTTGCCAATGCCACGCGCGCGGGACTGGCTCTCCGTACGGCGCTGAGTATGGCGGCCGACGAAATGGAGGCCCCGGCCGGTGATGAGTTGGGCGTTGTCGCCGACAAGCTGGCACTGGGCCACTCCATTGACGATGCCCTGGGCGAACTGGCAGAGCGCCTGCCCTCTCGGGAGCTGACGGTTCTGGTCAGCACGCTGGTGTTGTCGAACAAGGCAGGTGGCACGGTCGTCGAATCGCTGCGGAACCTCACGGAGACGCTGGAGGAGCGGAAGGAAACGCGTCGTGAGGTGCGGACGATGTTGTCGCAAGCCAACGTCACGGCCTACGCGGTTCCGAGTATCGGCCTCGGCGTGCTGATCATGCTCAACAGCATCCAGGCCGGGACACTCGACAAGATGACGGGCTCGTTCGCCGGCCAGGCGGCGGCGATTGCCGCCATCGCCCTTTACGCCATCGGGTTCATCATCATCCGCCGCATCTGCAAGATCGACGTCTGAGGGGTCGGCCATGGGTTTTCTGCTCGCCTTCGCCATGGGCCTGGGTGTCCTCGGGGTTTTCAAGGGGGTCCGCACTTACCGGGCCGAGGCCAAGGTGCCTTCCGACCTGGCGGTCGCCTTCGAAATCGGCTCGACGCGCACAACGGCCATGGGATCGGTCATCGACCGGATCGGCATGCGCTTCGCTCCGCTGGTGCTGCGGCTGATGGGTGCCAAGCGGGTGGACAAGAAGCGCCGCCAAATCGACCGTGCGGGAAACCCCGGTGGGCTAACCGTCGACCGCTATGCCGCGCGCCGAGCCACCTACGGAATCTTCGGCGGCCTCGCTGCCTTTGTCATGGCTACCGAGGGTGAACTCCTCATCGCACTCCTCCTCGTGGCCTTCGCGCTGTTCTGGGTTGAGGTCGGCCTGTGGGCTGCGATCAAGAAGCGCAAAGAGGACATCGAGCGCACTCTGCCGGATTTCCTGGACGTCCTCGCCGTCGTGGTCTCGTCCGGTCTCGGGTTCCGGCAGGGACTCGAGCGGGTGTCGGTGAAGTACACCGGCCCGTGGGCGGACGAAATCCGGATTGCTCTCCGGCAGATGGAGATGGGCGTCAGCCGGCGCCAGGCCTTCGACGAGTTGCGCAAGCGCAATGACTCGGAGCAGGTGGCGATGTTCGTCACGGCGCTGCAGCAGGGCGAGGAGTTGGGTGCACCCATCGTCGACACCCTGATCGCCATCGCCACGGACATGCGTCGTACGGACGCGCAGAACGCACGGAGGAAGGCGGCCAAGGCGGTCCCGAAGGCCACGCTGATCGTCACGACGTTCATGCTGCCCGGCACCCTGATCTTGCTTATGGCCGGTCTGCTGCTGGGGTCCGAAATGGACTTCGGCGCCGTCACGGGAGAGTAAGGAGCTCGCGATGACACCACGTCGGTCGGCGCAGCACGAACCTGCGCGAAGTGCGGCCTGGGCCGTCGCGGCCGACGATGCCCAGGCGGTCCCGGCAGTCGAGTCGCCCCAGGGCGTGCAACTGCAGGCAAACGCCATGCAGGCGCTCTGCAGGCAGATCTTCGTGTTCAGGCTGGCGATGATCGTGCTCGCTGCCCCTATGGCGCTGGAGGGCGCCGCACCCGGTTTCCCGACCTGGTTGGTGGCCGCCGCGGTTCTTGCAACCATCATGATCTCGTACGCGCTCTTCCGTGACTGGGAGCGGTTTGGACCCTTCCTACTGCGGCATCCGGCCGTCCTTGCTGGCGACATGATGCTGAGCGGCTTGCTGCTCATCACCGCGACCCCTGGATCAACGCTCGCCTACGTGGCGATCTGTACCCCCCTCTTGGCGGGCGTGGTGTACGGATGGCGGGGCGCTGCCGCGTTCGCCGTGCTGCAGGGGCTGCTGTTCGTCATCGTGTACGCGTCCACAACAGACCTGGCGTCCACGTCTTCCGACCAGATCACCTTCCCGGGCCTCTGCCTGATAACAGGCGCCGTGGGTGTGGCATTGCGCAACCTGGTGCTGCGCATCGGTGCAGCCAGTCAGGCACTTACCGAGGCTCGTGCGCGCCTCGCCGTCGGATCCGCCGTGGAGGCCGAAAGGAACCGACTTGCCCGGGAGATGCACGACTCCGTCGCGAAGACCCTCCACGGCGTGGCACTGGCGGCAGATGGCCTCGTGGCCTCCGCGGACAGGCTCGAACCCGAGGTACTGAAAGGCCAGGCGGCTTTGGTTTCCCGTTCCGCTCGCAAGGCCGCGGCCGAGTCCCGTGAGATCCTCGCAGACCTCCGGAGGCAGACGGACTCGGAGGGCGGTGTCCAGCTCATGGAGGAGCTTGAGGCACGGGTCGCCGACTTCGACCGCCGCCACAAGCTTAGCGCGGACATGCGCCCACTGGCATCGGCCAGCACGGCCGGGAGCAGCACGACCGTGCCGACCATTCCCTACCCGGTGGCACGCCAATTGCTCACGATCGTCTCCGAGTCAATGGAGAACTCCGCACGTCATGCCGAGGCAGACGCCGTCTCGGTCAGCGCCGGAATCGTCGGCGACATGCTCCGGGTCAGCGTCATCGACAACGGCAAGGGCCTGCCACGCGACGTGGACATGGAACAGCTGCGAAAGGCCGGCCACTTCGGCCTGGTTGGCATGGTGGAACGGGCAGCCAGCATCGGTGCCCGCATCAGGATCGGCAAGGGCCGGGCCAGCACCGGAACGGAAGTCCGACTCGATCTCCCTGTTGCCGCGGTGACCAGCTGGCCACCCATGGCATACGCACCGCACAGCGCAACCGCAGTCCCCACCTACCCACAATCCGCTGAGAGGAGGACGCACCATGCCCAGTGACGGCCCCCCACCGACCTACCCGCAGCGAGCAGGCGCGTTCCCGGAACTCGACCCCCCCGCCACCCCCGCGGCATTGCGCGTCGTCGTCGCTGACGACAACCCCGTGGTGCGGGCGGGGCTAACCGCGCTTCTGAACGGCCGGTATGACATCGACGTCGTAGCCGAGGCAGCCGATGGCCGCGAGGCGTACACGGCGGCGGTCGAGCACCAGCCGGACGTCATCCTGCTGGACGTCCGCATGCCCGGCGTCGACGGTTTGTCCGCATTGCCGCACCTAGTGCAGGTCGCGCCCGTGATGATGCTGACCTACTCCCGCGAGAGCGAGATCGTGCAGGAGGCGCTACGCAGGGGGGCCGAGGGCTACCTCGTCCATGGTGAGTTCACCGCGGATGAACTCGTCGCTGCAGTGGGTGATATCAAGCAGGGCCGGTCCCGTTTCACGCCCACAGCAGCAAATGCGCTCCTTGCGCACTTCAGGCATGATGCCCGCTCTGGGCCCGCTCTCCTGCCGGATGGACTGGGACAGGGTTCGACCACATCGCTCGAAACCCCTTCGCAACCGCAACCAAGTGTGGCAGGGTCTTCGTCTGAGCCACCGAGGGTATGGCAGGCACCCGTAGAGCGGGCGCCGCAAGGTCTGCCCGACCGCGAGGGGTACGGCATGAGTCAGAGGGAGGTTGAGGTGATGGAGCTGATTGCGACGGGTCTGAGCAACCAGCAGATCGCCGCGACCTGCTTCATCAGCGAGAAGACGGTGAAGAACCACATCAACCGGATCTTCACGAAGTTGCATGCTGCAAACCGTAGCGAAGCCATCGCCATCTGGCTTGGCACCGCTCGCGGCAGTGGAGGGGGCACAGTCAGGCATGGCTGACCACATAAGCGAGGCAAAGGCAGCTCCGGGGCCCTGCCATGGGCCGTGGGCGAGGCGGGCCCAGGCATTGGGCTGCAGGGCCCAAAGCGCACTTTGGGCCCGCGGTTGGGCCCTGGGGCCCTCTGGAAAAGGCTCCGCCGAGCAGTACGTTTCTGGTGTCGCCAGCGAGACCGGCCATCGGGAGGCCGACAGCGCGGCGAGCGACACAAAGACGTATGTGTCGGCCGACCTATGGCCGGCCGGACTCGGAGGGGACGAGAATGAACAACACCATGCTGAAGGCCTCGGTCAACACCCAGATTCGCGTGACCGACTGGTCGCAGACCGCCGTGCGGAAGCTGCACAAGCGCATGGACCTGAAGAACCGCGCGGACAAGGGCCAGGGCGCGGTCGAGTACCTCGGCGTCATCGCGGTGGCCGTGATCATCATCCTGGCGCTCATGAAGACGCAGGTTGGCGCCACGATTCGGACCGGCATCATGGACCAGGTCAAGAAGATCACCGAGAAGAAGTGACTCGCAGGTCACGAGACTCCGGGCAGGCTTTCGCCATCTACATCACAGTGGTGGCGAGCCTGCTCGTTCTCGCGTTTCTCTACTTTGCTGTTGGTCAAGCCTCTGCTTCGAGGAACGAAGCGCAAAGCGCTGCGGACGCCGCGGCGCTTGCTGCTGCGCAGGATGCGCGTGATCAGCTCGGTCTTGAGGGCCTTGGCGAGAAACTCCTCGACCCGGACTTCTGGGAAGACTTCTTCAATGGCGATGGCGTCAAGGTCGGCTTCGCGTGCGCGGAAGCCGGGCGCTTTGCAGCCCAGAACGGTGCCAATGTCGTAGACCTTGACGGTGATGGTGACGCCGGCTGCGACCGCCTCGGATTGCCGGAAGATGGGTTCACCATTGAGGTGCGAGCCAAGGAACCGGTAGGCAAGTCCCTCCTTCCGGGGACCGAGAATGAATACGCAGAAGCAACTGCGACTGCCGTGATTGAGCCTCGCTGCAAGTTCGAGAAGACGGGCGAGGGCAAGAAGGCGCGCGGCAAGCTGGTGTGCGACGACGACAAGGACTGGGAGCTCGGTGACAAGCCGGGTATCGATCTTCCCGGACCGGAGGATCTCTTCGCCGTCCACCTGGACGACTGACAGTAAAAGAGAGGGTAAGGATCAACCAATGAGTCTCTGGACCGCAGCGAAGTTCCGTCGAGGGGCTTGCGCGCTTGCTGTCGCCACCACGGTCCTGATCGGAGTCTCCAGCTGTGGGGGCGACGAGGACAAGCCTGCTGACGACAAGAAGAACTCGTCAGAGCAGAAGTCGGGTGGAAAGGGAGCCGACTCGGCCAACTCGCAGGCCCAGACTGACGAGATCATCGCCACGATCAAGGGTGACAAAGGCCTGACCGTGGAGATCAACTCTCTGACGCGCGACAGCGGCGGGTTCCTCACGCTGAAGGGTAAGCTCAAGAACTCCAGTAGTGAAACGATCACGACGGAGGAATGGACTACCCAAGATGAGGAGCTCGGAAGTTCAGGAGAAGTAACGGTCGCTGGGCTCACACTCGTTGATAAGAAGGAGAAGAAGCGCTACTTCCTTCTGCGGGATACGGAAGCCAACTGCCTCTGTTCGGTTCTCGGTGGCGGTATTGAGCCCAAGAAGTCGACGAGGTTCTACGGCCAGTTCCCCGCCCCGCCCAGTTCCACCACCGAAGTTGATCTGGATGTGCCGACCGTGGGCGTCACGACCGTCAAGATCTCGGACTGAGGGGTGCTCGTAGTGAAGACCACCCCACATCCCTCCCGGGGTAAAGGCCTGGCCGTGACCGCACTCGCCATCGGCTTCCTGGCCTCCGGAGTGACTTTCGCGGGACCGGTAACGGCCGCACCTGCCCCGACGAGCTTCAAGGAACAGGGTTCCTCGGCCCCTGAAGTGGACGAGGACGACTCGGACCTGAAGCTGCCCGGCGATGCCCCGCTCGACAAGTCGAAGATCCTGGACATCAAGTCGATCGTTGAGTCGGAAGGCGGCGAGGAACGCCGCGAGGACACCAACGAGAAGATTAAGTTCGCGCTCCAGGCCGAGGTCCTCTTCCCCAAGGACAGCGCCAAGCTGAACAGCAAGGCGCTTGGCCGGATCGAGGCCATCGCGGAGGAGATCAAGAAGCAGAACGCCACGAAGGTCAACGTGTTCGGCTTCACCGACAACCTCGGCTCATACGGCCATGGGAAGACGCTGTCCAAGCAGCGCGCCCAGGCGGTGCAGAAGCAGCTGGGTGACGCGCTCGGCGCCGATATCACGTACCAAGTCCGTGGCTACAGCGAGGACTACCCGATCGCCTCCAACAACACCGAAGAGGGCCGGAAGAAGAACCGCCGCGTGGAGATCTCCTTCCCACGCAGTCAGTAGCCAGCCCGACGGGGTACCAGCAACCGCCGTTCGTACAGAGACCTGAGCCGCCACCCAATGGGTGGCGGCTCAGGTCGTACGACATCAAGGTTGCCACCTTCGAGTGGTACTGGGCAGCGGTGAAGTCGTGGAGATCGCCGTAAGTGGTGTGGAGCGGACTTGATCCGATGTGCCCGCCTGGTTGTGCTTGTGATCGTCCAGTCGTAATGCGAGGGATTTTGGCTTGACTTTGGGCCCTGGGACCCACGGATGGAAACGTTTGCTACTGGCTGCAGAGCGGGGTTGCATCCGAGGGCGGGCGGGAGCTGCGCCCGATTATTGAGTGAGAGGACGGACATGGTAGAGGTCGTGTCCTTCCTGTGGAATAAGAACGGCAGCTATGCCCCGTTGGCTGAGACTGCCGGACCACCCGATGACCCGGACTACGTCGAGGGCTATATCAGCATCACCGTCTTCGGGCAGGCTGTAATGGGCGAGGAGAACTGGGACCTCGTCGACCAGCTCTGGGCCTACATCGCGAGCATGCTCGTTACGGTGCAAACCCGCGACTGTGCTCGCACGCAGTTCCCGGACCAGCCGACCGAACTCGCGCTCCGTCGACACGGCACCTACATGGTTATCTCGTGCGGTGATGCCACGGCGTCGGCGCCTGCGGCGGAGTTGCTGGGAGCGTTGCGGGAAGCCGGCATCCATTTCTTTGACGAGCTGCATCGCCTGCAGCCGTCTGAGAGCTGGAGGTATGGGATGGTACGCAGCCAGCTGGAGCGCATTCGGTTGGGCTGACGCGTGATGGCGACGGTGGGCGGCTTGCTCCGAAGATCCCGGGTGGGGCACTGCCCAGGAAACCTCGGGCGCCTCAGTCAGTCGGTTGCCTTGGGGTGGCCGGTGCCCGCGTACGTGATCCACACAGTGCGCTCGTCGACGTCGATGAGATACCAGATGCGGCCGCCGCCTGTGACCTCGTACTGCCACCGCTCCATGCTCCGCCCCTTCCACTCAGCGATTCCCAGATTTCCTCTGAGTCGGTGATGGCGATGCGGAGAGTCTGTTGCCTGTGGGGTAGAGCGGATCCTGTCGTAGGCACGGCGAAGGCCGGTATCGGCATGGCGTGCCAAGTGTTCCCATCCGGTAGCGGCCTCGGTGTTCGCGAAGCGGAGGTCGTACTCGTCTCCGACTGGTGGTGGTGCTGCCCGGTCACCTCGTTTGGGGCTCACGTAACGGGCCTTGGTTCGGTGACAGGCCCGAGGTCGCCTTCCGGTTCGCGTGTGATTGTGGCGTGGAGGGCAGGGTCGGCGTAAACCTCAGCTGAGTGCTGCCATTGGGCCAGGAGGAGTGCGATCGGGCTCAGGTTCTCCAGCGCCGCCGCTCCACGCGCGGTATCGGCGAGCTCGGCGAGCATGGTTTCCACGTCTTCGTCGGGCAGGAAGACCGACCAGGGAAGCGCATCGGGCAGAAGCTGCCGGATGGTGTCCAGATTCCCTGTCCGGACCAGGCCAGCGAGGAGGCGGGCGGTGAAATCGACGACAGTGGCGTCCTGCTCCATCTGGTCAGCGCGGATCAAGGCCAGATCCTGAGCGTCCCGGCGTTTCAGGCGCAGTCCGCGCATTCCCTCGAGACGCTGTGCGGTGGCTGCGGGGTGATGCAGCAGCTGACTGAAGGGCACGTCTTCGTACGCGGACTCCATGACATCCACAGTACCTCGGATGTGATCGTGATGGCAGGGTGCGGCACTCATGCGGCTGCACTCAGCTGAGGAAACGCCTGTTCGCGGCAATCGCGACAGCTGCCTGGCTCCTTCGCGCGGAAGGGGCGGTCGCAGCCGCCGCAGTCCTGCCAGGGGAGGGGGCCTGGTCGTGGTGGGCCGTGGGTTTCCGGTGGCGGCAAGAGGGTGGCCAGGCGGTGGGCGATGATGCGGGCGGGGCGGTGGGTCAGGTGGCGAGGGAGGTCGCCGGTGAGTGCGGTCTCGATCTCGTTGAGCGAGACGTCCCTGGCGAGCCATTCCGTGACGCCTCGCGCCAGAATTGTCGTCTCCGCTTCGGAGAAGCGCAGGCGGTGGTCGTGGTGGTGGAGTCGGCCGAGGAAGTCGAAGGCGCGCGGGTCAGGTGCCGGCGCGCGCGGCGCTGTGATCGGAGGTGAGTCCTCGGCGGCAGGCCTGACCTCCGTTGCCTCCGCCGCAGCCACTGTTGTGGGCGGCTCCGGCGCGTCGGCCGCCGGGGCGCCGGCGGGCCTCGTACCGCCCTGTGGCTGCGCCGTAAGTTCGAGTGTCAGGCCTGAGTCCGGCGTGCTGTAGGCGAAGGTCCTCGTCGAGACGCGGCCGCTGGCCGTCCGCTCTAAGCGGCGCTCGAGCCACCCCTCGTCTTCCAGCTCGCGCAGCGCCCGCGCGATGCGGATCTCGCCCTCCGAGAAGTGCTTGCACAGCGCCGCGATCGTGATCGGCGTGCCTTCGGGGACGGAGAGGATGTACGCGGCGACGCCCACCGTCACAGCGCTGCCGGTGCGCTGGAGCAGGTTGTTGGCGAGGACAGTGAAGTTCTCGGTGAGCGGTACCCGGACGTGGTGGACGCCGGACGACGGGAACTCTGCGGAGGCGCGCTTGGGCGCGCTAGAATTCGGATCAGCCATCGGGAAGGTTCTGCTTCCTGGACGGTCAGGCCCTCGCCTGGGATCGCTAGTCCCTGCGGGGGCCGAGTCAGTTTCGGGTTGTCGCGGCGAGCTTAGCCCCAGCGGAAGCCCGCCCCACCCCCAAGTCGCCCGATGGAGTGTGGAATTGGCGCGAGGTTGACAGGCGGGTGGGAGGGGAGTTCTTTCTCCTGGTTCTTTTAGGGACCTCGTGGATCACCGACTTCTCGACAACGCCCACCAGGCCATGCGTCACCGCCTCCTCGTTTTCCGCGGACCGGTGTGACCTGCATCTGAGGTTTCTCTGCGGTACGCAAGTCCGCTAACACATGCTCTGCAGACCTCAGCCGTAATTGTGCAGCATCAGTGCAAAAGCGAGGAATCCACCCAACACCAGAACCATCCGCAGCACATCACTACGAATCTCGCTGCGGCTCGCGGCCAGCGAGGCGGTCTTGCTCGGGTTCTTCGGGTCGTACATGACCTGCACCCGCGACCCCTCTCCGTACACCTGCCGGTTCCGGGTGATGCCGAACTCGGCTCGGGCGCCGGTGGTGGTCGTGAACTCGAACTGGTGCCATACCCGCGCTTTGTCGCCCCGAGCGTTGCGTCCCTGGGTGACCCGGAAGCAGCGTGCCTCGGTGGTGGCGCCGGCCCGGGCCGCACGTAGGCGGGGGAGGGTCTGCGCAACCGCGAAGATTGCGAGGAGGGCGACACCGCCGATGATCGTGATGGTCATTGAGTCCATGAAGAGTCCTGCCGTCTGGCCTATCGGGTGCGGAGTCGGTCCAGGAGGAAGCCGACGGTGGACCCCACCGTAAGCACGGCCACCTGAGCCAGGAAGCTGGCGGTCGTCAGGTCGCTGCCCTGGCCGGCCCACACGAGAAGCTGTAGCAGCACGGCGGGGGTGAAGGCCGCGATGCAGTGGCGGAGCGCGGAGTCCCGGGAGGGCGGGCGGTGCACGGTGGCTGCCAGCCAGGTGGCCAGCGCGAAGCAGATGGCCGAGGGAAGCTGGATGAGCAGCAGCGACGTGCCGGTGCCGTTGAACCGGGTCACATCGTCCCCGGCGATGACCTCCCACAGCACGTACGCCAGCATGGCCTGGAGAACGATGTTGCTGACGAGGCCGACGCCCCAGGGCAGCATGAAGTTGGCGAAGCGGGGGCGCTCCGCCGTCCCTCCATACGCGGACTGCCCTCCGGACCCGTAGTGCGTCACGTCCTACTGCCTCTCACTCTCAGCAGGGGCGGAATCTCCCGTGGGAGGGCCAGCCCCAGCGAACTCACTTGACCTTGATGCTCTTGATGATCTTGTTTAGATCCGGCGTGCTCAAGGTGCCCTGCTGGGCATCGATGCGAACCGAGAAGATCTTCTTCTTGGAGTCGACGCCGGCGATGATCACGCCGTTCATCCGTGAGCCCTTGGGTGCCGTCTGGTTCTTCCCCGAGGACGTGTAGTAAAGGTCGGTCCGCCTCGCCTCCGCCCCCTGGACCTTTACCTTCTTGATGCCGTCCTTGACCGTGGTGCTGGTCATCGCGCCGGCGCGGACGACTCCGGCGGCCTCATCGGCGTCGCTGACCTTCGCGAAATCGCTCTGAATAGAGACAGACGACACATACAGCCCGTTCTTACGGTTGTAGGCAAAGGCGTCGTTACCTTCGGCGCGCTCTTCCTTGCTCTGCGCCTTCCAGGCGGGTGGGTAGGCGAGGGAGACCGTGGGCCCCTTGAGGGACTTCCATCCCTTGGGGGTGGCCGACTCCTCCTTGGCGCCGTCCGATTCGCCGCCCTTGCAGCCGGCCGCCAGTGCGGCGCATGCCAGCAATGCCACTGGCAGCAGCGCACGTCGGTGGGAGGGGCGTGACTTCATCGGACACTCCTTACGTTTACTTACTTCGTAATACAGTAGCTCGACGGACGGTAGCTGCGCGTACCGTCGGGCTCCGGGGCTCCTAGGAACTCCGACTTCTCCAGCGTTCGCTTATCCGAAGCCGACGTGCGGGACCCGCCGATACTCGCTACGCCAATGTCGAGGTCCAAGTTGAATTCGTCGGTATTGGACACATTGGAGTAGTTGTTCCGACTGGTCTTGCCCTTCTGGTAGAACAGCTGGCCAAGCGGATCATCCTTGCCAGGATCCTTCGTGACGGCAGGATTCTCAAACATGTACCTCATGCCCTGCGCGGAGCCGGTGGTGAGCAGCATCGCACGGATCTTGTTGGCCTCGCTGCCGGAGAGCTCGCCCGGCTTGAACTCCAGCGAGTTCGTGATGACCTCGACGTCGGTCGTGGGGTCCTTGCTGCCGTACTTGCCGCCGCCGATGTCTTTCTCCCCGACCTTGGCCCCGCCCTTGGCGTGCCCATTTCGTCCCGTTTCCACGGTCTGGGTCATGATGATGTTGGTGATATTACCCTTGTCGTCTTCGATGACCGTGTACGCCCCGGTGCGAGCTCCCTTGATCTCGCCTCCGACTTCACCACCGACTTCCACCTTTCCCTTGCCCTTGCCGGCTCCCATGCCGACCTCGGCCTTGCCGTCGGCAGAGCCTTCGACGCTGCCCTGGAAGGTGTAGATGTTCTTGCCGTTCTTGTGGTCGCGTGTGTAAGTGACGTCATTGGCCATCTTGCCCTTGAGGCCACCTTCGATACTGAAGCCGTCGGTGTACTCGTCGCCGTCCTCACGCTCGTCGTAAGACTTCTTGCGATCCCGCTTGCTCTCCGCAAGGTCGCCCTGACCGGGCCCGGCCTCGAGGCCTGCCTGCCCGCTGAGCTCCCCGCCGAGCGTGTATGAGGACAGGGCCTTGTCGCCGATCCGCTCCTTCAGGTAGTCGCGCAGCTTGTCCTCTTCGGCTTCTGGGCCGACGTCGATCCAACTGCCCATCTCGGACACCACGTTCACACCGGGAACGCTGGTGATCCGCTCCAGATTATTCAGCTTCTTGAGGTCATCCCGGAACTTCTTGGCTTCGTCTTCGCTGTTGAAGATCCAGGTGTCGCCGGCCGTTGCCGAGATGCCTGCGGCGAGTTCGACCTTCGTCCTGGCGGACTTACCCACCGAGATGCCCGGTTTCTTCAGGCCGACGTTACCTTCCAGTGATCCTTTGTCGGTGAAGGTGAACCGGACCTCTTTATCCTTCTTGCCGTCATTGTTCTTGTCTTCGTTCTTGATGCGAGTCGATTCCTGGAAACCGAAATCCATGCCCCCCTTGGCGCCGAATCGAAGGAAGGATCCCTCGATGCTCCCGCCCTCCGTGCCCGTGGCGAGGCTGGCCTCGCAGAACGAAGGCTCGAGCTGGCGGTCCTTATCGGTGGGTGCGTCTGCCTGCTGCGTAGTGACGCATTCGCCGCCAGTGAGCTTGCTGACCTGGCACATCAGGCCATCGCGCAGGGATGCGCCGACGGACGTGTTCAGGAGCGCGAGCACGATGCTGGTCACCACGGCGATCGTGCCCAGGTACTCCGCGGCGCCGGCGCCGCTGTCGTCTGCGGCCATCCGCTGGCGTCGTAGCCAGAGCTCATTCCCAGTCAGCATCGGGCAGCCTCTCCCCCGTGCCCTCTCGGGCTCACTCGCAGTCATCTCGGGAAGCGAAGTCTGCCTCGACCTCACCCGCTTTGGCCTGGGCCCCAGGACCCAGCGGCGGACCCAATTTCCCCGCTGGTCGGCCATGAAACGGGCATTCGGGGCGGCAGGAGCCGTGTTGCTCATGGGGCATCTAAAGAATTTTCCGGACAAGTGCGGCGGGTCGGTGAGTGCTGATAGCAGGGCAGGTGGGGCAAGGATGACGTGCTCCGCACGGACTACGCAGTCGGACTGCGGAGCCTTATCGGGTTTCCTGCAGGTAGTGCGACTGCGGTCGGAGTGCAAGAACTTCATCGGCCGGTTGTGCGACGGTGTCGCGGGCCGACCGGCGAATCCGAATTGAGTGGGAACAATCCCCGGGATGTCCTAGAACACCAGTGACCTACGCTGGGTACGGCAGATCCGTTGAGGTCAGGATCAATGATGAAAGCAGCTTGGTTCGGACGATTCGGGGGTCCCGAGGTTCTTGAGCTCGTGGATCTTCCCGATCCGCATCCGGGCCCCGGGCAGATCCGGGTCGCTGTACGCGCTGCCGGCGTCAATCCGAGCGACTGGAAGAAGCGGGCGGGCCTGATGGATGAGGAGCTGCCGCAGACCCTCGGCTAAGAGGCAGGTCGAGCTGGCGGTGCTGTCCTACGACGCTCCGATCCCGTCGTCACTGGATTTCGCCGAGGCCGCGGCCCTACCGGCCGCTGTCGAAACAGCCACGCGCGCACTTGACCAGCTCGGCGTCGGTGCCGACACCACGGTGCTCATCAACGGAGCTTCCGGCAGCATCGGCAGTACCGCCGTCCAACTCGCCGTGGCCCGCGGCGCCCGCGTGATCGGCACGGCGGGCCTCGCCAACCACAGCTACCTGCGCTCGCTGGGCGCCGAGTCCGTCGCATACGGCGAGGGCCTCCCTGGGCGGGTTCGGGCGCTCGCCCCCGACGGCGTCGACCTGGCTCTGGACGTTGCCGGGAGCGGCGTGCTGCCCGAGCTCATCGAGCTCGGGCGCGGCGCCGACCACGTCATCACGCTCGCCGACTTCACCGGAGCGCACGAATGCGGGGCGAGGTTCAGCCGTGGCGACACCGGCCGCGCGGTCCACGCACTCGCCGAGATCGGCGACTTGGTCAGGGCCGGACGCTTCTCGCTCCCGGTCGCGCAGACCTTCCCACTCTCCGACATCGCGGAAGCCGACCGGGTGAGCGAAGCCGGCCATGTGCGCGGGAAACTCGTGCTGCTGGTCGACTGACGAGGCTATGCCTCTGGGAGTGTGGTCGCGCGCGGAATGTTCGAAGAAGACGCCGTCCAATGGGCGGAGGTTTCACTGCGGGCCAACATCGGTTTTCCGGTACGCCGGTATGACCCTTCTGAAGCTACTGGGCGTGCGCAGGAGTCGAGGAGGTCGCGGATGGGCGAAGTGATCGGGCTGTTTGTCATCCCCTCCGATCCTGAGGGGAGTAGCCGCAGTGGTGGATGACAAGGGGAGAGGACTGAGCTACGACCTTCTGCTGCTCGACTGGCTGGATGCCGCGGGCCTGGCGGTGGCTCTGGCGCGGGTTGTCGGCGTGCCCGCCGGCGACGTGGATGTCGTGGTGGGGGACAGCGGCCGGGAGAGCCGGGCCTGGGGAGCCGCTGTGCTGTGCGACTGCGAGGTCCTCGGGGCGGGGGACATCGCACTGTCCGTGAGCGTGTACGTCCGGGGCTCAGTACCCAATCCGCTTCCGGAGCCGCAGGCTGCCGCGGCTTTGGCTGCTGCCGCGCGGACGGTGGTCTTCCACTCGACCGGGGTCGGACTCAACCCAGCGGCTTATTGGGCGGTGACCCCGGACGGTCTGCAGACGCGAGCCTCGGTCGAAGCGTCGGGTGACGAGCCGCTCAGCTTCACCGTCGCCACGGCGGAGGCCGCGCTTCCGCGGCTGCCCAACCTCCGCGTCGTGACGAGCGCCTGGTGAATGTCGAGGACGATCAGCCCTCGGCAAGCACCACTCAACGATTCAGAGGTCCGCTCCGAAACGGGTAACCGCGCAGCTGATCGCAGTCGCATCCCGCTCTCTTTCCAGCCATCGCTGTTCACCGGCTTCGTTTCCGATGCGAATCCCGAAGGTCCACGTGGGGTCGAGGAACACTGTGCGCTGATACGTGAAGTCCAGGGCAAGGCAGACGAGGCTGTGGTCGGCGTCACGCACGTATGCCCGCAACTCAACGCAACGGGCGCCTTGCTCACCATCTCCATCTCCGAAGAGCTGCTCTCCGTACGAGGCGACCAAGACCTCGCCGATGTCGTCCTCATCCTCGGCGGCGACCAATAGCGGGATGTCGCTCCATGAGAGCTCGGTCACTCGGTGGGCTACCAAGTTCCCGGCGTGCTCCACCGCCTCCAGGCGCAGGAATCCGTCGGGCAGTCTCAGCCAGATCACCTGCGGTTGCGGCCGAAACTCCGGAACCACATCGTCTCTGTCGACCCATCCGGGGACAAGTACATCGATGACAGAAGACGCACCGAGTACTTCCTCCACCGTTTTCAGCGTACCCATTCTGCGTACCCTACCTTGTGCTTTCAGCTCGGGTTGTCACTTCTTGGGCTTGGGCACCTTCTTGGTGAAAATGATGGACTTGTCCATTGCTTGGCCGCTCTCGAGGGCAGTCCAGAAGCTTCCATCCTCGTGCAGGACGACGGTCACGCCCTTGCCGCGATAGATCAACCCTTCCGGCTCGTCCTTCTTCAGTGTTCCCTTGCCCACCAATTCGAACTCGCCGTCCTTGATTGCCTTGGCGATGTCCTCCCGGAAGCGGGGGCCATCCTCCTTCAGCTTCTGGTACTTCTTTCCGAGCGCGTCCTCGATGAGCTTCTTGTGCTTGAGGAAGTGCGCCTTGAACTTCTTCTTGTCCCCCTCGGCGACCGAAGGCTTTCTGGCTGCCTCGACCTCCTCAGGTGTCATGT
>NZ_JAAKZV010000122.1 GCF_011044975.1 Streptomyces coryli | reverse complement strand
CCCCCCACCCACCGACCGCTTTCGCCTCCACCGCGCCGTCTGCGCCTGGCTCGCCGCCGTCGCCGCCGAGCGCCCCCTCGCCCTCGTGCTCGACGATCTGCACCGCGCCGACAGCGAGACCCTCGCCCTCCTCGCTGCCGTCGCCGAGGAAGTCACCGACCGCCCGCTGCTGCTCATCGCCGCCTACCGGCCCGACGAGGGCGATCTCACCGCCGTGCACGCCCGGCTCGCCCGTCGTACCCCGCTTCGGCTGCCGCTTGCCGGGCTTGCGCAGAAAGACGCAGTGCGGCTGGTCCGGAGCGTGACCGGAGTGTCCGCCGAGGCGGCTGCCGCGCTCGCCGAGCGGGCTGCGGGGAATCCGTTCTTTCTGCTCGAGAGTGCGCGCATGGTCGCCGACGCCGGGGCCTACGTGCCCGGTGACGTCCCCGAGGGCGTACGCGACGTGCTGCGGCGTCGCTTCGAGCGGCTGCAGGCGCCCGCGCTCGCCGTCCTCCGCCTGCTCGCCGTCGCCGGGCGGGAAGCCGACGCCGAGGTCCTCATCCGGGCCGCCGACGCCGACGAGGACACCGTTCTCGACGCCCTCGACGCGGGCGTCGAGGCGGGGCTGCTCACCGAACCCGCCGACGGGCGCGTGCGTTTCACCCACGCGCTCGTGCGCGACACGCTCCACGCCGACCTCACCCGGCTGCGCCGCGCCCGTATGCACACCCGCATCGCCGCCGCCCTGCGTGAGCTGCGCCCGGACGACGTCTCCGCCCTCGCCCACCACTACCTCCAGGCGCCCTCCGCCGACACCGCCCGCCCCGCCGTGGAGTACGCGCTGCGCGCCGCCGACCTGGCCGGTCGCCGCTACGCCCACGACACCGCCGCCGGGCTGCTCGCCCGCGCCGCCCGCTGCCTGGCGGAACACCCCGCCGCCTTCCCCGGCGAGGACGTCCCGGCCCGCCTCGTGGACGTACTCGGCCGCCTGCTGCGCGCGCAGATCCGCGGCGGCCGCGTCACCGACGCCCGCGCCACCCGCGCCCGCGCGATGGACGTGGCCGAGGAGTACGACCGCCAGGACCTGCTCATCGAGGCGCTCACCTCCTGGACCGAGCCCACCGTCTGGGAGAACCGCGACTACGGCAGCCCCGACACCCGCCCCGCCGACGCCCTGCACCGCCTCCTCGCCCGCGACGACCTGCCGCCCACCACCCGCTGCCGGCTCCTCGACGCCCTCGCCTCCGCCCTCGACGCCGACGGCGCGGGCGCGGCGCACGACGCGGCCGCCGAGGCCGTACGCCTGGCCCGTACCCTCGGCGAACCGGTGCTGCTCGCGCAGGCGCTGGCCACGCTCAGCCGGGTCTCGGAGTGGGAGTTCGAGCAGAGCCCGCGGGAGCAAATCGCCGCCGAGCTGGCGGAGCTCGCCGCGGCGCACGAGCTGCCGGCGTACGGGTTCGTCGCCGAGTACGTGGCCACCGGCAGCGCCGCTTTCCGCGGCGACCTGCCCGCGATGCGCCGGCACATGGAACGCGGCCGGGAGATCGCCGAGACCCACCGGCTCAGCGACCCGGCGGCCATCGTCCTGGTCCAGCAGGCGGCGCTGGAGATGGCGGCCGGCCGGCTGGACGAGGCGGAGCGCTTGTACGGTGAGGCCACGCGCCGGATGCGCGCCAACGGCGCCCTGCACACCGACGGCCTGGAGACGATCGTCGGCTTCTCGCTGCTGTGGCTGCGGGGGCGGGCGGCGGAGGGGCTGCCGCTGCTACGGGCGGCGCAGAAGCAGTACGGGCCGCTGGTGGGCGACGCGCTCGCCATCTCCCTGGTCGCGGCCGGCGACGAGGCGGGGGCCCGCGAGGCGCGGGCCGAACGACCGCCGATCCGCCGCGACTTCTTCTACTCCCTCTTCCTCGCCATCCGCGCCCACGCCGCCCTCGACCTGCGCGAACGCGACGAGGCGGAGGAGCTCCTGGAACAACTCCGGCCGGTCCGGCACCAGATGATCGGCGCAGGCAGCGTGGCCCTGGCGCTCCGCCCGGTCGCCCTGACCATGGCCGAACTCGCCCTCTTCCTCGACCGTCCGGCGGAGGCCCGCGACCACTACGAGCGCGCGGTCGAGGTGGCCCGCAGCTGGGAGTCCCCGTGGTGGGAGACCCAAGCACGCGAGTCACTGGCCCGCCTCACCGACGGCTGAGCCCTTGACAGCACCACCGTTCGGCGTTCGCCTGGTGTGTCCAGGTCAACCGGTACCGGATGTGGAGGGGCAATGCTTCGGGTGCATTTCACGGCCGAAGACCTTGCTCGGGTGCGCGTCGCGGCGCGTCCCGACTTCCTCTGGGAGATCACCAACAGCATGCAGACGCTGCAACGCCGGGACGGCGCCCGGGTGTTCGGCGAATGGCGGCGCTGGGCCCGGCCGCGGGTCGCGGACAGCGGTCGGCTGCTGTCCCACCTGCTGCCGCCCAGCGGCTACTCCCCGGACTTCCTCACCCCGACCCGCGGCGACCGCGGCACCCTGCAGTCGGCGGTCGATACGCTGCTCCGCACCCCGCGCCCGCGGCTGCGCGCCGATCTCGCGCGCATGGCCGCGTACCGCGAACTGCCGCGCTGGGCCGTCTCCATGGCCGGCGGCGACAGCGCCGCGCTGCGCCGCCTCGCCCAGGCCATGCAGGCGTACCACCACACGGCGATCGCCCCGTACTGGCGGCGCATCCACGCGCACATCGACGCCGACCGCATCCAGCGGCTGCACGACCTCCTCGACGGCGGTACGGACGGCCTGCTGGCCGGGCTCGGGCCGACCGTCAGCTGGCGGCCGCCGGTGCTGGAGGCCGCGTATCCGGTCGAGCACGAGATCCAGCTGGACGGGCGCGGGCTGACGCTGGTGCCGTCGTTCTTCTGCTGGCCGCGCCCGTTCACCCTCGCCGACCCGGGGCTGCCGCCCGTGCTGGTCTACCCGATCGAGCACACCCCCGACTGGGCGCTGCCGCGGCCCGGCGACCGCTCAGGCGCGGGTGACGGTGCGCTCGGCGCGCTGCTCGGGCACACCCGGGCGGCGGTGCTGCGGGCCGCCGCCACCGGCTGCTCCACCGTCGAGCTGGCCCGGCTCCTCGACGTCACCCACCCCGCGGTCAGCCGGCATGTGAGCGTGCTGCGGGATGCCGGGCTGGTCATGACCGTGCGGCGCGGCGGCCGGTCCTTCCACGTCGCCACCCAGGAGGGGCAGCTGCTGCTGCGCAGTGCGGAGCGGGGCGAACTCCGGCCGTAATCACAGGCTTTCATTGTTTGCGCCGCACTCGGCGCGCTCACCACTCTGGTCCGGCTGTGCACACCCCCCACCGGACTAAGGAGTCTCAGGTGCGCATACGGACCAGAACCGCGATACCCGCCGCCGTGCTCGCCGCCGCGGTCGGCATGTTCGCCGTCCCCGCCGCGACCGAGGCGGCGCCGCCGAGCGCCAGCGCCTCGGACAACGGCCACGGCCTGAAGTGGTTCCAGGAGCGGCACGGGCTGAAGCAGACCGGGAAGATGGACGCGAAGACGGCCGCCGAGCTGCAGCAGGCGCCCAATGCCGAGCTGCTGCAGACCTTCCAGTCGCCCGCCGACCTCGGCCCCGCGGAGCGCGAGAACGCCCGCACCGTCATCGGCGTCGGCAAGGGTGCCTCGATACCGGAACAGGGCATCGTCATCGCCCTGATGACGGCCATGCAGGAGTCGAAGTTCGTCAACTACCTCGAGCCGGTCGACCACGACTCGCTGGGCATCTTCCAGCAGCGGCCCAGCACCGGCTGGGGCACCCCCGAGCAGATCACGCACGTGCCGACGTCCTCGAAGTCCTTCTACGGGGTCGCCGACTTCGGCAGCAATCCGGGGCTGATCCAGATCGACGGCTGGGAGACCATGCCGCCGGGCGACGTCTGCCAGGCGGTGCAGGTCTCCGCCTATCCCGACCGGTACGCGCAGTGGGAGCAGTTCGCCCGCGATCTGCTCGCCGCTGAAGGCCCGTCCGTGGAGCCGATCCCGTGAGCCGCCGCCGCAGCACCCGCAGGCGGCCGCTGCTGCTGGCCGTGATCGCCGCGCTGGTGGCCCTGCTCGGCCTGGGCGCCACCGCCGTCGCGGGCGAGGACCCCAAGGCCGCGCCCGACTTCAGGGCCCCGTTCCCCTGCGGCCAGTCGTGGACCTACAGCCACCACTCCGCCGAGGTGCGCCGCGCCCTGGACTTCGTCCGCAACGACGGCGAGACGGCCGGTGCCCCGGTGCTGGCCTCGGCCGCCGGCACCGCCACCCGGCACGTCGAGGACGGCGGCGCCGGCAACTACATCGTCATCGACCACGGCGACGGCTGGCAGACGTACTACTTCCACCTGGACGCCTTCTCCGTCGACGACGGCGCTCAGGTGGCCCAGGGCCAGCAGATCGGCACCACGGGCGCCACGGGCAATGTCACCGGCGCGCACCAGCACTACGAGCAGCTGCTCAACGGCGAGGGCCAGGACATCACCATCGCCGGCACCCCGCTGCCGTATCCGCCGGAATACGGCCAGGAGTCGCTGACCAGCGACAACGGCTGCGGCTGAGGGAGCCGTCCCGGGCCGGGCCCCGGACCGGCCCGGGACTCCAAGCGACTCCCAAGCCACCGCCAAAGCCCCACCCGCAGGGTGGTCCGCAAGAACACCCGGACCACCCCCGGAGGGGAACCCCATGTCCCGCCTGCTCGGCCGCCTAGGCGGCGCAGCCGCCGCACACCCATGGCGCACCATCTCCGCCTGGCTGCTCACCATCGCCGCCGCCGTCGCCCTGATGACGACCTTCGGCGGCACCCCCCAGGACGACTACACCGTGCCCGACACACCCTCCCAGGCGGGCACGGACTTCCTCACCGAGCGCTTCCCGGAGATGTCCGGCACCAACGCCCGCGTCATCGTCCACGACGCGGACGGCGGCCGGCTCAAGGCACCCGTCCTCGAGGACGTGCGCGAGCGCCTCACCAAGATCGAGGGCGCCGCCGCCGTCGACCGCCCGCAGCTCTCGCGCGACGGCGACACCGCGCTGATCTCCGTCAGTTACGACATCCCGGTCACCGACTTCAAGGGCAGCGAGGGCACCGACGCCCTCCGCGACGCCGCCGAGCCGGCGGAGCGGGCCGGGCTCGACGTCGAACTCGGCGGCCAGGTCCCGGAGAACATCACCAAGCCCAGCGGCACCGCCGAGGCCATCGGCTTCGCCGCCGCGCTCATCATCCTGCTGCTCGCGCTGCGCTCGCTCACCGCCGCGGGTCTGCCGCTCGTCGTCGCCCTCGCCGGACTCGCCCTCGGCACGGCCATCGTGACGCTGCTGTCCGCCGCCATGGACGTCAGCACCATCGCGCCGACCGTCGCCACCATGGTCGGCCTCGGCGTCGGCATCGACTACGCGCTGCTGCTCGTCGCCCGCCAGACCGAGGGCCTGCGCCGCGGCCTCACCCCGCGCGCCGCGGCGGCCGAGGCGACGGCGACCGCGGGTGCCTCCGTCGTCATTGCGGGCATCACCGTGCTGCTGTGCCTCTTCGGCCTGCGGCTGACCGGGCTGCCGGTCTATGCGTCCTTCGGTTACGCGACCTTCGCCGCCGTCGGCGCCGTGATGGCCGCGGCCCTCACCCTCGTCCCGGCGCTGTGCGGGCTCGCCGGGCGGCGGCTGCTGCCGAAGGCGGAGCGGCTCGGGCTCACGACCCGTAAGACCGGCAAGCCGAAGCGCAGCCCGCTCACCGAGCGCTGGGCCCGCGCCGTGGTCCGCCGCCCGATCCCGGCGGCGCTCGGCGCCCTGGTCGTGCTGCTGGCGCTCGCCGCGCCGCTGCTCGGCATGCGCACCTGGCCGCAGGACGCGGGCAGCCAGCCGACGTCCAACACCACCCGGCAGGCGTACGACATCGTCGAGGCGGAATACGGCGCCGGCGCCAACGGGCCGCTCCAGGTCGCCGTCGACCTCGACAAGATCCCTGCCGACCGCCTTCCGGGGCTGCGCGAGGACCTCGCCGCCGACCCGGGCGTCGCGGCCGTCGCGCCGCCCGCCCTGAACGAGGCGCGCGACGCCGCCGTGCTGAACGTGACCCCCAAGACCGGCCCCCAGGACGAGGCCACGCCCGAACTGCTCGACCGGCTGCGCGCGGACGCGCTGCCCGCGGACGGCGCCGAGATCACCGGCACGGTCGCCGTCTTCGCGGACATCTCGGACCGGCTGTCCGAACGGCTGTGGGTGGTGATCCCGTTCGTCGTCGGGCTGGCGCTGATCCTGCTGACGGTGCTCTTCCGGGCGCCGGTGGCGGCGCTGAAAGCCTCGCTCATGAACCTGCTGTCGGTGGCCGCCGCCTACGGCGTGATGACCGCGGTCTTCCAGTCCGACGCGGGCGCGCGGGCGCTGGGGCTGCCGCACGAGGTGCCGGTGTCGAGCTGGGTGCCGGTGCTGATGTTCACCGTGCTGTTCGGCCTGTCGATGGACTACGAGGTGTTCCTGCTCTCCCGGGTACGGGAGGACTGGCTGGTCACCCGCGATCCGCACGGCAGCGTGGTCCGCGGCCTGTCCGCCACCGGCCGGGTGATCACCAGCGCGGCCGCCATCATGGTCGCGGTCTTCACGGGCTTCGCGATCGACCCGGACGTGACGGTGAAGATGATGGGCTTCGGCATGGCGGTCGCGGTCCTCGCGGATGCCACGATCATCCGGATGGTGCTGGTCCCCGCCACGATGACGCTGCTCGGCAACGCGAACTGGTGGTGCCCGCGATGGCTCGCCCGGATCCTCCCGGAGCCGCGCGTCGAGCACGCGCGGGAGGCCGTTCAGCCGGAGAGCCGCGACTCGGCGAGCTCCAGCCAGCCGGTCAGCTCCGCCTCGGGGAAGTGACGGATCGCCCAGTCCGCCATCCGCAGGCTCAGATGGGCCCAGGCAGGGCGGAGCACGGACGGCGTTAGACCATCAAGAAGGGCGTCGATCCGGTGGACCACCGCCGGGTCGACGTCCTTCTGCGGGTGCACGCCGAAGCGCAGATTGACCAGGTCGAGGCCCGCGTCGCCGCGCGAGGCCCCGTCCCAGTCGACGACGCCGGTGACGAGGCCGTCCGCCTGCAGGATGTTCCCCGGGTGGAAGTCTCCGTGTACGGCGTCGGTGCCGGGCAGTTCGTCCCCGTACTCCTCGCCGATCGCCCGGACCCGCCGCACGAGTGCCGCCGTGCGGGTGCTGTGGGCGAGCGGCGGCTCGTGCAGGCAGTAGCCCGGACCGGATGACAGCAGATAGAGGGGCCGGCCCGGGATCGTGGCCCGTCCCTCCAGCGCGCCCACATGCCGCGCGCGCAACGCCAGCACCTGCTCCAGGAGCTCCGGCGTCAGTAGGTCGATCTTGCTGCCGGGCAGCAGCTCCTGCACCACCGCCACATCGTCGCCGAGCTGCACCGCCAGCTCCGTCGCCGGTGCCGGATAGCCCGTCTCGCGCAGCGCCTCGGTCACCGCCAGCGGTCCGGCCTGCATCTCGGCCGGCGCGATCCCCGGCCGCCAGGTGAGTACGGACCGGTGGCCGTCGTCGCGGCGTACGTAGGCCGCGCCCACCTCGCCGCCGGGGCAGGGGCCCTCGACGACGTAGCGGACGCCCGTCGCGGCGTGGACGGCGGCGGTGATACGCGTGGGATCGAGGCGTTCTGCCCTGTTCCAGGGGGCGGGGGAAGTGGTCATTCGCGGCAGTATTGCCGCTTCGCGGCCGCCGGCGCCAACACCTCGCTGGTCACCGGCAGATCACGCCTTCCGCAGGACTCTTGACCCGCCGTCGTGACACCTCTTATGTTCAGCCCGCTAGGACATAGGACGTAGGACCTCCCATCTGCTACCACCCACGTTCTCCCTCGGGACAGGAAGAACGTGGCGCGACCCGCACCCCCTCTTGGAGGCACCCCGTGAGCGATGGCTTCGACCGCCGGACTCTGCTGAAGTACACCGGCGCGCTCGGCGCGGCCGGTGTGATCACCACCACCCTGTCCGCCTGCGGCGGCGGCCCCAAGTCGACCAACGACGCCGGCGACGGCAAGGGCGGTACGAGCGAGAACCTCACCGTGGTCATCGGCTACGGCAACGACCAGACCTGGGACCCGCTGATGACGGCGTCGGCCTTCGCCGTGGCCGGCAACCACCACATCTACGAGGGCCTGCTGGACACCGACCCGATCACCCGGAAGCCCTACGCGGCGCTCGCCACCGAGATCCCGTCCGACCTGAACGCCACCACGTGGAAGTTCACGCTGCGCGACGGCGCGAAGTGGCACGACGGCAAGCCGGTCACCGCCGACGACGTGGTCTTCACCTACCAGCGGGCGCTCGACGCGGACGTCCCGACCCTCGCCAACAGCTTCCTCGCCGGCTGGCTGAAGGAGGCCAAGAAGGTCGACGAGAAGACCGTCGAGCTGCACCTGAACTTCCCGTTCCCGGACGGGGCGGCGCGGCTGACCCTGGCGAAGATCATGCCGAAGCACGTCTTCGGCTCGAAGAAGGGCCTCGACGCCGCCATCACCGGCAAGGCCGTCGGCTCCGGCCCGTACAAGCAGACCTCGCACACCCCGAAGTCCAACACCGAGTTCGAGGCGTTCGCGGACTACAACGGGCCGCGCAAGGCGAACTTCAAGAAGATGAACTGGCTGACGATCGTGGACGCCCCGGCCCGCGTCGCCAAGATCTCCGGCGGCAGCGCCGGCGCGCAGATCTCCGACAACATCCCGTACGGCGACATCTCCCAGCTCGAAAAGGGCGGGCTGAAGGTCGAGGGCGGGGCAGGCATGAACCACCTGTTCCTGATGTTCAACACCAAGCACAAGCCGTTCGACGACGTGCGGGTGCGGCAGGCGCTGTTCTACGCCATCGACACCGACCGCATGATCAAGTCGGCGCTGAAGGGCCACGGCAAGGCGTCCACCTCCTTCCTCGACGAGGCCAACCCCACGTACCGCAAGGCCAAGACGGTCTACGCGTACGACCCGGACAAGGCGAAGAAGCTGCTCAAGGACGCCGGCGTCAGTGACCTCAAGGTCACCCTCGACGGGTCCAACGTCAGCTGGATCGCCGAGTGCCTGCCCACCATCAAGGCCTCGTGGGACGCGATCGGCGTCAAGACCGAGCTGAACATCCAGGAGACGGGCGCCCTCTTCACCAAGCTGGACCAGAAGAAGGACTTCCAGGTCGTCGCCTCCGCCTCGAACCCGAACCAGTTCGGCCTCGATGCCGATCTGATCCTGCGGTACAACTACGGGCCCAAGAACCTGTGGATGACCACGTACTCGAAGTGGGGATCCACCTCCGACGCCAAGCGGCTCTTCAAGCAGATGGACGCGGCCACCAAGGAGGCCGACGCGGAGAAGAAGAAGCAGATGACGCAGGAATACATCGACGTCGTGGCGGAGAACGCGGTCCTCTACCCGGTGGTCCACAACGAGCTGGTGACCGCCTGGGACGCCAAGAAGATCACCGGCATCCAGCCGCAGCCGTACCCCGGGGTCAACCTGCTCAAGGCGAAGCCGGCGTAGCCGGACCCGGGACGGAACGGAACAGCTAGGAGACAAGAACTGTGGCTGCAATCGCCAGGATGCTGGCACGCCGCATTGTCCTGCTGGTACCGCTGCTGCTCGGCATCGTGCTGTTCGTGTTCCTCGTGATGAGGTTCGCGAACACCGATCCGACCTCGGCGTACTTCCAGGGCAGCAATCCCACGCCGGAGCAACTGCACGAATTCCGGGAAGAGAACGGGCTGCTGGACCCGCTGCCGGTGCGCTATGTCAATTTCGTCGGCGATCTGCTGCGCGGCGACATGGGCATCAGCGTGCTCAACCGGGGCGAGGTGCTCGACCAGGTCACCACCGCGCTGCCGCTGACCCTGCAGCTCACCTTCATGGGTCTGGGCATCGCCGTGGTGCTCTCCCTGGTCTTCGGCGTCATCGCGGCGGTCTACCGCGACCGGCTGCCGGACCAGGTCATCCGCGTGGTCTCGCTGATCGGCGTGGCCGCGCCCGGCTTCTGGCTGGCGCTGCTGATGATCCAGTATCTGGCGGTGGGGGCCGGCTGGTTCCCGACCAGCGGCTACGTCAATCCGGCCGACTCCTTCACCGGCTGGCTGAAGACCATGACGCTGCCGGCCTTCGCGCTGTCGCTGCCGGTCGCCGCCCAGCTCACCCGCATCGTCCGTACGTCGATGGTGGAGGAGCTGGACAAGGATTACGTCCGCACGGCGACCGGCAGCGGACTGCCGCCGGTCGTCGTGGTCGGCCGCAACGTGCTGCGCAACGCGCTCATCACCCCGCTCACCGTGCTCGGCCTCCGGGTCGGCTATCTGCTCGGCGGCGCGGTGGTGATCGAGACCATCTTCGCGCTGCCCGGCATGGGCTCGCTGATGATCACCGCGGTCAAGAACGGCGACCCGGCGGTGGTGCAGGGCGTCGTGATCACCGTGGCGGTCGGCTTCGTGGTCGTGAACCTGCTCATCGACGTGCTGTACCTGCTGGTCAATCCGCGGCTGAGGGGAGCTGCCTGATGGTCTCCTCGATCTTTACGCGCAACAAGCTGACGGAGGCGCTGTCCCGGCCGGGCATCCGGCTGCGCCGGCTGCCGCTGCTGTCCCGCGTCGCCGTGGGCATCATGGCCACCGTCGTGCTGGTCGCCCTGCTGGCGCCGCTGATCGCCCCGCACGACCCGTACGAGCAGTACGACGTCGTCGGCGAGGGCGCGCCCTCCGGCTCGCACTGGCTCGGCCAGGACCACCTCGGCCGGGACATCCTCAGCCGGCTGATGTACGGCGCCCGCTGGTCGCTGATGATCGGCCTCGGTGCCACGCTGTTCGCCCTCGTGGTGGGCGCGATCCTGGGCGCGATCGCCGCGACCTCGCGCAAGGCCGTGGACGAGACGATCATGCGGGTCCTGGACGTGGTGATGGCCTTCCCCGGCATCGCCCTGGCGATCACGTTCGTCACCGTCTTCGGCGGCAGCATCCCGGTGCTGATCGGCTCCATCGCGTTCCTCTACACCCCGCCGATCGCGCGGGTGGTACGGGCGAACGTGCTCGACCAGTACGGCGAGGACTATGTCATCGCCGAGCGGGTGATCGGCGCCCGCACCCCGCACATCGTCGCCAAGCATGTGGCGATCAACTGCGCCGCCCCGGTCCTGGTGTTCTGCACCGTGCAGGTCGCCGAGGCGATCGTCTTCGAGGCCTCGCTGTCCTTCGTCGGCGCCGGCATCCGGCCCCCGGAACCGTCCTGGGGCTCGGTCATCGCCGACGGCAAGAACATGGTGCTCAGCGGGGGCTGGTGGGCGACCATCTTCCCCGGCCTGGTCATGGTGATCACGGTGCTGGCGCTGAACATCCTCTCCGAGGGCATCTCCGACGCCTGGGCCGCCCCGGCCGCCCGTAAGGCGGAGGTGAAGAAGGAGGCGGAGGCCGCCGACAAGCTGGAGGCCCCCGAGCCCGGCACCGGCAAGGTGCTGGAGCTGCCCGGTCTGGAGACCGCGGCGCAGCGGATACGGCAGCGCGCCCGGCCGCTCCCCGAGGGCGAACCGGTGCTGGCGGTCAAGGACCTGGCCATCGGCTTCGCGGACCGGCACGAGGGCGTCGACATCGTCGACGGCATCTCCTTCGACGTACGCCCTGGTGAAGTCCTCGGCCTGGTCGGGGAGTCGGGCTGCGGCAAGTCGCTGACCGCGCTGACCGTGATGGGCCTGCACCCGGCCGGCGCCAGGATCGGCGGCAGCGTGCACTTCGACGGCCAGGAGCTGGTCGGCATGCCGATGAGCCGGCGCCGCCGCCTCCTCGGCCACGACATGGCGATGATCTACCAGGACGCGCTGTCCTCGCTGAACCCGGCGATGACGATCCGGGCGCAGCTCAAGCAGCTGCTCCGGCGCGGCGGCACCAGGTCCGCGCAGGAGCTGCTGGAGCTGGTCGGCCTCGACCCCGAGCGCACGCTGAAGAGCTATCCGCACGAGCTCTCCGGCGGCCAGCGGCAGCGCGTGCTGATCGCCATGGCGCTGTCCCGCGACCCGAAGCTGATCGTCGCGGACGAGCCGACGACGGCCCTGGACGTCACCGTCCAGGCGCAGGTCATCGAGCTGCTGCTGCGGCTGCGCGAGGAGCTGGACTTCGCGCTGATCCTGGTCAGCCATGACCTGGCGCTGGTCGCGGACGTGACCGACCGGGTCGTGGTGATGTACGGCGGCCAGATCGTCGAGACCGGCGTGACCGCGGATCTCGTCGAGGCACCGACCCACCACTACACCCGCGGCCTGCTCGGCTCGGTGCTGTCGCTGGAGTCGGCGGCGGTGCGGATGACGCAGATCAAGGGCGTCGTGCCGTCCCCGGCCGACTTCCCGAAGGGCTGCCGGTTCGCCGACCGCTGTCCGCTGGCCAGCACGGTGTGCCACACCACGGCGCCGCCGCTCGACGGCGACGGCGTCCGGCACTCGGCGGCCTGCCACCACCCGGCGGGGCGGATCGCGGCGGTGCCGGTGCAGATCGAAAAGCGAGAGGCTTTCTCTTGAATGCAACGAGCATGACCGACCTGCTGACCCTGCGCGACGCGCATGTCGTGCACAAGGCCCGCACGGGCGGCCTCTTTACCCGCGACCGGGTCTTCGCGCTCACCGGCGCCGACCTCACCATCGCCGCCGGCGAAACCGTCGGCGTCGTGGGGGAGTCGGGCTGCGGCAAGTCGACCCTCGCCAAGGTGCTGGTCGGCGTGCAGCGGCCCACCCAGGGCACGGTCGAGCTGCGCGGCAAGGATCTGTGGACCATGCCGCCCGCCGCCCGCCGCCAAGCGGTCGGCACCGGCACCGGCATGATCTTCCAGGACCCGTCCACCGCGCTCAACCGCCGCCTCACCGTCCGGCAGATCCTCCGCGATCCGCTCGACGTCCACCGCCGCGGCACGCCCGCGCAGCGGGAGGCGCGGGTGCGCGAGCTGATGTCCCTGGTCGGCCTGCCGAAGGTGCTCGCCGACGCGCTGCCCGGGCAGCTCTCCGGCGGCCAGCGGCAGCGCGTGGCCATCGCCCGCGCGCTGGCGCTGGAGCCGGAGCTGGTGGTCGCGGACGAGCCGACGTCGGCGCTCGACGTGTCCGTACGGGCGCAGATCCTCAATCTCCTGCTGGATCTGAAAGAACGCCTCGGCCTGGCCCTGGTGTTCGTCTCGCACGACATCCAGACGGTGCGGCGGATGAGCGACCGGGTCATCACGATGTACCTGGGCAAGATCGTCGAGGAGTCGCCGGCCGCCGAGATCACCGACGCGGCCCGGCACCCGTACACCCGGGCGCTGTTCTCGGCGACCCCCGGGCTCCTCGACCCCATCGAACCGATCCCGCTGATCGGCCCGGTGCCGTCCGCCACCCGCCCGCCGAGCGGCTGCCCGTTCCGTACCCGCTGCTGGAAGGCGACGGACGAATGCGCCCGCACCATGCCGGACTTCGCCACGAACGGCGCCGGCGCCGCCCACCGCTACCGCTGCCACCACCCCGTCGCCGCCGGTGAGACCACCCGCGAACTCGTCTCCCAAGCAAAGGACAGCGCATGACCCTTCCCGCACCTCTGACCGGCGTCGTACCGCCCGTCTGCACGCCCCTGACGCCGGAATACGAGGTGGACACCGAGTCTCTGACGAGGCTGGTGGATCACCTGGTGGGGGGAGGAGTGAACGGCCTGTTCATCCTCGGCTCGTCGTCGGAGGTCGCCTACCTTCCCGACGGCCACCGGCGCACCGTCGTGGACACGGTGGTGCGGCACGTCGCCGGGCAGGTTCCGGTGCTCGTGGGTGTCATCGACATGACGACGCCGCGGGTGCTGGACCACGCCAGGACGGCGCTCGCCGGCGGGGCCGACGCGCTGGTGGCCACCGCGCCGTTCTACACCCGCACCCATCCGGCCGAGATCGAGCGGCACTTCGGGGAGCTGGCGGGCCGCACCGGCGCACCGGTCTTCGCGTACGACCTGCCGGTGTCCGTGCACACGAAGCTCGATCCGGAGCTGGTGCTGCGGCTCGCCGCGGACGGGGTGCTGGCAGGGCTGAAGGACTCAAGCGGCGACGAGACGTCGTTCCGCAAGGTGATCGCGGGGGCCCGCGAGCTGCCTGATTTCAGCGTCCTGACCGGCTCCGAGACGGTGGTGGACGCCGCCCTCGCGATGGGCGCGCACGGCGCGGTGCCGGGCCTGGCGAACGTCGACCCGCAGGGTTACGTCCGCCTCTACGAATACGCCCGCTCCGGCGACGCGGAGAAGGCCCGCACCGAACAGGAGCGCCTGCTCGACCTGTTCGGCATGGTCACCGCCGGCGACCCGGCGCGGATGGGCATGAGCTCCTCCGCACTCGGCGCCTTCAAAGCAGCGCTGCACCTCCGCGGCGTCATCACCTGCCCGGCGACGGCCCACCCGCAGGTCCCCCTGTCGCCGGCCGAGGTCGAGCAGGTCCGCGCGCACCTGACAGCCGCGGGCCTGCTCTGACCACGGGGGCCCGGCTCAGTCCCCGCCGAGCCGGGCCCCGAGGGACCTTTCCCGTACGGAAATGAGCCACCGCTCGACCGCCGCCCGGTCGGGCTGCTCCGGCAGCGGGCTGGCGGCCAGGGCCGCGTCCAGGCGGGTTGTGAGGTCGTCGCGCCAGGCGACCACCTCGGGCCAGGTGAGCTCGCCGCGGCGGACGGCGAGCAGGCGGGTGCGGTGCTCGCCGACGTCGACGTGCACCGTTCCCGTGCGCAGCAGTGCCTCGCCGCTGATCAGGAGGCGCAGCAGGTGCAGTACGTGTTTCCAGCGTGGTGCGCCCTCCCGTTCCAGCCGGGAGCGGGCCTTCGCCAGTTGGGCGTCCGCGTAGCGGCCGAAGGTGCGGTGGGCCTCGCGGGAGAGGAAGGCCGGGGCCAGGGCGCGCAGTTCGTGGCCGAGGGGCGTGGACTGCTCGATCAGCGGGGAGTGCAGGACCTCGAGGATGTTCGGGTTGGCGGCGAGCGCCAGCTCGCAGAAGCGCTCGACCTCCCAGCTGAACTGCTCCGGCAGCGGGCCCTCGACATGCTGCGGGGGCTTCTCGAGGCGCCAGAAGTCGCGCGTCGGCGCCACGTACACGCCGCGCCGGTCGGTGTCCGAGTCGTCCGTGGCCAGGCCGAAGGCACGCGATCCCGCGATCACGCGCAGGATCGTGTGCTCTTCGACCAGCCGCACCCCGTTCACAGTTGCGGGGCCACCTCCTTGGCGACCAGCTCCAGGTGGTCCAGGTCGGTCAGGTCCAGGAACTGCAGGTAGACGCGCTCGGAGCCGATCTCCGCGAAGCGGGCGAGCTTGTCCGCGGCCTCGGCCGGGGTGCCGGCGATGCCGTTCTCCTTGAGCTCGGCGACATCGCGGCCGATCGCCGCCGCCCGCCGGGCCACCTCGGCGTCGTCCTTGCCGACGCAGACGATCAGCGCGTTGGAGTACGTCAGGTCGTCGGCCTTGCGTCCCGCCGCCTCCGCGGCCGCGCGCACCCGCGCGAACTGCTCCTTCGACGCCTCCAGCGAGCCGAACGGGAGGTTGAACTCGGTCGCGTAGCGCGCCGCCAGCGCCGGCGTCCGCTTGGCGCCGAAGCCGCCGACCAGGACCGGGATCTTCGACTGCGCGGGCTTCGGCAGCGCGGGGGAGTCCGTCAGCTGGTAGTGCGTGCCGTCGTACGAGAAGGTCTCGCCGGCCGGGGTCTCCCACAGCCCGGTGATGATGGCGAGCTGCTCCTCCAGCCGCGGGAACTTCTCCTTCGGGAACGGGATCCCGTACGCCGTGTGCTCCTCCTCGTACCACCCGGCGCCGAGGCCGAATTCGACGCGGCCGCCGGACATCTGGTCCACCTGCGCCACCGAGATCGCGAGCGGTCCCGGAAGGCGGAAGGTGCCGGCGGTCATCAGGGTGCCCAGGCGGATGCGGCTGGTCTCGCGGGCGAGTCCGGCCAGGGTGATCCAGGCGTCGGTCGGGCCGGGGTTCCCGTCGACGTCGCCCATCTTCAGATAGTGGTCGGAGCGGAAGAAGGCGTCGTAACCCAGATCCTCGGTGGCCTTGGCGACGGCGAG
Organism: Streptomyces coryli; assembly: GCF_011044975.1. Classification (GTDB taxonomy): domain Bacteria; phylum Actinomycetota; class Actinomycetes; order Streptomycetales; family Streptomycetaceae; genus Streptomyces; species Streptomyces coryli. Next base: position 7,040 of record NZ_JAAKZV010000122.1, on the reverse strand, counting down.
GAGGGTGTCGTAGCTGGCGCCCTGCTGGGGCTCGGTGAAAACACGTAGATCCATGGGAGCCATTCTGCAAGGCTCGGCCTCATGGTTGACGCACACCTCTATGTAGCGTTTCTCGCCGCCGCCTTCGCGCTGTGCATCGCGCCGGGCCCCGACATGATGTTCATCGTGGCGATGGGTGGCCGCGGCGGTCCGCTCACCGGTGTGCTCGCCGCCACCGGGGTGGCGCTGGGAATGCTCGTCCATATGGTCGCCGCGGCGCTCGGCCTGTCGGCGCTGTTCGAGAATCTGCCGGTGCTCTACCACGTGCTGCGCTGGGCCGGTGCGGCGTATCTGCTGTGGCTGGCGTGGAAGGCCTTCCGTGACCGGGGGGAAGTGGTGGCGGAGGCCGAGGGCGTCGACCCGTCGCCGCGGCGGCGCCGCGCCTTCTGGCAGGGCATGGTGACGAATCTGCTCAACCCCAAGGTGATCGTCTTCAACATCGCCTTCCTGCCGCAGTTCGTGAACCCGGATCTGGGCCACGTCGGCGGGCAGCTGATGATCCTGGGCGTCACGATCGTGGTGATGGGGTGGCTGAGCGACAGCGCGATCGGCCTGGCCGCGGGGCGGCTCTCCCAGCTGATCCGCCGCAGCCGCCGCTTCAACCGCGGCCTGAACATCTTCAGCGGCACGGTCTTCGCGGGCCTGGCCGTCCGCCTCGCGGCGACGTCCCCGAAGTGAGGGCGCGATGACGACCACACCGGACCGCCTCTTCGCCGAACCGCGGCTGGCCGAGCTCTACGACGAGATGTGCGCGGGCCGCCCCGACTTCGCCTTCTATCTGCCGCTGGTACGGAACGCCGGCTCGGTCCTCGACGTCGGCTGCGGCACCGGCGAGCTGCTGCGGCTGGCCCGCGACGGCGGCCATACAGGGCGGCTGACCGGGCTCGATCCGGCGGCCGGGATGCTCGGGGTGGCGCGGCGCGCCCGTACGGATGTCGAGTGGGTGCGGGGCGATCTGTCCACGGTCGGCTTCGCCGGCGAGTTCGACCTGGTCGTCATGACCGGTCACGCCTTCCAGGTGCTGCTCACCGACGACGAGGTGCGGGGTGCGCTGGCCGCGATGCGGGCGGCGCTGGCACCGGGCGGGCGAGTGGTCTTCGAGACCCGTAACCCCGAGGTGGAGGCCTGGCGGGAGTGGACCGCCGGCCGCGTCTCGGAGGCGAGGGGGTCGGACGGGATCGTGCGGTGCCGCGCCGAGGGGGCGGCGGCGGACGGGGAGTTCGTCAGCTTCTCGGCGACGTACGAGTGCGATGCCTGGGACGCGCCCGAGGTCAGCCACAGCCGGTTGCGCTTCCTGAGCGCCGAGGCGCTGGACGGCTTCCTGGACGAGGCCGGTCTCGAGCTCCTCGACCGCTACGGGGACTGGGACGCGAGCCCGTACGGCCCCGGCAGTCCCGAGATCATCTCGATCCTGGGCCGCCGGGGCGCGTAACACCGCGGCTAGCGCTCGACCAGCACCGCCGTGCCCTGCCCGACCCCCACGCACATCGTCGCCAGGCCGCGGCGCGCCTCGTTCCGGCGCATCCGGTGCAGCAGCGTCGTCAGGATGCGGGCGCCCGAGCAGCCCAGCGGGTGGCCGAGGGCGATGGCGCCGCCGGTCGGGTTGACCAGGTCGGGGTCCACGCCGAGTGCGTCGACGCAGGCGACGGCCTGGGCCGCGAACGCCTCGTTGAACTCCGCCTCCGCCACATCGCCCACCGACCAGCCGGCCCGCCGCAGCGCCTTCTCCGTCGCCGGTACGGGCCCGATGCCCATCACATCCGGGTGCACGCCGGCGCTCGCCCCGGCCACGTACCGGCCCAGCGATTCGAGCCCCAGCTCCGCCAGCGCCTCCTCGCTCACCAGCAGCAGCCCGGCCGCGCCGTCGTTCATGGGGGAGGAGTTCCCCGCCGTGACGGTCCCGCCGGCGCGGAAGACCGGCTTCAGCCCGGCCAGTTGCTCCGCCGACGTCGCCTCCCGGATCGACTCGTCGGCGGCGACCACCGACCCGTCCTCCCGCGTCACCGGCAGCAGTTCGGCGTCGAAGAGGCCGTCCTTGCGGGCCGCCGCCGCGCGCTGCTGGCTGCGCAGCGCGAAGGCGTCCTGCCGCTCGCGCGAGACGCCGTGCCGCGCCGCCACTTCCTCGGCCGTCTCGCCCATGGCGAGCAGCCCGTGCAGGTCCTTCATCTTCGGGTTGACCAGCCGCCACCCCAGCCGGGTGTCGAAGGTCTCCAGCTTGCGCGGGAAGGCCTCGTCGGGCCGCGGCAGCACGAACGGCGCCCGCGACATCGACTCCGAGCCGCCCGCGATCACGATGTCCGCCTCGCCCGCGGCGATGGTGCGGGCCGCGGTCGTGACCGCCTCCAGGCCGGACGCACACAGCCGGTTCACCGTGGCGCCGGGGACGGACTCCGGCAGCCCCGCAAGGAGCACCGCCATCCGGGCGATGTTGCGGTTGTCCTCGCCGGACTGATTCGCGGCGCCCCAGTAGACGTCGTCGATACGTGCCGGGTCGAGGTCCGGCACATCCGCGAGCAGCCCGCGCAGCACACCCGCGGCCAAGTCGTCGGGACGGACGCCGGAAAGCGCCCCGCGCAGCTTCCCGATCGGCGTCCGGCGGGCGGCGGCGAAGTGGACGGCACGCACGGGCGGCTCCTTAAAACTAGCGGTGTTAGTTTGCGACTATAGCCCGGCGGCCGCCAGGGGTGAAGGGACGTTCCGCCGGTACGCGATCTAGGATCGAAGGCGCGCGACAGCCCCTAACGGAGGAGAGCAGCATGTCCACCCCCAAGGTCGCAGACCAGTTGGTCGAGGTGCTCCTGCAGTACGGAGTCAAGCGCATCTACGGGGTGGTCGGCGACAGCCTGAACCCGCTCGTCGACGCGATCCGGCGCAGCGACGGCCAGATCGAGTGGGTGCACGTCCGCAACGAGGAGGCCGGCGCCTTCGCCGCCGCCGCCGAGGCCCAGGTCACCGGCGAGCTCGCCGCCTGCGCCGGCTCCTGCGGGCCCGGCAACACCCATCTGATCCAGGGCCTGTACGACGCCCAGCGCAGCGGCGCGCCCGTGCTCGCCATCGCCTCGCACATCCCGTCGCACCAGATCGGCACCGGCTACTTCCAGGAGACCCACCCGGAGAAGCTCTTCGACGAGGCCTCCGGCTACTGCGAGCTGGTCTCCCAGCCCGAGCAGATGCCGCGCATCGCGCGCATCGCCGCCCAGCACGCGATCGGGGCGGGCGGCGTCTCGGTCCTCGTCATCCCCGGCGACATCGCCGACAAGCCGGCCGCGCACCCGACGGACCGCACGGTCCCGTGCATCCGCCCCGGCACCGTCACCCCGGACGCGCAGTCGGTCAGCGAGCTGGCCGGGCACATCAACGCCGCGAAGACGGTGGCGGTCTTCGCCGGTGCGGGGGTGCGCGACGCGCACCAGCAGGTGATGCGGCTCGCCGGCACCGTGCACGCGCCCGTGGGGCACACGCTGCGCGGAAAGGAATGGATCCAGTTCGACAACCCGTACGACGTCGGCATGGTCGGCCTGCTCGGCTACGGCGCCTGCTACGACGCGCTGCACGAGGCCGACCTGCTGCTGCTCCTCGGCACCGACTTCCCGTACGACGCCTTCCTGCCGCAGGCGAAGACGATCCAGATCGACAAGGACGCCACGAAGCTGGGCCGCCGCACCCCGCTGGAGCTGGCCGTGCACGGCGATGTGGCGGCGACGCTGGACGCCGTGCAGCCGCTGCTGGAGCAGAAGAAGGACCGCCGCTTCCTCGACAGCATGCTGGGCAAGCACGAGCGGCTGCTGACGAAGGTGGTCGAGGCCTACACCTCCAACGTCGACAAGCACGTCCCGATCCACCCCGAGTACGCGGCCCGGCTGCTGGACGAATTCGCCGCCGACGACGCGGTCTTCACCGTCGACACCGGCATGAACAACGTCTGGGCCGCCCGCTACCTCACCCCCAACGGCCGCCGCCGCGTCATCGGCTCCTTCACCCACGGCACCATGGCCAACGCCCTCCCGCACGCCATCGGCGCCGCCGCCGCCGACCCGTCGCGGCAGGTCATCTCGCTCTCCGGCGACGGCGGCCTGTCCATGCTGCTGGGCGAGCTGGTGACGGTCAGGCAGCACGACCTGCCGGTCAAGACGATCGTCTTCAACAACTCCTCGCTCGGCATGGTCAAGCTGGAGATGCTGGTCGACGGCCTCCCCGCGTACGGGACCGACCACCCGCCGGTGGACTACACGGCGATCGCGCACGGCGTGGGCATCCCGGCCTGGCGGGTGGAGAAGCCGACCGAGATCGCGAGCGCGCTGCGCGACGCGCTGGCGACGAAGGGCCCGGCGCTGGTGGAGCTGATCACCGACCCCAACGCGCTGTCGATCCCGTCCAAGGTCACGCTGGAGCAGGTGAAGGGCTTCGCGCTGGCGGCCGGCCGCACGGTGCTCGATGGCGGCGTCGGGACGATGCTGGAGATGGCGCGGTCGAATCTGCGCAACATCCCCCGCCCGTAAGGGTTTTGACGCTCGCTCAAGTGGCTGTTCCGACGAAGTTCGGGGCAGCCACTGCGCGTTGCTTCGGCGGATCACACAGAACTACGCGCGTAAATGTCATGTTCATTGACTCGTAGCCCGGTCGCGCCATCATTCCCCGCATGAGACTCACCCCCCACATCACTCGCATCGGCGCCGTAGTCGCGCTCTCCTCCGCCCTCTTCCTCGGCGGCGGCACCGCCCTCGTCGCCCAGGCCGACGAGTCCGCCCCCACCGCGGTCGGCGACATCTGCTACTCGGCGCTGCCGCCCGAGGCCCACGACACCCTCGACCTGATCGAGGCCGGCGGCCCCTACCCGTTCCCGCAGGACGGCACCGTCTTCCAGAACCGCGAAGGCGAACTGCCCGACCAGAGCGAGGGCTACTACCACGAGTACACGGTCATCACCCCCGGCTCGGACGACCGCGGCGCCCGCCGCATCGTCACGGGCGAAGAGCAGCAGGAGGACTACTACACCGCCGACCACTACGCGACCTTCGACCTGGTCGACTACAACTGCTGACGCGACTGAACCGAAAGGCCGTCGGTCGCGAATACTCTGAGGGGAGTCGTTTATTGCCTCGGGGGAGCTGTGATCGACTTACGTGTGCTGGGTCCCGTCCGTGCCGTTGCGGAGGGGCGGGACCTTCCGGTCGGCCATGCGCGCCAGCGGAGTCTGCTGGCGGCGCTGCTCGTCGATGCCGGGAATGTGGTCGCTCTGGACCGGCTCAGCGCGCTGATCTGGGACGGCAGGCCGCCGGCCTCGGGCCGTAACGTGCTCGCCGGATACGCCGCGCGGCTGCGCAAGGCGCTCGCCGGCGCGAACGGGTCGGGGGCCGGGCTGCGGCTGGAGCGGCGGGACGGCGGCTATGTGCTGCAGGCCGCGCCGTGCGCCGTTGACCTGCACCGCTTCCGGGAGCTCGTCGCGCGGGCCGCCGGTGAGCGCGGGGACGTGCGCCGGGCGGAGCTGCTGGGCCGGGCGCTCGGGCAGTGGTCCGGCGAGGCGCTGGGCAATGTCGCGGGCGCGCGGATCGGGTCCGTACGGGCCGCGCTGGAGGCCGAACGGCGGCTCGCGGCCATCGAGTTCTACGACACCCAGCTGCGGCTCGGGCGCGGGCGCGAGGTGCTGCCGCGGCTGGCGGAGCTGGCGGCGGAGCTGCCGTACGACGAGGAGGTGGCGCTGCGGCTGCTCGCCGCCTACCGGGACAGCGGGGACACGGCGGGGGCGCTGCGGGAGTATCAGGCCATTCGCGGCGCCCTCGCCGCCGACCTGGACACCGCGCCCGGGCCCGAACTGTCCGCCGCCGGTGTGCGGTTGCTGCGCACGCCGGTGGCGGTCCGGCCGGCCGCGCCGGTCGGGGAGCGATTACGGCTGCCGCAGCCGCCCGACCGGTTCACCGGCCGCGGCGCCGAGCTGCGCGAACTGGACGCGCTCGCCCCGCCGGACGGCGACCTCGCTGTCGTCAGCGGCATCGCGGGCTCGGGCAAGACGGCGCTCGCCGTGCAGTGGGCGCATCGCGCGGGCGACCGCTTCCCCTACGGACGCCTCTTTCTCGGCATGCGCGGCCACGACCGGCACCTGGAGCCGCTGGATCCCGGGGAGGCGCTGGCCCGGGTCCTGTCCGTCCTCGGCCATCCGCCGGCCGAGCTTCCGTACGGGCTCGACGCCCGCGCGGCGCTCTACCGCACCCTGCTCGCGGACCGCGCCGTGCTCGTCGTCCTCGACGACGTGACGGACGCGGCGCAGGTCGGCCCGCTGCTCCCGGCGGGCGGCGGCCGCGGCGCGGTGCTGATCACTTGCCGGCAGCGGCTGCCGGAGCTGACCGCCCGGCACGGGGCGCGGGAGACGGTACTCGACGGACTGGACGACGCCGCGGCGCTCGAGTTGCTCGCCGGGCTGGTGGGCGCGGAGCGGGTGGCGCGGGAGCGCTCGGCGGCGGCTGATCTGGTACGGGCATGTGGCCGGCTGCCGTTGACGCTGCGGCTCAGCGCGGGCTATGCGGCGGGGAAGCCGACGGCGCGGCTCGGGGCGCTGGTGGAGCAGTTGCACGGGGCGGGGGCGGCGGCGGATCCCGCGATGCGGCAGGCGCTCGGGCTGTCGTACCGGCGGCTGCCCCCGGCGCGGCAGCGCGTCTTCCGGCTGGCGGGACTGCTGCCGGGCGCCGACTTCGGCGCCGACGCGGTGGCCGCGCTGGCCGGCTGCCCGGTCGCGGAGGCGGAGGAACAGCTCGGCGCGCTGGTCCGGGCCAACCTGGTGGCGGAACCCGCCTCCCGGCGCTACCGGCTGCACGACCTGGTCAAGCCGTGCGCGGCGGACATGGCGATGGCGGACGAGCCCGGCCCGGCGCGGGAGGCGGCGCTGCTGCGGCTGCTGGAGTGGTACCGACGGTCGGTGGAGCGGGCGAGCAGGGCGGATGGTATCCAGCGGTACGGGAGCCATCGGGGCTCGGCCGAGGCGGAGTTGGCGGCGGAGGGGACGGCGG
>NZ_JAAKZV010000121.1 GCF_011044975.1 Streptomyces coryli | reverse complement strand
GATGGCATGACCCGACCCCCGTCGCGCCTCCCAGCGGCGGGGGCCGGGTCATGCCATCTGCGGATTGATCCGCAACTGACCTGCAAAGTAAGCGATTTCTGTCAGAAGCATTGACGCCCGCCGCGACCGGTTCTAGCTTCCTCCTCGTCCTTCCTCGTATCTCGTATATGAGATGCGATACGTGATACGCGATTCAGCGGAGACTCGATGACCTTCGCAGCAACCGGTCCGATCCCCTCCCGCACGCAGTACGTGCTCGAGGCGGTCAAGCGCGCGATCCTCACCGGCCGGCTCATGCCGGGGCAGGCCCTGGTCGAGACCGAACTCGCCGCGCAGTTCGGCGTGTCGAAGACCCCGGTGCGGGAGGCGCTGAAGACCCTGGCGGGCACCGGCCTGGTGGTCATGAGCCAGTACAAGGGCGCGACCGTGCGGATGGTCGACGCGCAGATGGCGCACGAGGTGTACGACGTCAGGCTGCTGCTGGAGCCCGAGGCGCTGCGCCGCAGCATCGCCCGCGGCGACGGCTTCGACGAGGCCGCCGGGGCGCTGCGGCGGGCGGCGACCGCGGACGACGCGGCGGAACGCAGCCTGGCGAACCGGGAGTTCCACCGCGCGCTGTACCTCCCCTGCGGCAACCCGCTGCTCGGCCGGATGCTCGACGAGGTCCGCGACCAGGCCGCGCTGGTGTCCGCCGTCGCCTGGGCCGCGCAGCCCTCGTGGGAGAAGGAGGCCGCCGAGCACCAGGAGATCCTGCGGCTCGCGCTGGCCGGCGACGCGGATGGCGCGGCCGGCGCGCTGCATGCCCACATCGCCGAGTTCGTACGGCGCGCCTTCCCCGAGCCCGAGGGGGAGAGCCGCTGATGAGCGACTTCATGACCCAGCGGGCGGCGCTCGCGCAGGTGGTGGCGATCCCGGTGACGCCGTTCGCGGCGGACGGCGGCATCGACGGCAAGACGTACCGCGCGCTGCTGCGCCGGCTGATCGACGGCGGGGTACGCACCCTCACCCCGGGCGGCAACACCGGTGAGTACTACGCGCTGTCCCGCGAGGAGCGGCGCGCCGTGATCGAGCTGACCGTGGCCGAGGCGGCCGGCGAGGCCGCGGTGCTGGCGGGCGTCGGGCTCGACGTGCCGACCGCGGTGGCCGCCGCCCGGCACGCCCGGGACGTCGGCGCGCAGATGGTGATGGTGCATCAGCCGGTGCACCCGTACGTCTCCGAGTCCGGCTGGGTCGGCTACCACCGCGCCATCGCCGAGGCCGTTCCCGAGCTCGGCGTCGTCCCGTATCTCCGCAATCCGCAGCTGCCCGGCGCCCGGCTCGCCGAACTGGGACAGGCCTGCCCGAACGTGATCGGCGTGAAGTACGCGGTGCCGGACGCCACCCGCTTCGCCGTCTTCGCCAGGGACGCGGGCCTCGACCGCTTCGTGTGGGTGGCCGGGCTCGCCGAGCCGTACGCGCCCTCCTACTTCTCCGCTGGCGCCACCGGCTTCACCTCGGGTCTGGTGAACGTATCGCCGGCTATTTCTGTGGCCATGCTCGAAGCGCTTCGAGTGGGCGACTATCCCGCCGCCATGAAGGTGTGGGAGCAGATCCGCCGCTTCGAGGAGCTGCGCGCCGCGGACGGCTCCGCGCACAACGTCACCGTCGTCAAGGAGGCCCTCGCCTCCCTCGGCCTCTGCCGCCGCGACGTCCGCCCGCCGAGCAGCGCGCTGACGCAGACGGAGCGCGACGAGGTCGCCGCGATCGTCGGGGGGTGGCCGACATGAGCGGTGAGCTGCGCTCGAGTCAGTGGTACGAGGCGGGCGGGGTCCGCTCGTTCAGCCACCGCGCCCGCACCCGGCAGCTCGGCTATCTCCCCGAGGAGCACCTGGGCAAGCCGGTGGTGGCGATCCTCAACACCTGGTCCGACATCAACCCCTGCCACTCCCATCTGCGCGACCGCGCCCAAGCGGTCAAGCGCGGGGTGTGGCAGGCGGGCGGCTTCCCGCTCGAATTCCCCGTCGCCACGCTGTCGGAGACCTTCCAGAAGCCGACCCCGATGCTCTACCGGAACCTGCTCTCCATGGAGACGGAGGAGCTACTGCGCTCCTATCCGGTGGACGGCGCGGTGCTGCTCGGCGGCTGCGACAAGACGACGCCCGCGCTGCTCATGGGCGCGACGTCCGCCGACCTGCCCGCGATCTACGTGCCCGCCGGGCCGATGCTGCCGGGCCACTGGCGCGGTGAAGTCCTCGGCTCCGGCACGGACATGTGGAAGTACTGGGACGAGCACCGCGCGGGCCTGCTCGGCGACTGCGAGCTCGGCGAGCTGGAGAACGGCCTCGCCCGCTCGCCCGGCACCTGCATGACCATGGGCACCGCCGCCACCCTCACCGCGGCCGCGGAGGCGCTCGGCGTGACGATGCCGGGCGCGTCGTCCATACCCGCCGTCGACTCCGGGCACGAGCGGATGGCCGCGGCGTCGGGCCTGCGCATCGTCGAGCTGATACGGGCGGACCGCAGGCTGTCGAGCGTCCTCACGGCGGACGCCTTCGAGGACGCCGTCACCACGGTCCTCGGCCTCGGCGGCTCCACCAACGCCGTCATCCACCTGATCGCCATGGCGGGCCGGGCGGGCGTCAGCCTCACCCTCGACGACTTCGACCGCCTCGCCCGCGTGGTCCCCCTCCTCGCCAACGTGCGGCCGTCCGGCGGCCCGTACCTGATGGAGGACTTCCACTTCGCCGGCGGCCTGCCCGGCTTCCTCTCCCGCATCACGGACCTGCTGCACCTGGACCGCCCCACCGTCGCCCACGACTCGCTCCGCGAGCAGCTCGCCGGCGCCCTGGTGCACAACGACGACGTCATCCGCCCGCGCACCCGCCCGGTCGCGAGCGAGGGCGGCGTGGCGGTGCTGCGCGGCAACCTCTGTCCGGACGGCGCCGTCATCAAGCACATCGCCGCCGAGCCGCGGCTGCTGAAGCACACCGGACCCGCGGTCGTCTTCGACGACTACCGCACGCTGCAGCGCACCATCAACGACCCGGACCTCGGCATCACCGAGGACCACGTCCTGGTGCTGCGCGGCTCCGGCCCCAAGGGCGGCCCGGGGATGCCCGAATACGGCATGCTGCCGATCCCCGAGCACCTGCTCAAGCGCGGGGTGCGCGACATGGTGCGGATCTCCGACGCCCGGATGAGCGGCACCTCGTACGGGGCGTGCGTGCTGCACGTCGCGCCCGAATCGCACGTCGGCGGGCCGCTGGCGCTCGTACGGACGGGGGACCCGATCACCCTCGACGTACCGGCGCGCACGCTCACCCTCGACGTGGACGCGGAGGAGCTGGAGCGCCGCCGCCGGGAGTGGACCCCGCCACCCGAGCGCTACGGGCGCGGCTACGGCGCCCTGTACTCCGAGCACATCACGCAGGCCGACGCCGGCTGTGACTTCGGCTTCCTGGCCCGGCAGGGAGAAGTACCCGAGCCGTACGCCGGCTGAATTCCTTGTCCGATATCTCGAACACTATTTGCGAAGCGATTCGACTCCCCAGCGTTCCAAAGAACCCTCAGAACGGAGAACCACCTCATGGCCCCCGCCGCAGCCGTGGCCAAGCCGCCACCGAAGCGCCGGCGCGCGCTCTACCCGCGCCGGCTGCCCTACCTGCTGATCGCCCCGGCCGGGCTGCTGATGCTGGGCTTCATCGCCTACCCCGTCATCAGCGTCTTCTACTACAGCCTGCAGCACTACAACCCCACCAAGCCGTGGCGGAACGGCTTCGCCGGCTTCGAGAACTTCACCCACGCCTTCACCCAGGACCCGATGTTCTGGGACACGCTGCAGTTCAGCGTGAAGTGGGTGGTCGTCGAGGTCGGGCTGCAGCTGCTCTTCGGGCTCGCGCTCGCCCTGATCGTCAACCAGACCTTCATCGGCCGCGGCATCAGCCGCGCCATGGTCTTCTCGCCCTGGGCCGTCTCCGGCGTGCTGACCTCCGTGATCTGGGTGCTGCTCTACAACTCCCAGACCGGCATCACCCGCTACCTCGCCGACATGGGCATCGGCTCGTACGGCACCTCCTGGCTCTCCGACACCGGCACCGTCTTCTCCGCCGCCATCATCGCCGATCTGTGGCGCGGGGTGCCGTTCTTCGCGATCCTCATCCTCGCCGACCTGCAGTCCGTGTCGAAGGACCTGTACGAGGCCGCCGAGGTCGACGGGGCCAGCAGGTTCCGGCAGTTCATCCACATCACGCTGCCGCATCTGAAGAACGCGATCGTGCTGTCCACGCTGCTGCGCGCGGTGTGGGAGTTCAACAACGTCGACCTGCTCTACACCCTCACCGGCGGCGGACCCGCGGGTGCGACCACCACGCTCCCGCTGTACGTGGCCAACACCAGCGTCGACGCCCACAACTTCGGCTACGCGTCCGCGCTCACCACGGTGGCGTTCGTGATCCTGCTCTTCTTCTCCATCCTCTATCTGCGGCTCAGCAAGTTCGGGAGCGATGACAAATGATCACGCAGGAAGCTCCCGCACCCACGGCCGGCGCCGCGGCCGGCCGGGGCCGTCCCGGCCCCCGCAAGGCCCGCCGCCGCGCCTGGGACGAGGTGCCGCGCTGGCAGATCTTCCTGCCGCTGTCGATCTATCTCCTCTTCACCCTCATCCCCTTCTACTGGATCCTGCTCTTCGCGCTGCGGCCGTCCGGCTCCACCTCGCTCATCCCGTGGCCGATGACCGGCGAGCACTTCGAGAAGGTGTGGACCGAGCGCAGCTTCGCGGTCTACTTCCAGAACAGCGTCGTCACGGGCGTGGCGTCGCTGCTGATGACCACCCTGGTGGCGCTGGTCGGCGGCTATGCGCTCGCCCGCTTCGACTTCCGCGGCAAGCGGCCGTTCATGCTGGGCCTGCTGTGCTCGCAGTTCGTGCCGGGCGCGCTGCTGCTGGTGCCGCTGTTCCAGATCTTCGCGAAGCTGCAGCTGATCAACTCGCTGACGAGCGTGGTCATCGCGGAGACGGTCTTCCAGCTGCCGCTGTCGATGATCCTGATCGCCGGGTTCATACGGAACGTGCCCTACTCGCTGGAGGAGGCCGCCTGGGTCGACGGCTGCACCCGCTTCCGGGCCTTCTGCACGATCGTGCTGCCGCTGCTGCGGCCCGGCCTGATAGCGGTCGGCTCCTTCGCCTTCGTGCACGCCTGGAACCACTTCCTGTTCGCGCTGATGTTCCTCAGCCAGCAGGACAAGCAGACCATCCCGGTCGGCCTCAACACCCTGATGAGCGCGGACAGCGTCGACCTCGGCGCGCTCGCCGCGGGCGGCATCATCGCGGCCGTCCCGGTCGTGATCGTCTTCGGCTTCATCCAGAAGTGGCTGATCACCGGCTTCAGTTCCGGGGCGGTGAAGGGCTGATGACCATCCCAGTGGTGCTGGCCGGGGCCCGCGGACACGGGGCCTGGCACCTGCGCAACATCCGGCGGCTGGCCGGCGACGGGCTGGTGCGGCTCGCCGGGATCTGCGAGCTCGACCCGCTGACGGCGGCGGAGCTCGACGGCTTCGGCGCCGCCGAGGACGCCCCTGAGGACGCCCCCGAGCAGTCCGCCGACTTCGCCGGGCTGCTGGAGCGCACCGGGGCCCGTATCGCCGTCGTCTGCACCCCGATCCCGACCCACCGGGAGCTCGCCGAGGCGGCCGCCGCGCGCGGCGTGCACCTGCTGCTGGAGAAGCCGCCCGCGCCGTCGTACGGCGAATACCAGCGGCTCCAACAGGCCGCCGCCGAGGCCGATATCGCCTGCCAGATCGGCTTCCAGTCGCTCGGCTCGCACGCGATCCCCGCCATCCGCGGGCTGATCGCGGGCGGCGCCATCGGCGAGGTCCGCGGCCTGGGCGCGGCCGGCGCGTGGGCGCGGGACGAGGCGTACTACCGGCGCGCCCCCTGGGCGGGGCGGCGGCGCCTCGACGACGGCCGGGACGTCGTCGACGGCGTGCTCACCAACCCCCTCGCGCACGCCCTCGCCACCGCGCTGGCGGTGGACGGCAGTACCGGCTACGGGGATATGGCCAGTATCGAGCCGGAGTTGTTCCGGGCGAATGACATCGAGGCCGACGACACCTCCTGCGTCCGCGTCACCACCACGGCCGGCCGCCAGATCACGGTGGCCGCCACGCTGTGCGCCGAGCGGCCCGACGAGCCGTACGTGATGGTGCACGGGTCCACCGGCCGGATCACCTTCTGGTACAAGCAGGACCGGGTGCTGGTGCAGCGCGCCGACGCCCCGCCCGAGGACACCGTGTACGGGCGCACCGACCTGCTCGAGAACCTGGTCCAACACCTCACCCGCGGCGCCGGTTTGCTGGTCCCGGCCGCCGCGACCGCGGCGTTCATGCGCTGCCTGGAGGCGGTCCGCACCGCCCCCGACCCACGCCCGCTGCCCCGCACCGCCTGGCGCACCGTGCCCGGCGAGGCGGCGCCGCGGCGCGTCGTCCGCGGCATCGACGGCCTGGTGGCCGCCGCCGCGGAAACCCTCTCCCTCTATTCCGAACTGGGCGCCGACTGGGCGCGCTCCGAGGAGGCGGCCGCGCGATGACCCTCCACGCAGGCTTCACCCTGTCCGTACTGGCCGAAGGGCCCGACGACCCCATGACCGACAGCCACCTCCTGCACTGCGCGGGCCGGCCCGTGGCGCGCTATCTGCTGCGCCCCGAGCTGCCCGCGGGCCACGCGCCCCGCCCGTACTTCCACCCGGTGCGGACCCTCGCCGGCACCCCGGTCACCGAGGAACTCCCCGCCGACCACCCGCACCACCTCGGCGTCGGCGTCGCCGTACCCGACGTCGAGGGGCAGAACTTCTGGGGCGGCCGCACCTTCGTCCGCGACCAGGGCCCGACCGAGCTCGACAACCACGGCGAGCAGCGGCACACCGGCTTCCCGCTGCGCGACGAGGACGGCTTCGTGGCGGAGCTGCGCTGGACCGCGGGCGGCCGCCCGCTGCTGCGCGAGCGGCGGACGGTCGCGGCGGCGGAGCTGTCGGGGAGCGCGTGGGCGCTGGACTTCACCTTCTGCCTGACGAACACCACGGACGGGCCGCTGTCCATCGGCAGCCCGCAGACGAACGGGCGGCCGGGCGCCGCCTATGGCGGCTTCTTCTGGCGCGCCCCGAAGGAGCCGGAGCCGCCCCGCGTCTTCACCGCGGCGGCGGAGGGCGAGGACCGGGTGCACGGCTCGCGCGCCGACTGGCTGGCGCTCGGCGGCGCCGGCTGGACGCTGGTGTTCGCGGGCGCCACCGAGGGCACCCGGCGTGATCCCTGGTTCGTACGGGCCGCCGACTACCCGGGCGTCGGCTCGTCCCTCGCGTCGGACGGACGGCTGCCGCTGGCGGCGGGGGAGACCTTGGTACGGCGCGTGGTCACCGTCGTCGCGGACGGGGCCGTGTCCCGGCCGGATGCGGCGGAGCTCGCCCGTAAGGCGGTGGCGCTGTGACCGCGGACCCGCGAGCCGACCTGGGCGACGGCACGTACCGCAATCCCGTCCTCAACGCCGACTTCTCCGACCCGGACGTCATCCGCGTCGGCGACGACTACTACCTGACCGCCTCCAGCTTCGGCCGCGCCCCCGGCCTGCCGCTGCTGCACTCCAGGGACCTGGTCAACTGGACGCTGGCCGGCCACGCCCTGGAACGCCTGGAGCCGGCGGAGCACTTCAGCGTGCCGCGGCACGACTCGGGCGTGTGGGCCCCTTCCCTCCGGCACCACGACGGCCGCCTGTGGATCTTCTGGGGCGACCCGGACTTCGGCATCTACCAGGTCAACGCGCCCGATATCAGCGGCCCGTGGACCCGCCCGCACCTGGTCAAGGAGGGCAAGGGCCTGATCGACCCGTGCCCGCTGTGGGACGAGGAGACGGGCGAGGCGTATCTCGTGCACGCCTGGGCGCGGTCGCGGTCCGGGATCAAGAACCGGCTCACCGGGCATCGCATGCGCCCGGACGGCACCGGACTGCTGGACGACGGCAAGGTGATCGTGGACGGGGACGGGATCCCCGGCTGGTTCACGATCGAGGGGCCGAAGGTCTACCGGCACGACGGCTGGTTCTGGATCCTCGCCCCGGCCGGGAGCGTGGAGACCGGCTGGCAAGGCGCCTTCAGGGCGCGGGACTTCTTCGGCCCGTACGAGGAGCGCATCGTCCTGGAGCAGGGCGGCACCGAGGTGAACGGGCCGCACCAGGGCGGCTGGGTGCGCACCCCCGCGGGCGAGGACTGGTTCCTGCACTTCCAGTCGCGGGGCGCGTACGGACGGGTGGTGCATCTGCAGCCGATGCGGTGGTCTGCCGACGGCTGGCCGGTGATCGGGGCGGACGGCGCGCCCGTCGGAGTCCACCCCAAGCCGGATCTGCCGCCGCAGCCGCCCGCCGCGCCCGCTACCGATGATGACTTCCCCGGCGGCGGCTTCGGCAGCCAATGGCAGTGGATCGCGAACCCGCGCGAGGGGTGGACCGCCGAGCACGCCGGGTGCGGGCTGCAGCTCGCGTGCTCGCCGCCGGAAGAGCCGGGGGCGGAGGGCGGGACGGACGTGAGCGGCGAGGGCGGCGAGCCCGGCGCCGGCGCAGGTCTCCGGTACGGCGACGACCTGCGGCGTGTCCCCCACATCCTCACCCAGCGGCTCCCCGGCCGGCCGGCCACCGTGGAGGTCGATCTCCAACTGCCGGCCGAAGCACCCGGCGCTCGTGCCGGACTGGTGCTGCTCGGCGACGCCTACCGCTGGGTCGGCCTGGAACGAGCCGCCGACGGCCGGGTGTTGCTGGTCCACCGCTTCATGGAGGAGACCGGCGCGCACGAACGGGACGCCGCGCCTCCACGCCCCGCACCCGACGGGCGGGCCCGCCTCCGGATCGAGGCGGGCGACGACGGCCGCTGCCGCTTCCTCGCCGATACGGGCGACGGGTTCCGCGCCGCAGGCCCGGTCTTCACCGCCCGGCCGTGGAAGTGGGTCGGCGCCCTGCTCGGCCTCTTCGCCCTGGCGCCGCCGGGGGAGGGGCGAGCGGGCGCGGTGACCTTCACCCGCTTCCGTATCCGCGACTGACCTGCGCGCACGCAGCACGAACCAGCCCACTCGAGAAGATCTCCACGAGAAGAGAGCCGACCATGTTCACCAGCCAGTCCCGCTCCCGCAGACACCGTCGTACCGCCTCCGCCGTCTCCCTCACCGCCGTTCTCGCGCTGACCGTCGCCGCCTGCGGTGACGACGGCAGCAGCGCCTCCGGCGGCGGGGAGGAGGGGTCGGGGAAGGGTGAGATCACCTTCTGGGACAACAACGGCGGTGTGCGCACCGACGTGTGGCGGGTGATCATCAATGACTTCCAGAAGGAGAACCCCGGCATCAAGGTCAAGTACGTCGGGATACCCGCCGAGAGCGTGCAGTCCAAGTACGACACCGCCATCCAGGGCGGCGGCCTGCCGGACGTCGGCGGCGTCGGCGGCGCGATGCTCGCCGGCATCGCCGCGCAGGGCGCGCTGGAGCCGCTGGACAAGCGGATCTCCGGCAGCTCGCTGGACGGCAAGCTCAACCCGGTGATGTCCAAGAGTGTCAAGTCGTCCGGCGGCGGCGAGCACATGTACACCGTGCCGACGTCGGCCAACAACGGCACGCTGTGGTACCGCACCGACCTGTTCAAGAAGGCCGGCCTGGACGCGCCGACCACCTGGCCGAAGTTCTACGACGCCGCCGGGAAGCTCACCGACAAGGGCGACAACAAGTTCGGCTACACCATCCGCGGCGGCGAGGGCTCCATCGCGCAGGCGCTGGACGCGATGTACGGGCAGTCCGGCATCACCTCCTTCTGGAACGGCGACAAGGCCACCGTCAACGACCCGAAGAATGTGGCCGCGCTGGAGAAGTACGTCGGTCTCTACAAGAAGACGACCCCGTCGGCGGACGTCAACAACGACTTCAAGAAGATGGTCGCCCAGTGGGACAGCGGCCAGATCGGGATGCTCAGCCACAACCTGGGCTCGTACCAGGATCACGTGAAGGCGCTGGGCGGGCCGGAGAAGTTCCGCGGCATCCCGAACCCGACGCTGGCGGACGGCACCCGGGTGCAGGTGTCCAACCCGATCGACGGGCTCGGGCTGTTCAAGGCGAGCAAGAAGAAGAAGGCCGCCTGGAAGTTCATCGAGTTCGCCGCCTCGCACAAGGCCAACAGCCGGTGGAACGAGTCCGCGGGCGCGATCCCGGCCAACGTCGACGCGGCCAAGGACGGCTGGATCAAGAAGTCCGAGTCCACCGACCTCGCGGCGCAGGCGCTGAGCGACGGCAAGATCAAGATCGTCGAGCTGCCGTACTACCTCCCCGACTGGAACACCATCAGCAAGGCCGACAACGAGCCCAACTTCCAGAAGGTGCTGCTCGGGAAGATGACCGCCAAGGACTTCCTCGACACCCTCGCCGAGCAGCTCAACGAGGCCCAGGCGGAGTGGAAGGAACAGAAGAAGTAACCCCCTCCCTGGCCCTTTGACCGCGGGCCGGCGGCGCCTGTCTGCCCTTGCCGCCGCCGGCCCGCTCCCACCCTTTCCGTACCGAAAGGCACTCCGTCGTGTCCCTGACCCGAAGGCGGCTGACCGCGGCCGCCGTACTGGCCGCGGCCTCCGTGGCCGTCACGGCCGCGCCCGGCCGGGCTGCCGCCACCGGCCGCACCCGGCGCACCGTCTACCTCGCGGGCGACTCCACCGCCGCCCAGAAGTACGTGGACGCGGCGCCCGAGACGGGCTGGGGCATGGCGCTGCCCTTCTTCCTGCACCGGGACCTGGCCGTCGCCAACCACGCCGTGAACGGCCGCAGTTCGAAGAGCTTCTACGACGAGGGGCGGCTGGATCCGATCCTCGCCGCGATCCGGCCCGGCGACCTGCTGCTGATCCAGTTCGCGCACAACGACGAGAAGGCCGAGGACCCGGCCCGCTATACGGAGCCGTGGTCGACTTACCAGGACTATCTGCGCCGGTACGTCGACGGTGCCCGGGGCCGCGGCGCGGTGCCGGTGCTGGCGACGCCGGTGGAGCGGCGGCGGTTCGACACGGCCGGGCAGGCGGCCGAGACGCACGGCGAGTACCCGGCAGCGATGCGGGCGCTGGCGGCGGCGGAGGGCGTGCCGCTGCTCGACGTGCAGGCGCGGTCGCTGGCGCTGTGGCAGCGGCTGGGGCCCGAGGCCACCAAGGCGTATTTCGACTGGACGCCCGAGGAGCAGGACAACACGCACTTCAGCCCGCGCGGCGCCATCGCCGTCGCCCGCCTGGTGGCGGTGGAGCTGCTGCGCACCGACGTACTGACCGCGGACCGGCTGCGCCGGCTCGAGGACGAGATACCCGAATCGTGGATCACCTGGCCGTCCGTGCCGGGGACCGTGGAGGAGCCGCAGAACCATGAGATGTCATGAGCGTGTCATTGTTGGTGTCACCTGCTGTGCTGCCGTAGCCGCCCTGACGGCCACGACCGCCGCCGCCGACGTGGAGGACCGGGGCCGCGACGTCGCCCGGCAGACCCTCGCGCCCGGCGATGGCTGGGGGGCCTCGGGGCCGGGTGTCACGGGCGGGGCGAAGGCCGACGCCGCGCACGTCCACACCGTCCGTAATCGGGAGGAGCTGGCCGCCGCGCTCCGGGACGGCGGCGACACCCCCAAGATCATCAAGATCAAGGGCGTCATCGACGCCAATACGGACGCCGCGGGCAAGCCGCTCACCTGCGACGACTACGCCACCGACGGCTATACGAGGGAGGGTTACCTCGAGGCGTACGACCCGGCCACCTGGGGCAAGGAGATGCCCTCGGGGCCCATGGAGGACGCCCGGCTCGCCTCGGCCGCCAAGCAGGCGGAGCGGGTGAAGCTGGCGGTGGGGTCCAACACCACCATCATCGGCGCGGGTTCCGGGGCCAAGCTGCTCGGCGCCACCCTGTCCGTACGGGACGCGCACAACGTCATCGTCCGCAACCTCACCTTCGAGGACGCCTTCGACTGCTTCCCGCAGTGGGACGGCACCAAAGAGGGCGAGTGGAACTCCGAGTACGACCAGCTCGTGATCGACGGCGCCACCCATGTGTGGGTGGATCACAACACCTTCACCGACGGCCGCCGGCCCGACAGTTCGCTGCCGACGTACTTCGGGGCGCTGTACCAGCAGCACGACGGCGAGCTGGACATCGTGCGCGGCGCCAACCTCGTCACCGCCTCGTGGAACTCCTTCGAGGACCACGACAAGACGCTGCTCTTCGGCAACAGCGACAGCGCCGCCGCCACCGATGCCGGAAAGCTGAAGATCACGCTGCACCACAACCGCTTCAGCGGCATCGTCGAGCGCGCCCCGCGGGTCCGCTTCGGCCAGGTCGACGTCTACAACAACCACTTCGAGATCACGCCGGAGCAGAAGTTCGGCTACGTCTTCGGCATCGGCCACGAATCCCGGCTCTACGCGGAGAAGAACGCCTTCACGCTGCCGGCCGGCACCGGCGCCGGGCAGATCCTCAAGAAGTGGAAGGACGCCCCGGTCACCGCCGAGCACAACTACGTCAACGGCAAGCGGGTGGACCTCATCGCCGCGCACAACGCGCAATACCCGGAGGAGCTCCTGCGCTCCGGCGCCGGCTGGACGCCCGAGCTGCGCGACCGCGTCGACCACCCGCGCACGCTGCCGGGGCTGCTCGACGCCCGCGCCGGAGCGGGCCGCCTGCGCTGACCCCCCCCACGACCACGTCCCCACCTTCCCGTCATGCAGCCCTCTGCAGAGCCGCACCACCCCTCACCAGGAAGCGAAGAAGGGACACCCACCATGTCAGCGAAGAAGAAGGTCAGCAGGCGCCTGGTCGTGGCCGGCGTTGCCGCCGCGGCAGCGGCCGCCGCCACCGCCACGCTGCTGCCGTCCTCCGCCACCGGCGCCGAGTCCGCCCCGGTCGGCTTCGGCGCCGGCACCACCGGCGGCGGCAGCGCCAGTGCCGTCACCGTCAATTCGCTCGCCGCCTTCAAGAGCGCGGTCGCCGGCGACCAGGCCAAGGTGGTCAAGGTGTCCGGGACGATCTCCGTCTCGGGCCAGGTCGACGTGGGCTCCAACACCACCGTCCTCGGTACGGGCGCGAGCTCCGGCTTCACCGGCGGCGGCCTGCGGATCAAGGGCAAGTCGAACGTCGTGATCCGCAACCTCAACCTCAGCAAGCCGAAGGCCCCCGCCGACGCGGTCACCGTCGACTCGTCGACAAAGGTCTGGATCGACCACAACTCCTTCTCGGCCGACCGCGACCACGACAAGGACTACTACGACGGCCTGCTGGACATCACCCACGGCTCCAGCAGCGTCACGGTGTCCTGGAACACCTTCAAGGACCACTTCAAGGGCAGCCTCGTCGGCCACAGCGACAACAACGCCGCCGAGGACACCGGAAAGCTGAAGGTGACCTACCACCACAACCTGTTCAGCAACGTCTACTCGCGGCTGCCGAGCCTGCGTTTCGGCACAGGCCACGTCTACAACAACTACGTGACCGGCGCGGACACCGGCTCCCACTCCCGGATGGGCGCCCAGATGCTCGTCGAGAACAACGTCTACCGCAACACCAAGGTGGCCGTGACCACCAGCCGCAGCAGCGACGAGGACGGCTACGTCAACCTCCGCGGCAACGACTTCGGCGGCGCCGCGACCGAGGTCTCGCAGGAGGGCGACTTCACGGACCCGCCGTACGACTACACCGCCGAGCCGGCCTCCTCGGTCGTCGGCTCGGTCACCGCCGGCGCGGGCGCGGGCAAGCTCTGACGCCCGGTCGCCGCCGCCCGGCAACCTTCCGCCGGGCGGCGGCGACTGCTACGTGATCACCCTCCCCCCACCAATACGAATGGACCAGAGACTGTGCACCGTCACCGCAGACTGAAGAGGCTCCGCAACGTGGCCGTCCCGCTGGCGGTGGTCACCGCGGCCGGCCTCACCTACGGCTTCGCGGCGGCCGACGACGACTCCACCGGGGCCGGCACCGGCCCCGCCGCGGCCGCCGCCTGGGCGGACGACACCGCCGACGGCTTCGCCTCGGTCGAGGCGAACGGGCAGCAGGGCACGTACGGCGGCCGCGACGGCGAGACCGTGACCGTGAAGTCCCTTGCGGAGCTGGAGAAATACGCGACCGCGTCCGACCCGTACACCATCGTGGTGGCCGGGCCGATCAAGATGGACCCGGTCGGCAAGGAGATCAAGGTCGCCTCCGACAAGACCATCGTCGGCGCAGGCACCGAGGGCGACATCATCGGCGGCGGCTTCTTCCTCGGCGAGGGCGTGCACAACGTCATCATCCGCAACCTGACGATCCGCGACTCCTACCAGGGCACCTGGAACGACAAGGAGCACGACTTCGACGCGATCCAGATGGACGGCGCGCACCATGTCTGGATCGACCACAACGACCTGCGGCACATGGCCGACGGCCTGATCGACAGCCGCAAGGACACCACCAACGTGACGGTCTCGTACAACCGGCTGTCCACCAACAACAAGGCCTTCGGCATCGGCTGGACCGAGAACGTCGAGGCGGACCTCACGATCCACCACAACTGGATCCGCGAGACCGAGCAGCGCAACCCGTCCACCGACAACGCCGAGCACGCCCACCTCTACAACAACTACCTGCAGGACGACCCGGACACCGAGATCAGCTCGTCGTACGGCAACTACGCCCGCGGCGGCACCAGGATGGTGCTGGAGAACAGCTACTTCCAGGGCTTCACCAACCCCGTCACCAAGGACGAGGGCGCGGGTCTGGTCCAGCGCGGCAATGTCTTCAAGGACACCTCGGGCCGCAATGAGAGCGGTGGCACGGCCTTCGACCCGAAGGACTTCTACGACTACGAGCTCGACCCCGCCGCCGACCTGCCGGCCAAGCTGACCGCGGAGTCGGGGCCGCAGGCCGCGATCGGCACCACCACCACCGCCGCCGGTACCAAGGCCGCGAAGACGCTGACCGTCGCCAGGGACGGCAGCGGCCAGTACGACACGGTGCAGAAAGCCGTCGACGCGGTGCCGGCCGGCAACAGTGAGCAGATCGTCATCGCGGTCGCCCCGGGCACGTACCGCGAGGTCGTGAAGATCCCGGCCGGCAAGCCGAACATCACGGTCCAGGGCACCGGCTCCAGCCGCAAGGACACGGTGATCGTCTACAACAACGCCTCCGGCACCCCGAAGCCGGGCGGCGGCACCTACGGCACCTCCGGCAGCGCCAGCGTGCACATCGAGGCCAACGATGTGCAGCTGCGGAACCTGACCGTCTCCAACGACTTCGACGAGGCGAAGAACCAGGACCTGCAGGGGCAGCAGGCGGTGGCGCTGCGCACCATCGGCGACCGGATCCAGCTGGTCGGCACCATCATCAGCGGGGACCAGGACACGCTGCTGATGGACAGCCCCTCGAAGGACATCCGCTCGCGCGTCTACGTCACCGGGTCCTACATCACCGGCAACGTCGACTTCATCTTCGGCCGTGCCACCGCCGTCGTCGACCGCTCGGTCATCACGCTCAAGAAGCGCTGGAACGGCGACTCCGGCGGCTACGTCACGGCGCCCAGCACCGCCGACGGCCGCAACGGCATCCTGATCAGCCGCTCCACGATCACCGGCGACGTGGCGGACGGCTCCTTCCACCTGGGCCGCCCCTGGCACGCCGGCGGCGACGCGGCGCTGGACCCGCAGACCACGGTCCGCGACTCCCACCTCGGCGCCGCCATCAAGTCCGCGCCGTGGACCGACATGAGCGGCTTCTCCTGGAAGGACGACCGCTTCGCCGAATACCGCAACTCCGGTGCGGGCGCGGGGGCGGCGGGCGAGGACCGCCCGCACCTGACCGACGCCCAGGCCGCGCAGCAGGAGATCGCCGACTGGCTCGGCGACTGGACTCCGGGTGCCGTCTGAGGGTGCAGCACCCGGTGGCAGGTGGGGACCTGCCGAACGGTGAGGCCGAGGGGTGCCGGGCAACCGGCCGGCACCCCTCGGCCGAGCTGTGTTTGTGCCCTACACTCCCGCGCGTCGATATGACGACGCACGTTCGATATGCCGGATACCCCCCACAGTGAGGAGCCACCCCACATGGCCCGCCACAGACTCACCCGCCGCTCCGTCCTCCGGATAGCCGGCGCCGCCGCCGTCGCCGGGACGGCAGGCACCGTCACCGCGTACGCCACCGGCGGCGGCGAACAGGCGAAGGCCGCCCCCGCCGCCTTCACCCACCCGGGCATGCTCCACTCCGCCGGCGACCTGAACCGCGCCACGGTCCGCGTCGCCGCCGGCGACGACCCCTGGGCCGCCGGCTACCAGCGCCTCGCCGCCAACCCCCACGCGCAGAGCACCTGGGCACCTCGCCCGCTCGAGACGGTGAACCGCGGCGGCGATGGCCAGAACTACGTGCAGCTCTACCGCGACATCCACGCCGCGTACCAGAACGCCCTCCGCTGGAAGATCACCGGCGAGGCGGCCCACGGCAACTGCGCCCGCGACATCCTCAACGCCTGGTCCGGCACCCTGAAGACGGTCACCGGCAACGCCGACCGCTTCCTCGCCGCGGGCATCTACGGCTGGCAGTTCGCCAATGCCGCCGAACTGATGCGCGGCCACGACGGCTTCGAGCTGGCCCGCTTCCAGAAGATGATGGCCGACGTCTTCTACCCGCTGAACAACCAGTTCCTCACCGAGCACAACGGCG
This sequence comes from Streptomyces coryli, assembly GCF_011044975.1. Lineage (GTDB taxonomy): Bacteria > Actinomycetota > Actinomycetes > Streptomycetales > Streptomycetaceae > Streptomyces > Streptomyces coryli. Next base: position 6,455 of record NZ_JAAKZV010000121.1, on the reverse strand, counting down.
CCTGCATCACCAACTACTGGGCCAACTGGGACCTGTGCACCATGGCCTCCGTGATGGCCATCGGCATCCTCAACGACGACGCCGCGAAGTACGACCAGGCCGTCGACTACTTCAAGAACGGCGAGGGCAACGGCTCCATCGGCAACGCCGTCCCGCACCTCCACGGCGACCTCGGCCAGTGGCAGGAGTCCGGCCGCGACCAGGGCCACACCATGATGGGCATGGGCCAGATGGGGGCCATCTGCGAGATGGCCTGGAGCCAGGGCGACGACCTCTACGGCTACGACGACAGCCGCTTCCTGAAGGCCGCCCAGTACGTCGCCAAGTACAACCTCGGCGAGGACGTGCCGTTCACCAAGTACACCTGGGGCACCGGCACCAACTGCGCCTACCGCGAGCACACCGTCATCTCGGACGTGGCCCGCGGCCAGGCCCGCCCGGTCTGGGACCAGCTCCACTACCACTACGCCCGCCGCCGCGGCCTGTCCGTCCCGCACCTCACCGCCATCGCCGCGAAGAACCGCCCGGAGGGCGGCGGCGGCGACTACGGCCCCAACAGCGGCGGTTACGACCAGCTCGGCTTCGGGACGGTGATGTACGCGAAGTAGCCGGCGCGGCGCAGGAGTTCCAGGGCGGGGTCAGCCCTTGGTCGCGCCGAGCGTGATGCCGCCGATCAGCTGCCGTTCGGCCACGGCGTAGAAGGCCAGCGCGGGCGCCATGGCGAGGACGAGATAGGCGCACACGCGGGCCACGTCGGAGGAGTACTGGCCCTGGAACTGCTGCACGCCGACCGGGATCGTCCACCAGGACGGATCGCTGAACACCAGGAGAGGCAGCAGGAAGTTGTTCCAGCTGCCGACCACGGCGAGCACCGACACCGTGCCGAGGGCCGGCCGCGCCATCGGCAGCAGGATCCGCCAGAAGAAGCCGAACGCCGAGCAGCCGTCGATGGTCGCCGCCTCCTCCAGCTCACCGGGGATCTCCCGGAAGAAGGCCCGCAGGATGACGACGGTCACCGGCAGGCCGAAGGCCGCCTGCGGCAGGATCACCCCCCACGGGTTGTCGAGCAGCCCGAAGGTGCGCAGCATGATGAACAGCGGCAGGATCGCCACCGCGAACGGGAACATCAGCCCCACGGTGAACAGCGTGAACAGCGTCTCCCGGCCCCGGAAGGCGAACCTGGCCAGCGCGAACGCGGCCAGCGCCGCCGCCCCGACGGTGAGCGCGGTGGAGCCCAGCGCGATCACCGTCGAGGAGCCGAGCGAGCGCCAGAACGCGCTGTCGCCGAGGATGCCGGTGTAGTTCTCCGTCACCCACGGGGACGGCAGCCCGAAGGTGTTGGAGGAGAGCTGGTCGTTGGATTTGAAGCCTGAGATCAGGGCGTAGAGCAGCGGCGTCACCATGACGATGCCGACCAGCCACACGGTCGCGTACAGCGGCATGGAGCGCAGCCCGCGCCGCAGGGCCGCCGTCATCGGTTCGCTCGCATCGTGGTGAGGGCTCCCTCGGTGTCGCGGCGCAGCACCAGGCGCTGGTAGCCGAGGGCGAAGACGAGGCTGATGAGGAACATGGCGATGCTGATCGCGCTGGCGTAGCCGACCTGGTAGCGCTTGAAGCCGAACTGGAAGAGGGTGACCGCCATCGTCTCCGAGTGGTGGTCGGGCCCGCCCTGCGTCACGATCCACACCAGGTCGAAGAGCTGGATGGAGCCGATCACGGACAGGAACACGGTCATCCGGATCGTCGGGCCGAGCAGCGGCAGCGTGATGTACCGGAAGCGCTGCCAGGTCCCCGCGCCGTCGATCCGGGCGGCATCGTGCAGCTCGGACGGGATGCCCTGCAGCCCCGCCAGGTAGAGCATCATGTGGAAGCCGAAGTACTTCCACATCATGACCAGGAAGAGGGTCGGCAGGACGGTGTCCTGCCCGGCGAACCACAGCCCGCCGACCCCGTCGAGGCCGATGGAGCCGAGCGACTTGTCCGCGAGCCCCTCGTCGGGCGCGAAGATCATCACGAACAGTACGCCCGTGATCACCTCGGACAGGACGTACGGGGCGAAGAACAGCATGCGGTACACGGCCCGGCCGCGCAGCCGCTGGTTCAGCAGCACGGCCATGGCGAGCGCGAACGGCAGCTGCAGCGCGATGGACAGCACGACCAGCACCAGGCCGCGCCACAGGTCGCCGAGGAAGACCGGGTCGTCGAAGAGCCGGGTGAAGTTGTCCGTACCCGCGAAGTCCGACGGGCTGCCGAAGCCGCCCCAGTTGAAGAAGCTGACGTACAGCGCGAAGAGGATCGGCGCGAGCACGAGCAGCCCGAACAGGATCAGCGCGGGCACGGTGAAGGTGAAGGCGGTCGCCCAGTCGCGGAAGCGGCGGGCGCGGGGCCGGACGTTCGCCGCGGGGCGGAGCGGCTCTTCGGCGGCGGCCGGGTGCGGGGCGCCCAGGTGCGTCGACGTCATCGCCGGCTACTGGCTCTTGGCGACCTGGGTGATGGAACGGGTCACCTGCTCCGGGGATGTGGACCCGGCGATCAGGGCCGCGACCGAGTCGTTGATCTCCTGGCCGACGGCCGGGGGGAGGGCCTGGTCGAGGTAGAGCTGGAAGCCGGTGGAGGCGTTGAGCATGTCGGAGACGGCCTTGAGGCCGGGGTCGGTGAGCGCGTCGAGGGCCTGCTTGTTGACCGGGAGCACGTTGGCCTCCTTCACCAGCGTGCGGTCCGTGGCGGCGCTGACGAAGAACTTCAGGAAGTCGACGGCCTCCTTGGGCGCTCCCTTGCGCACGGCGTAGCCGCCGCCTCCGCCGAAGACGTCGGTGATCTTGCCCGTGCCGCCCTCGACGGTGGGGAAGGAGAAGAAGCCGAGGTCCTTGCCGATGCCCTTGCCGGCATCCCGCTGCGTCAGCGGGGCCCACTGGCCCATCAGCTCCATGGCCGCCTTGCCGTTGCCCATGGCGGCCGCCTCGCCGGTGGGCGTGGCGTACGCGGCGCCGAGAAAGCCCTTCTGGAAGGGTTTGAGATCGACGAGCTCCATGAGGTGCTCGCCCGCCTTGACGAAGGCGTCGCCGGAGAAGTCCTCGTCGTCCGCGGCCTTTTGCATGCCGTCGACGCCGGCGAGGCGCAGCGCCAGATACGCCCAGTAGTACATCCCCGGCCACTTCTCCTTGCCGGCGAGGGCGATCGGGGTGATGCCGGCGTCCTGGAGCTGCTGCACGGCGTCGAGGTAGCCGGACCAGGTGGTGGGCGGCTCGTCGATCTTCGCCTTCTTGAACAGCGCCTTGTTGTACCAGAAGCCGACGCCGCCGATGTCGTACGGGACGGCGTACAGCTTGCCGTCGAACTCGTAGGCTTTGGGGGCGGCCGGCACGAGCTCGCCGATCCAGGGCTTCACCGTGCCGGTGAGGTCCTCGACCAGGCCGGCGTCCACCTGCTGCTTCAGCACGCCGCCACCCCAGGTGTGGTACATGTCGGGCAGCTTTCCCGAGCTGGTCAGGGCGGTCATCTTGGACTTGAACGCCTCGTTCTCCACCGTCACGATCTTGATACGGAGATCCGGGTGCTCGGCCTCGTACGCCTTGGCGCGCTCGGCCCACACCTTCTTGGCGGGGTCGCCCGTCATGATGTGCCACCACTCGATCACGGTCCGGCCGGAGCTGTCCTTCCCGCCGGAGTCGGACCCTCCGCAGGAGGTGATCGCGGTGACGCCGAGGCCGGCGACGGACAAGGTGCCGAGGAAGTGACGGCGGGACTGAGCGAAGGGCGGCATGGCACACCTTCCGGAAGAAGTCCGAGAGTTTTGCGGATGGCCATGGAAGGTAAGGCCGTGCGTAGGGAGTGTCAACGGCCTTAACAAATTGCGGTGTTGACGCCCTGAGGGGCTGTGTGGATCACACCTCGCGCGGCGGCGCGGTGCTGGCGCGTACCACCAGCTCGGTCGCCAGCTCCATCCGCGGCGACGCGGGCTGAACCCTGCGGGCCAGGTCCAGCGCCATCTGCGCGGCCAGCCGGCCCATCTCCGACAGCGGCTGCCGCACCGTCGTCAGCGGCGGCGCCGACCAGCGGACCTCCGGCAGGTCGTCGAAGCCGACGACGCTCATGTCCTCCGGCACCCGCAGCCCGCGCCGGCGCAGCGCCTCGATCGCGCCGAGCGCCATCTGGTCGCTGGCGGCGAAGACGGCGGTGGGCGGCTCCGGCAGGTTCAGCAGCCGGTTGCAGCCGGTGAATCCGGCCTCGTGGTAGAAGTCGCCGGGGACGACCAGCGCGGTGTCGGCCGGCACGTCCGCGGCGTCCAGCGCCGCCCGGTAGCCGTCGAGCCGGGCCCGCGAGCACAGCAGCCGCGGCGGTCCCTGGATGAATCCGATCCGGCGGTGGCCGAGCTCCAGCAGATGCTCGGTCGCGGCCATCCCGCCGGCCCAGTTGGTGGCGCCGATGGTCGGCTCCTTCGGCGCGCTGGAGCCTGCCGGGTCGACGACCACCAGCGGCACCCCGAGCCGCCGCAGCTCGTCCTGGATGCCGGGGCCCAGCGCCGAGGTCACCAGGATCACGCCGTCGGAGGCGCGGGCCCGCAGATTGGTCAGCCACTGCCGCGCCGAGCCCGCCCGGTCGTGGATGGCGGAGACCACGGTGCCGACCCCGGCCTCGTGCGCGACCTCCTCGACGCCCCGGATGATCTCGACGGCCCAGGGGCTGTCGAGATCGGTGAAGACCAGGTCGAGCAGGGCCGCCCGGCTGCCGCTCGTGCCGCGGCGCCGGTAGCCGTGCCGGTCCAGCAGCTCCTCGACCCGCGCCCTGGTGGCGGGGGAGACGTCGTCCCGTCCGTTGACGACCCGGGAGACGGTCGGCACGGACACTCCGGCCTCGTCCGCGATATCGGTGATAGTGACCTTGCGCTTGGCCACCTGTTGTCCACCTCCACCGAACCGCCCGGACGGCCAACGCGCGCTGCTGGGCTGCGCGTTCGCTATGCGGCGACCTTAGGTGGGTGGAAACGTCCGCGCAAGGTTTTCGGGATTCGGCTGAAAGTATTCCACGGAAAGAGTTGACCGGACTCTGTCAAGCACCCATTATTCCTGCGTCCGAGGGCCCGGCCGTTGTCCGGTATTTCGACCAAGGGAGTTGCCCATGCCTTTATCGCATCGCCTCCACCCCCGCACCCGTCGCCGCCACGCGTACGTGGCCCTGCTCATCGCGGCCCTGCTGGCCGCGTACTTCGCCGTACCCGCCAAGGGAGAGACACCGGCGGACACCGCCCAGCAGGACCTGCCCGGCAGTTTCAGCTGGTCGTCCACCGGCCCGGTGATCTCACCGCAGCAGGACGGCAGTAACTCCGTCGCCGTCAAGGACCCCTCGGTGGTCCAGGACAAGAGCGGCAAGTGGCACGTCTTCATGACCACCGCGGCCCGCGGCACCGGTGACTGGAGCCTGGCCCACACCAGCTTCTCCGACTGGTCCCAGGCCGCCGGTGCCAAGCAGACCCACCTGGAGACCGCTTCCCAGATCGGCCCCGGCTACCGCGCCGCCCCGCACGCCTTCTACTTCGCGCCGAAGGACGAGTGGTACCTCGTCTACCAGACCGGCCTGCCGTCCTTCTCCACCACCAAGGACATCAACGACCCGACCAGTTGGTCCGCGCCGAAGAACTTCATGGACACCATGCCGGACATCGTCAAGGAGAACATCGGCAACGGCAACTGGCTGGACTTCTACGTGATCTGCGGCGACGCGAAGTGCTACCTGTTCTCCGCGGACGACAACGGCCACGTGTACCGGTCCGAGACCACCCTCGCCAACTTCCCGAACGGCTTCGGCAACACGCAGATCGTGCTCCAGGACGCCCGCAACGCGCTCTTCGAAGGCGGCGCGGTCTACCGCGTCCAGGGCACGGACACGTACCTGCTGATCTGGGAAGCCATCGGCAGCGACGGCAACCGCTACTACCGCTCCTTCACCGCCGACGGCCTGACCGGCGACTGGCAGCCGCTCGCCGCCACCGAAGCCAATCCGTTCGCCCGCTCCACCAACGTCACCTTCCCCGGCGGCGCCTGGACGAAGGACATCAGCCACGGCGAGCTGCTCCGCGCCACCGACGACCAGACCATGACCATCGACCCGTGCCGGCTCCAGCTCCTCTACCAGGGCCGGGACCCGCAGTCCGGCGGCGAGTACTCGCAGCTGCCGTACCGGCTCGGCCTGGCCACCCAGACCGACTCCACCTGCTGAAACCTCCCTGTTCCCCCACGCAAGGAGACACCCATGTCGTTAAGCAGACGTACCTTCCTCGGCATGACCGCGGCCGCGACGGCGGCAGGTCTGAGCAGCCCCCTGATCGGCTCCACCCTGGACCAGGCCGCCGGCGCCGAACGGGCGGCGCCCGCCGCGGAGTTCGCGATCGGGGTCCGCCAGTTCAACTGGAGCCGCGGTTCCCGCTCGCTGGTCACGAAGATCTTCTACCCCACCCC
>NZ_JAAKZV010000120.1 GCF_011044975.1 Streptomyces coryli | reverse complement strand
CCCCCGCCCACAGCCGCCACCGCGACCCCCGCCAGCGCCAGCAGCACCGGCAGCCCGGCGGGCAGGAACGGCGCCGCGGCCAGCGCGATCGCCGCCCCGGTGAGCGCGGCCCGCCGGGTGGCGGCCTCGCGCAGCGCGGGCAGCACCAGCGCGAGCAGCACCGCCGGGAAGGCGGCGTCCAGGCCGAAGGCGTCCGTATCGCTGATCACCGTGCCGCCGTAGGCGCCGAGGACGACGCCGACGTTCCAGCAGATGAAGAGGCCGACGCCGCAGCCCCAGTACGCGGCCCGGCGGCGCCGCGGCTCGCGCTGGGCGAGGGCGAAGGCGACGGTCTCGTCGATCATGATGTGGCTGCCTACAATCCGCCGCGCCCAGCCCGTACCGAGCACATCGCCGACCGTGAAGCCGAACGGCAGGTGGCGGGCGTTGACCAGCAGCCCGGCGACCACGGCCGCGACCGGGTTGCCGCCGGCCGCGAGGATGCCGACGAAGATGAACTGCGCCGCCCCCGCGAAGACCACCACGGACAGCAGCATCGGCAGCCACAGGGGCAGCCCGGCGCTGACCGCGATGGCGCCGAAGGAGACGCCGACGAGCGCGTCGGCCGCGCAGACCAGGCCGATGTCGCGGGCCAGGTCGCGATCCAGGGTTCGCCATATCGAACGCATGGCACTATATGTAGAACGTAAACACCCCGTTCGTCAAGTCGAACGATCCGCCCACTGGAGCGAACGCATGGCCGCTGACCAGGACAAATCAGTCACCTCTGGTGCCCCGCTCGACGTCATCGCCGCCTCCCTGCGCCGCGAGCGCGCCCGCACCGGCCTCTCGCTCGCCGAGGTGGCGCGGCGCGCGGGCATCGCCAAGTCGACCCTCTCGCAGCTGGAGTCGGGCGGCGGGAACCCGAGCGTGGAGACGCTGTGGGCGCTGAGCACGACCCTGGAGATCCCCTTCGCCCAGCTGCTGGAGCCGCCGCGGCCGCGGGTGCAGGTGGTGCGGGCCGGCGAGGGCCCGTCCTTCGCCTCCGAGCACGCCGATTACGTGGCGACGGTGCTCGCCGTCAGCCCGCCGAACACCCGCCGCGACCTCTACCTCGTCACCGCCGAGCCGGGCAGCGTCCGCGCCTCCGACCCGCACAACCCCGGCGTCGTCGAGCACGTGATCATCGGCGCGGGCCGCGCCCTGGTCGGCCCCACGGACGAGCCGGTGGAGATCGGCCCCGGCGATTACGTCGCGTACCCCGGCGACGCCCCGCACATCTTCGAGGCGCTGGAGCCGGGGACGAGCGCGGTGCTGGTGTCCGAGCATCACTGAAGATCAATGAAGATCACCGAAGATCGGTGAAGATCACTGAAAAGCCATCGCGTCACGACCGTTGACGCCCTGACTCATCAATTGATTTAGTCACTTCATGAGTTACGGCGAGCAGTCGCTGTCCGCGCGCCTCGCGGACGACATAGTCGAGATCATCCGGGCCGAGCGGCTCGCGCCCGGGGACGCCATCGCCTCCTCCCGCGAGCTGGCCAAGCGGTTCGAGGTGACCACCCCGACCGTGCGCGAGGCGCTGCGGCGGCTCGAGGCCACCGGGGTGGTGGAGTTCCGGCACGGGTCCGGCACCTACGTCGGGCCCGGCGTCCACCGGCGGCTGCTCGCCAATCCCCATCTGCCGCGCAGCAGCCGCGAGTCGGTGCTGGAGCTGGTCGAGGCGCGCCTCGTCGTCGAGCCCGCCATCGCCGCCGCGGCGGCGCGGCTGCGCGAGCCCGAGGCCGTACGACAGCTGGAGACCGCCTCCCGCAACGCCCTGCTCCCGCCCGAGGAATCGCTGCGCCAGTCGGTGCACTTCCACGTCGCCCTCGCGGAGGCCAGCCACAATCCGCTGCTGCGCGAGACGATCGAGGCACTGCTGCACGTCCGCGCCCGCGAGCAGGTGGAGATCCGCTTCCGGTACAACGACCGGGACCGCGACCACGCCGAGCATGTGCAGATCTTCGAGGCCGTACGGGACGGGGACGCGGCGGCCGCGGAGCGGCTGACCCACGATCACCTGGCGGCGATCCGGGACGCCGTCCTTGCCGCCGACTTCGAGGCCCCGGAGGCCGCGCGGTGACCAGGCGCACGGTGACCGAGCCCGTCAAACTCGCCGAGATGACGACCGTCGAGGCCGCCGCCGCGGTCGCCCGTAGCCCGCTCGTCATCCTTCCCGCCGGCGCGTACGAGCAGCACGGCCCCGGCATGCCGCTGGCCACCGACACCCTGCGCGCCGAGGCCGTCGCCGAGCGGGTGGCGGCGGAGCTGGGCGGCCGGGCGGTGATCGGCCCGTCGCTGCCGGTCGGCGTCTCGCCGCACCACCTCGGCTTCGCCGGCACGGTCACGCTCACGACCGGGACGCTCGCCGCCGTCGTCCGCGATTACGTGGGGAGTCTGCACCGGCACGGGTGGCGGAAGTTCCTGGTGATCACCGGGCACGGCGGCAACAACGCCACCCTCACCACCGTCGCCCAGGATCTGCTGGCGGACCGTCCGGACGTGGAGTTCGCCTGGACGCCGGTGACCGTGCTCGCCTCCGAGGTAGTCGCGGAGATGGGCGTCAGCGAGGTGCACGGGCACAGCGGCGAGGCCGAGACCGCCCAGATGCTGCACCTCGCGCCCCAACTCGTCCACCGCGAGCGGCTCGTCGCCGGGACGACCGCGCACGACCAGCTCGACCCGCTGTCCAAGGTCGCCCGGCGCGGCGGCCATCCGACCCTGACGCTCCCGTACGACCGCCTCTCGCCCAACGGCGTGCTCGGCGACCCGCGCACGGCCACCCCCGAGGACGGCGCGGCCATCGTGGCCGCGGTCGTCACCCGTATCACCGCCTTCGCCAAGGAGTGGCTGGACTCCTAGCCCTCCCATCACAACCGCAGCACCGGGCGGCCCCCGAGCGGGCCGGTCCGTAGGCACGACCTGCCCTGATGAATCCAGCCCGCCGCCGGGACGCGGCCGGGCGGAAGGAGCCTGCCTTGAAGGTCACTTCAGCACGCCTGCGTACGGTCCTCGCGGCCGCCCTGCTCGCCCTCGCCGGCGGCGCCGCCCCCGCGCACGCCGCGCCCGCGGCGGCCGCGGACGGCTGCGGCGCCGCCCCGCCGCAGGCCCCCGGCACCAGCACCGACCACACCCTCACCAGCGGCGACCGGGAGCGCGGCTACCGGCTGCACCTGCCCGACGGCTATACGGGCGAGGAGCGGCTGCCGGTCGTGCTCGCCTTCCACGGGCGCGGGAACGCCGCCGCCACGACGGAGGAGTTCTCGAAGCTCTCCACGCTGCCGGCGATCGTCGCGTACCCGGAGGGCGTCGTCGACGACGAGGGCAAGCAGGCGTGGCAGGGCGCTCCGTACTCGGTGCCCGGCGTCGACGACGTCGCTTTCGCGGGCGATCTGCTCGACGAGCTGCAGGCCGAGCTGTGCACGGACGAGCGCCGGGTCTACGCCACCGGGAAGTCCAACGGGGCCGGTCTCACCGCCCTCCTCGCCTGCCGCCTGTCCGACCGCATCGCCGCGATCGCCCCGGTCGCCGGCGCCTTCTACCCCGGGACCGGGACGGGCCAGGACTGCGCCCCCTCCCGGCCGGTCCCGGTGCTGGAGTTCCACGGGACCGGCGACACCACGATCCCGTACGCCGGAGACGCCGACCGCGGGCTGCCCGCGGTCCGTGACTGGGCGGCGGGCTGGGCCGGGCGCAATGGCTGCGAGGCGCAGGTCCCGGACCGTACGACCGCGCCGGACATCACCGTCGCCCGCTGGACGGACTGCGACCGGGACGCCGAGGTGCGGCACATCGCCGTCACCGACGGCGGCCACACCTGGCCCGGCGCCGACAGCTACAGCGGTGGCGGCTACGTAACCCAGTCGATCGAGGCCCACGACGTGCTGTGGGACTTCGTCCGCCGCTACGCACTCCCCCGCTGACCCCTCGTCCCCGCCCTGGAGTTGCCATGACCGCGACCGGCCCCGCCACGAGACCCGCCAACCCACCCGAGCCGCCCGAGCCATCCGAGAAGCTGCCGCGCCTGCTGCGCGCGATGGCGGTGATCGAGCGCGCGGGCAACGCCCTCCCGCACCCCTTCTGGCTCTTCTGGATCCTCTCCGCTCTGCTGGCCGCCGTCAGCGCGCTGCTCGCCGCGCTCGACGTCTCCGTCGTCTCGCCGGAGACCGGCAAGACGGTCGCCGTACAGAACCTGCTCAGCGGCGAAGGCCTGGCCATGGCCACCTCGACGATGATCGAGAACTTCGCCGCCTTCCCGCCGATGGCCACGATCGTGGTGGTCATCATGGGCGTCGCGGTCGCCGAACGCTCCGGCTTCCTGGCGGCGCTGATGAAGCGTGGCGTCTCCCGGGTCCCCGCCTCGTGGGTGGTCTTCGCGGTCGCCTTCGCCGGCACGGTCGCCCACGTCGCCTCGGCTGCGGCGTACATCATCCTGGTCCCGCTGGGCGGCCTCGCCTTCCGGGCCGTCGGGCGGTCGCCGATCCTCGGCATCGTCGTCGCGTATACGTCGATCGCCTCCGGTTACGACGCGAGCCCGGTGCCGACGCCCAACGACGCGATTTTCGCGGGCATTACGACCGCGGCGGCGAAGATCGCGGGCGGGGACGACGCGTATGTCTCCCCGCTCAGCAACTGGTTCTTCAACATCGCCTCATCGCTGCTGCTGGCCCTGGTGATCACGCTGGTGACCCGCCTGGTCCTGAACAAGCGCACCGACCTCGACCCGGACCCGGACGCGGACCTGGAGGACATCGGCGCGCTGGAACTGTCCGACCGCGAGCGCTCGGCGCTGCGGCGGGCGGTGCTGGCACTGTTCGCAGGCCTGCTCGCGCTCACGGCGACGGTGCTGCCGACCTCGTCCCCGCTGCGTGGCGAGGGCGGCGCAATCGCGGAGTCCCCGCTGATGGACGGCATAGCAGCCTTCGTAGCCTTCCTCTTCCTCCTGACGGGCGTCGTCTACGGCACGAGGGCAGGCTCGATCAAGAAGGCCGCCGACGTCCCGAAGCTGATGGCCGAGGGCGTCAAGCAAATGGCCCCGGTCCTGGTCCTGTTCTTCGCCATCGCCCAATTCCTGGCGTATTTCGACTGGACCCACATAGGCGAGGTCCTGTCGGTCAACGCCGCCGAAGCCCTGAAGAACAGCGGCCTGCCGATCGTCGTGGTCTTCCTCCTGATCCTGCTCCTCCTGACCCTGGTCAACATCATGGTCACGAGCGGCTCAGCAATGTGGGCCCTGGCCGCCCCGGTCCTGGTCCCGATGCTGATGCTGGTCTCGGTCCCGGCAGAGACAACGCAAGCACTCTTCCGCATCGCCGACTCGGGCTCGACCGCCATCACGCCAATGAGCCCGTACTTCGTGATGGCCCTGGGCTTCCTCCAGCGCTACCGCAAGTCGGCCGGCATCGGCACCCTCGCCTCGTACACCCTCCCGCTGGCAGTCGCGATGACGCTGGCATGGACCGCACTCTTCCTGCTGTGGTGGGCCCTCGGCATCCCGCTTGGCCCGGGAGCCCCGGTGCGGTGAGCCGGTCGGCGATCAGGGCCGTGACCTGCGATGGGCGGCACTCCTCGAACGGGTGAATGCCGCCAAACGGGACACGGCCCTGGTCGCCGTCCTACGATGATGTCCTCGACCCGATCCACCAGGAGGCCGCTATGTCTGCCGCCGCAGTAGAGCACCCCTGTGAGGACGAGCCGCGTTCGCTGCTCCAAGAGGCCGAGCGCCTCACCGAGCTGCTTCCGGGCTACCGCGTCGAGATCCTCGGGGGAGAGCTGACGGTGACCCCAGCCGCTGACGGTAGGCACGGGCGTGTGCTCACCGACCTCACCTTTGCCTTTGCCTCCGCCCACACCCGCGAGACGAAGGTTATCCAGGCCATCGGCCTGTGGCTCCCCGACGGCCCATTCGACTACGCCATTCCCGATCTGGCAGTCGTCGATGCCGACTTCCCAGACCATCTCATCGAGGCCAACTGCTACGACCCCGCGGTGTTCCGTCTCGTGCTGGAAGTGACCTCCAGCAACTATGCCACCGACCTGCGGACGAAGGTCGCCGCCTACGCCATCGCCAAGGTCCCGGTCTACGTGATCGTCAACCGCAAGGCCGACCGCGTCCACGTCCTCACGGATCCATTCGCCAACGAGTTCAACAACCACCGCATCCACGCCCGCGGCGAGCACATCACGCTCCCCGACTCCATCGGCGCGGAGATCGAACTCGATGTGACGGCAATTCTCGATTCCTGCAGCAGCTGAGCTACTGGGCAGAACCCGTCGCGTAATACGGCTTGCAGACCGTGCCCTCGTAGTCGGTGGCGATCTCCATCAGCCTGCTGCCATCTGCCGAAGGCAGCAGCGCGGAGCTGTAGTTGGGGCAGTAGTCCACCGTTTGGGACTCCACCGCCACCGGGGCTGAGATCTCCTTCCACGCGCCCTCGCCGTTGTTCGAGTTGGTCCATACCGTGCGGCCGCTGCCTGCCGCCCGCGTGCCGTCGGCGTTGTACATGACCTGGCCTACCAAGTAGAGGCGGCCGTTCGGGTTGCCCGGTTCCGGGCCCCAGGCCAGGTTCGGGGCGTGTCGGAAGTACTTGCCGTCCGCCGTCTCCGGGCGGTAGCCGAGGTGTTTCGGGTCGCCCCAGTCCCAGCCGTCGGCGGAGGTGCGGTAGTGGGTGACGCAGATGTACTGGCCCGCCGCCGCGCAGATCTCGTACGACATGAAGTACCTGCCGTTCGGGAGCTTGCGCACCACCGCCATCCCCGGGCGGTCCGAGGCGAGTGCGGAGGCGATCGTGTCGTGGTGGCCGGTCCAATTGAGGCCGTCCGTCGTGCGGGCCGCCACCAGCTTCTGGCTGTGGGTGCCGTCCGTTTCGTCGGAGTAGTGGGCGACCAGCGCGCCGCTTGCGTCGATGGAGAACTCCGGTTCCCACAGGCCCTTTTCGTTCCCCGCCGTCGCGATCGTCGAGAGATACGACCACGAGCGGCCGGTGTCCGTGGACTTGAAGACCCGCAGCGTCATGCGGCGATTCGCCTCGTCCTGGCCCACCGACGCCGCCCACAGCAGCGTCCCGGCCGGCAGGTCGCCCACCTGGCGCGGCAGCTCGTAGAGCGTGGCGCAGCACAGGCCCTGGCCACCTGCCGCCTCCGGGTCGGCGACCGTGCCGACCTCGGCGAAGCTGCCGCCGTCGTCGGTGGATTCGTAGATCGCGCCGAGGCCGTTGTTGCCGTCGAAGGTGACGACGGACGCCAGCACGCGGCCGTTGGCGGCGCCGCTGTGCTCCAGGCGGATGGCGCGCGGATACAGGCCGGTGCCGTCGCGGAGCTTGGTGCCGGTGGCGGCGTCGGCGGGGTCCGGGGCCGCGTACTGCGCGGCGAGCAGCGCGGCGACGAGTGCGAGAACTAACCCGAGGATGTGGGGGATTCGGCGCGACATGGCGGACAACGTAGAGCTACGTTCCAACGTTGTAAAGGCCCCTCGTCACGGCCGGCGCGCTACGACACGATGTCCTTCCGCGCGAACCCCCGGAAGGCGAACCCGAAGAGCACCAGCGCATACGACACCGACACCGCCGCCCCCTTCACCATCCCGCCCCACTCCAGCTGCGGCTGGAGCGCGTCCACCCACGCGTACGCCCAGTGCGCCGGCAGCACGTCCCGCCAGCCGCCCAGCGCGGTGACCGCGTCGAGGACGTTGCCGAGGATCGTCAGTCCCACCGCGCCACCGACCGCGCCCAGCGGCGCGTCCGTGCGCGTCGACAGCCAGAAGGCCAGGGCAGCCGTGACCAGTTGGGAGACGAAGAGGTACGCCACCACCATCGCCAGCCGCGGCAGTACGTCGCCGGCCGGCAGCGCGCCGCCCGTCGGCAGTTCCAGCGGCCCCCACCCGTACGCCACCGTGCCCACGGCCAGCGCGATCAGCGGCAGCATGACGAACGCCGCCGCGCTCAGCCCCAGCGCGACCGCCAGCTTGCTCGCCAGCAGCCGCGCCCGCGGGACCGGCGCCGCGAGCAGGTAGCGCAGCGAGGACCAGCCCGCCTCCGAGGCGACGGTGTCGCCGCAGAACAGCGCCACCGGCACCACCAGCAGGAAGCCGGCGGAGGCGAAGAGCGTCATCGCGGTGAAGTTGCCGCCGGAGTTGGTGGCCGCGTCCATGAGGGTGGCCCGCTCGTCGCCCCCGCCCGGCCCGCCGGCCAGCGCGAAGGCCGCGACCAGCACGAACGGCAGCGCGGCGAGCACCGCGAACATCACCATCGTGCGGCGGCGGCGCAACTGCCGGATCAGCTCGACGCGCAGCGGCAGCGTGCGCCCGGGGCGGTAGCCGGGGGCGGTCTCGACCAGCGTGTCCGCGGCGGTCATGAGCGGTCCCCTCCGATCAGGGTCAGGAAGGCGTCTTCCAGGCGGTGTTCGGTCCCGTACGACGAGACCTGGATGCCGAGCTCCAGCAGCTCGGGGAGCAGCCGGGCCGGGGTGGTCGCGTCGTGGTCGAGGCGGAGCAGCAGGCCGTCGGGGCCGTTGGCAGCCGCGGCGACGCCGGGCAGCGCGCGGACCTTCTCCAGCAGGGCCTCGCTCAGCGGCTCCCCGTCGTGACCGACCAGCAGCCCGTCCCCGTTCCCGGTGATCTCCGCGACCGGGCCCGCCTGCACGAGCTGCCCGCGGTCCATGACGACGAGGTGCGTGCAGGACTGCTCGACCTCGGCGAGGAGGTGGCTGGAGACGATCACGGTCCGGCCGCCCTCCGCGTACCGGATCAGGACCTCGCGCATCTCGCGGATCTGGGGCGGGTCGAGGCCGTTCGTCGGCTCGTCGAGGATGAGCAGGTCCGGCAGGCCGAGCATGGCCTGGGCGATGGCGAGGCGCTGCCGCATGCCCTGCGAGTAGGTGCGTACGGCCCGTGCCAGCGCGTCGCCCAGGCCCGCGATCTCCAGCGCCTCCTCCAGGTGCGCGTCCTCCGCCGGGCGGCCGGTGGCGCGCCAGTACAGCTCGAGGTTCTGCCGCCCGGTGAGGTGCGGCAGGAAGCCCGCGCCCTCGACGAAGGACCCCGTACGGGAGAGGACGGGGGCGCCCGGGGTGATCTGGTGGCCGAAGACCCGGATCTCGCCGGCGTCCGGCGTGATCAGGCCCATCAGCATCCGCAGCGTGGTCGTCTTGCCCGCCCCGTTGGGGCCCAGGAGGCCGAGGACCTGGCCCTGCTCGACGCGGAAGGACAGGTCGCGGACCGCGTACCGGTCGCCCGACTTCCCGTAGCGCTTGGTCAGCCCGGTGATCTGCAGCGGTACGCCGGCGAGCTCCGGGTCGGGGGCGGCGGAGGCGCGGCGGCGGCTGGTGAAGATCAGCCCGCCCGCGATCGCCAGCCCGGCCACCGGCAGCGCCCACACCCACGCCGGGACGCCGGCGGGCTGGGTGTCCACCTCGGGGGCGGTCGGGACGTGCACGCCTTTTTCTGAGGCGTCGGCGAGCGAGACGGTGTACGTGGCCGGGTCGTTGGGCGTGGCATAGCCGAGGTCGGTGGCGGAGAGGACCAGGCGCAGCTTGTGGCCGGCGGCCACCTTGTGGTCGACCGCGGGGAGCTTCAGCTCGACCGTACGGCCGCCGTCCTGGTCGGCCCCGCTCACCCGCACCGGCGAGACGAGCTGGCTGGGCAGCACCTGCTGCCGCCCGTTCGCGCCGACGTCGTAGAGCTTGCCGAAGAGCACGGCGTCCTTCGCGTCGGCCGAGACCTTGACCCGTACCGTCGGCTCACCCGTGATCTGCATCTGCTTGCGCAGCGGCGCGGAGTCGAAGCGGGCGTACTGCCCGGGGACGTCGAGCGACAGCCCGACCCCGAGCGACGACGGCAGCTGCGAGAGCGCGCCGCCGCCGGGGAGCGCGGAGATGGCGGGCGGCGAGGCACCCGGCGGGTTGGCGAAGGACTGCTCGCGGCCGGAGAGCGCGACGGTGCGGTCACCGGCCTCCAGACCGGGATACGTGTCGCTGTCCGCGCCCCGGGTCCTGGCCGCCCCGTCCGCGGTGTCGACGCCGCCGGTACGGGTGACGCGGAAGGCGGGCCCGGTGTCGGCGCCCTTGTCGTCCTTCAGATAGCGGTCGAACCAGGCGGTGGTACGGGCCTGGATCCGGCCCAGCTCCGTATCGCCGCCGTCGTGGCCGCCGGGGATCCAGTCGACGGCGACCGGGGCGCCGTTCCCCTTGATCGCCTTGGCCATGGCGTCGGCCTGGCCGAGGGGGAAGAGCGAGTCGGACTGCCCCTGGGTGATCAGCGCGGGCACGTCGATACGGTCGCCGACCGCGGACGGGCTGCGCTGCTCGAGCAGCTTGCGCGCCGCGTCGTCCGGCTTCCCGCTGACCGCGACCCGCTCGTACATCGCGCACAGGTCCTTCGCGAAGCGCCCGCACCCGGGCTTGCCGCCGCCGTTGCCCGGCTGCGGGCTGCCGGTCAGGTCGACGGAGGCGGTGGTGAAGAACAGCCCGGCCCAGAGCTTCTTGAAGACGCCGTTGGGGAAGAGCGCGTCGGCCAGATTCCAGTACGTGATCTGCGGCGCGATGGCGTCGACCCGGCCGTCGTGCCCGGCGGCGAGCAGCGCGATGGCGCCTCCGTACGACGCCCCGGACATGCCCACCCGCGGGTCGCCGGCCTTGTCGAGCTGCACCTCGGGCCGCTTCGCCAGCCAGTCGATCATCCGGCTGACGTCCTTGACCTCGTGCTCGGGGTCGTTGAGCCCGATCTTGCCGGTCGAGTCGCCGAAGCCGCGGGCGGACCAGGTCAGGACGGCGTATCCGTCCTTGGCCAGCTGCTCGGCCTGCTTGCGGTTGTCGTCCTTGCTGCCGCCGAAGCCGTGCCCGAGCAGCACGGCGGGCCGCCGGCCGCCGCCCTCGGCGGCGAAGTACGAGGTGTCGATCCGCGCCCCCGGCATCGCCATCGTCCGGTCCGAGCGCTGCACGCGCGGGCCGTCGTCGCCGGTGGCGGCGGTCGCGGTCCAGGTGCCGAGCCCGGCCAGCACGATGAGCGCTGCCG
This sequence comes from Streptomyces coryli, assembly GCF_011044975.1. Lineage (GTDB taxonomy): Bacteria > Actinomycetota > Actinomycetes > Streptomycetales > Streptomycetaceae > Streptomyces > Streptomyces coryli. The sequence continues at coordinate 12,291 of NZ_JAAKZV010000120.1, read as the reverse complement.
CACCGGCGACGATGCGGCGCGAGCGGCTCCGGGGTAGTCGCAGATCCATGTGATCGACCCTACGGGCGCGGGTCAAATGGATCGGCCCCCCGAGGTCGGAACCGGGACGGGGCGCTCTACTCCCGGTGGAGTACGACAAGTAAAGGAACCAGGGTTTCGTTAGCTCGCCCAGGATGCTACCGTGACATCACTAACGGAACTTCAGAACCATTAGAAGGGTACCCTGTCATGGAATACCGCCAGTTGGGCCGCTCCGGCCTCAAGGTCCCCGCCCTCAGCTTCGGCACCGGCACCTTCGGCGGCCGCGGCCCGCTCTTCGGCGCCTGGGGCACCACGGACGTCGACGAGGCCCGGCGCCTGGTGGACGTCGCGCTGGACGCGGGCATCACGATGTTCGACACCGCGGACGTCTACTCCGACGGTGCCTCGGAGGAGGTGCTGGGCGCGGCCCTCAAGGGCCGCCGCGACGAGGTGATCATCTCGACCAAGGCCGGACTGCCGATGGGCGAAGGCCCGGGCGACGCGGGCACCTCCCGCGCCCGCCTGATCACCGCCGTCGAGGACGCCCTGCGCCGCCTGGACACGGACCGCATCGACCTCTTCCAGCTGCACGCGTACGACGCCTCGACCCCGGTCGAGGAGGTGCTGGCGACCCTCGACCAGCTGGTCCGGCAGGGCAAGATCCGCTACACCGGTGTCTCCAACTTCTCCGGCTGGCAGCTGATGAAGTCCCAGGCCGCCGCCGACCGCCAGGGATGGCCGCGCTACGCCGCCCACCAGGTCTACTACTCCCTCGTCGGCCGCGACTACGAGTGGGAGCTGATGCCGCTCGCGCGGGAGGAGGGCGTCGGCGCCGTCGTCTGGTCCCCGCTCGGCTGGGGCCGCCTGACCGGCAAGATCCGCCGCGGCCGCCCGCTCCCGGCCGGCAGCCGGCTGCACGACACGGCGTCCTTCGGCCCGCCCGTACCGGACGAGCTGCTCTATCGCGTGGTGGACGCCCTGGACGAGGTGGCGGCGGAGACCGGCAGGACGGTCCCGCAGATCGCGCTCAACTGGCTGCTGCGCCGCCCGACCGTCTCCTCGGTCATCATCGGCGCCCGCAACGAGGAGCAGCTGCGCGCGAACATCGGCGCCATCGGCTGGGAGCTGACCCCGGGCCAGGTGGCGAAGCTCGACGCCGCGAGCGCGACGGACGCGGCGTACCCCTACTTCCCGTACCAGCGCCAGGAGGGCTTCGCGCGGCTGAACCCGCCGGCGGTGGACCTCACCCCGCCGGCGGGCAGCTGACGGCCGGCGACTACAGGCCGAGCGCCTTCATCGTCTCGTCCGCCATCCGCGACTCGCCGTAGGCGTTGGGGTGGACGGGCGAAGTGGACAGGACCGGGTCGATCCAGCGGGTGCCGTACGCCTGGCAGGCGTCGTGGCCCTCGGACGACTCGGCGAAGTCCACGAAGGTGGCGCCGCTGCCGCTCGCGGCCTTCTCCACCGCCGTGTTGAGGTGGGTCTGCAGGTCGCGCAGGTACGGGACGTCGCCCTCGGCGACCGGCAGGGTGGGGAAGCAGCCCTTCTCGGCCGGCAGGATCCACGGGTAACCGAGCACGGCGATACGGGCGTTGGGCGCCTTCTCCTTGACCTTCGCGACGGCCGCCTTGACCGCCGGAGCCGTCTTGTTGAGGACGTCGTCCGTGAACTTCGAGCCGTTGGCGTCCTTGCACGGGCTGCCCTTGCCGCCGGAGCCGAGGCCCGCGGTGGCGCAGGCCAGGATGGCGCCGACGAAGGTGTTGTTGTCGTTGCCGCCGATGGTGAGGGTCACCAGGTCGGTGTCCGCGCTCAGCGCGTTCACCTGCGGGGCCACGCCCGGGTACTGGGCCGCGGTGAAGTGCTCGGTGGTGGCGCCGCCGCAGGTGACGTCCTTCAGGTCGGCGCCGGTCTTCTTGGCGATGACGTGGGGGTAGTTGAGCAGCGACCGCAGGCACGGCAGCGGTGCCGTCGGGTCCAGCGGCAGCACGGCGGAGCCGGCGCTGTAGCTGTCGCCGAGGGCGACGTAGTCGAGGTCGTCGTCGGCGGCGGCAGAGGCGGCCTGCGCCGCCGGGGCGCCGAGGGCGGCGGTGGCGGCGAGCGCGGCGGCTACGGCCACGACGCGGCTGCGCGTACGGGTGGGGGACGGCATCTGGTTACTCCCTAGGACCAACAGCGTTGTTGACGGGGGCATTACAGCGACGCTGCCGTGAAGTTACTGGCGGGTTTGAACGGAGGTCAATAGCCGTGCGTGACCTGCGTCTCCCTCAGGAGCGCGATTCGGTCACCCGGCTCAGCGGTCGGCGCGCTCGCGCGCCTGGAAGGTGCGGCGGTACGCCTGCGGGGACACGCCTATCGCCGCGTGCAGGTGCTGCCGCAGCGAAGCACTGGTCGCAAAGCCGACCTCGGCGGCTATTCGCTCGACCGGCAGATCCCCGGCCTCCAGCAACTGCCGGGCCCGCTCCACCCGTTGCCGGATCAGCCACCGCCCCGGGCTCATCCCCACCTCGTCGCGGAACCGCCGCGCGAAGGTGCGCAGGCTCATCCCGGCATGCCCGGCGAGCTCGTCCAGGGCGAGCGGCTGATCGAGCCGCGCGAGCGCCCACGCCCGCGTCGCCGCCGTACTGGCCGCGGCCACTGGGGGCACCGGCTGCTCGATGTACTGCGCCTGCCCGCCGTCCCGCCACGGCGGCACCACACAGCAGCGGGCGACGTGGTTGGCGGTCTCGGTGCCGTGGTCCGTACGCACGAGGTGCAGGCAGACATCCACACCCGAGGCGGCACCGGCGGAGGTGAGGATGTCCCCGTCATCGACGAAGAGCACACCGGGGTCGAGCTGCACGTGCGGATAGAGCCGCCGGAAGCGGTCCGTCTCCCGCCAATGCGTGGTGGCCGGGCGGCCGTCGAGCAGCCCGGCGGCGGCGAGCGCGTAGGCGCCGGTGCAGATGGAGACGATCCGGGCGCCGGGGCGGATACGGGCGAGGGCGGCGGCCGTGCCGGCCGGCGGCTCCTCGCCGACCAGCGCGCAGTCGTACGGCGGGATGACCACGGTGTCCGCGGTCGCCAGCAGCTCCGCGCCGTGCTCGACGGCGATCGTGAAGTCCGCGCTCGTACGCACCGGGCCGCCGTCAGCCGTGCAGGTGCTCACCTCGTAGCGCTCCGGCAGGGTGCCGAAGACGCGGCGCGGGATGCCGAGTTCAAAGGGGTAGACGCCGTCGAGCGCCAGAACCGCCACGCGGTGAGCCATGGCAGGATCCTATCGGGGCATGACCTTTGTGCCATTGCCCGGGGGGTGCGGGTCGCGGCAGCCTTGAGCCCATGAACGACGCGAACGCTGACATGCGAGCCATCCGCCAGGACGTCCTCGGCGGCCCCGAGGTGCTGCGCGAGGTGCGGGTGCCACGCCCCGTGCCGGGCGTGGGTGAGGTGCTGATACGGGTCCGGGCCGCGGGCGTGAACCCGACCGACTGGAAGCACCGGGCGCTGAAGGGGCTGTTCCTGCCGGAGCCGCCTTTCGTGCTGGGCTGGGACGTCTCCGGTGTGGTGGAGGCCGTGGGCGTTGGCGTGGCGCTGTTCAAGCCGGGCGACGAGGTGTTCGGGATGCTGCCGTATCCGCATGGGCACGGCTCGCATGCCGAGTACGTCACCGGCCCGGCCCGCGCTTTCGCCCGTAAGCCGGCCTCCATCGATCATGTGCAGGCCGGGGCGCTGCCGTTGGCCGCGCTCACCGCCTGGCAGGTGCTGGTGGACACGGCGGACCTCCGGGCGGGGCAGCGCGTGCTGGTGCATGCCGCCGCGGGCGGGGTCGGGCATCTGGCGGTGCAGATCGCGAAGGCGCGGGGCGCGTATGTGATCGGGACCGCGAGTGCGGGGAAGCATGGCTTCCTGCGCGAGCTGGGCGTGGACGAGGCGATCGACTATCGCGAGACGGATGTCTTCGAGGCGGTGCGGGACGTCGACGTGGTGCTGGACCCGATCGGCGGCGAGCACGCGCTGCGGTCGCTGCGCACGCTGCGGCCCGGCGGGATCGCGGTCTGCATCCTGCGCGTCGGGCCGGAGTTCGCCGCGGAGGCCGAGCGGCTCGGGGTGCGGGCGGAGGCGCCGATCGTCGAGGCGGACCATGCCGGAATGAACGCCATTGCCGGGCTGGTGGAGTCGGGAGAGCTCCGAGCGACCGTCGCGGACACCTTTCCGCTCGCGGAGGCGGCGAAGGCGCATGCGCTGGGTGAGACGGGGCGGACGGCGGGGAAGCTGGTGCTCACGGTGGACTGAGCCGTCGCACTGGTCCGCGCTGCGCGCGGATATCGCGCCTGCGGCGCTCGGCCTCACTCGGGTCTGACAGCGAGCTCCGCTCGCGGGCCGGCCGGGCTGTGGTGCGGCTGCTCCAGCCGCACCCGGCCGCCCACTTCCACCACCCCGTCCGGGCCGGGCGCCGCCACCAGCTGCGACCCGCGGCCCTGCGTGATGTTCAGCGCCCGGCCCAGCTCCTGCGCCAGCAGGATCGCCGCCGCGCCCGTCGCCTCGTCCTCGTCGATGCCGTCGCCGCGGCCGGGGAAGGCGCGCGCCCGCACCCGGCCCGCGGCCTCGTCCGCCCACGCCCAGGCGTAGATCCACTCGCCGGGCGGCGGCACGTCGAGGGCGTCGACCTCCGCAGGGGACCCGTATCGCCGCAGGGTGCGCGGCGGTGCCCAGTCGGCGCGGGCCTCGATCCAGGTGAACTCGCCGTCCCCGCGCACCCCGACGACCCCGGCCGGCGTCACCAGCTCCGGTACGTCCAGCAGCCACCCGCTGCCCACGCACGGATGTCCGGCGAAGGGCAGCCGCAGCGTCGGCGTATAGATGTCGATCTCGCCGCGCTCCGGGTCGTCGACGAAGACCGTCTCGCTGAAGCCGAGCTTGCGCGCCAGCGCCTGCCGCTCCTCCTCGCCGGGGACCGCCGCGCCCTCGCGGACGACTCCGAGCGCGTTGCCGTGCGCCCCATCGGGCGCGCAGAAGACGCGCAGCACGTCGATCACCGGCGGAGCCATCGTCAGATCGGCTCCTCGAGCTCGCCGAGCCGCTTGGTGAGGGCCAGGTTCTCGGCGTAGTCGACCGGGCAGGCGATGACGTCCACGCCGTCGTGGTCGAGGGCGTCGCGCAGCGTCGGCAGCAGGTCGTCCGCCGACTTCACCGCGTGGCCGCGGGCGCCGAAGCTCTCCGCGTACGCGACGAGGTCCGGATTGCCGAAGCGGGTGTGGGAGTGCCGCCCCATCTCCAGCTCCATCTTCCAGGTGATCAGGCCGTATTCGTCGTCGACCAGCACCAGGACGGTCATCGGGATGCGCTCCCGCACGGCCGTCTCGATCTCCTGGGAGTTCATCAGGAACGCGCCGTCCCCCGTCACCGCGAGGACCCTCCGGCGCCCCTCGACCGCGAGGTGCGCACCGATCGCGCCGGGCACCGCGAAGCCCATCGTCGACAGGCCGTTGGAGATCAGGCAGGTATTGGGCTCGTACGTCGGGTAGAGCCGCGCCATCCACATCTTCCCGGCGCCGGTGTCGACCAGCGCCAGGTCCTCGCGGCCGAGCGCCTCGCGGATGTCCGCGACCACCCGCTGCGGCTTCACCGGCCACGAGTCGTCCGCGCGGCCCCGCTCCAGCTCCTTGGTCAGCAGCCCGCGGATCTCGATGTCGTCGCAGTCGGTCTCGTAGCGGCGGTCGACAGCAGCAGCGAGCGCGTCAAGCGAAGCCGACAGATCGCCGAGGACGCCTACAGCGACCGGGTAGCGGGCGTCGACCTCGGCCGGGAAGTGGTGCAGATGCAGGATCTTCTTGTCGGCCTTGGGGTTGATCTTCACCGGGTCGAACTCCTGGAGCTCGTACCCGACACAGATCAGCACATCGGCCTCGTCGAAGCCGAAGTTGGCGTAGTCGTGCCGCATGAAGCCGACCGCGCCGAGAGCCTTGGCGTGGTCGTCGGGGAAGACGCCCTTGGCATTGAAGGTGGTCGCCACCGGCACGTTGAGCTTCTCGGCGAACCGGATCAGCGCCGCTCCCGCACCCGAACGGGCGGCACCGTGCCCCGCGAGCAGCACCGGCCGCTCCGCCGCGGCCAGCACCCGGGCGGCACGCTCGACCTGGGACGGCGACGGGGCCTCCGGATACACATGGCTGATCGGCAGCGGCGCCAGCGGCGGCTCGGGCACCTGACCCTCGATGTCCTCGGGCAGCGCGAGGAAGACGGCGCCGGGGCGCTCCCGCTGGGCGGTCTTGAAGGCCTGCCGCACCATTTCCGGTACGGCGCCGGCGCTGCGCACCTCCTGCGACCAGTGGGTGACCGGCGCGAACATCGCGGGCAGATCGATGACTTGGTGCGACTCCTTGTGTATCCGGTCGAGGCCGCCCTGCGCGGCGAGGGCGACGACCGGGGTGGAGTTGGTCTGCGCGTCGGCGGTGCCGAGGAGGAGGTTGATGGCGCCGGGTCCGAGCGTCGCGGAGCAGACGCCGGCGCGGCCGGTGATGCGGCCGTACATCTCGGCCATGAAGGACGCGCCCTGCTCATGCCGGGTGAGCACGTACTGGATGGAGTCGGACGCGTTGAGGGCATCGACGAAGCGGATGTTCTCCTCACCCGGGATGCCGAAGACGTACTCGACGCCCTCCGCTTCCAGGCAGCGCACCAGCAGCTGCGCGACATCCTCGCCGGCGGGCATCTCGTCAGTACTCATGCCGCCCGAGCCTAGCGCCCGCCGCCCGGCAGACTCCGGGTGACCAGCGCGTCGATGAGCTTGCCCGTGTCGTACGGCTCGAGCAGGCCCGGCACCGTCAGGTCGTCGACGATGACGCCGAGCATGGCCACGTAGAGCAGCAGCACGGTGTCGCGGTCGCCGGGGAGGCCGGAGTCGAGGTGCCACTTGATGTTCGCGTCGAGCATCGTGGCGAAGATCCGGGTGAGGTCCTCCTGGAGCTCCGGGCGGCGGGTGGCCTCGAGGCGGAGTTCCAGCATGGCGAGGTGGCTGGGCTTGTCGGCGCGCATCCGCTCCAGCAGCTGGCGCAGCAGGATGGCGGTGAGCTCGCGCGAGGGCTTCGCCTTCATCGTCTCGGCGAGCGCCTCCGGGTCCGGGGCGAGGCGTTCGCCGGTACGGGTCATGACCTGGCGGAGCAGGTCGCCGCGGTTGGTGAAGTAGTTGGTGGTGGTGCCGGTCGGCACGCCGGCCTCCTTGTCGACGGCGCGCAGGGTCAGGCCGCGGGAGCCGTCGCGGGCGAGCACCTCGATGGCGGCGTCGAGCAGGGCGGTGCGGCGGGCGGGGTTCTGGCGCATCGTCGGACTTCTCCTCGGATCCTCGGAAGGGTGTTGACACCACTGCGAGTGCAGTACTACGTTCTAACCACTGCACACAGAGTACAACAGCTTCTGGAGGAAAACCCCATGCGAGTACCGCATCAGCACCTCAATCGTCCGCAGCGCGCGCCGATGCCGCGCTCCGTACCCCGCCCGCGTCCGCTGCCCAAGCCCGGCTCCCGCCGGTGAGGGCTTCGACCGAGGCCCCCGATGGCACGTCCTAGCCCTGCGCCGGGACCGCCGCGGGGGCCTTTTGTTCGTCCTGCCGCAGCGGGATGGGGAGTTGGTTGAGCGCGTAATAGACCGCGATCAAGGCGTGGGCGGCGAGCGCTACCGGCGCGGAGAAGAACGAGATCCCCAGCGCCACGGGATACACCAGCACGCCGAGCGCGAAGCGGAAGCGGGTGCCGCGGGCGGCGTCCCGGTCGACGCGCTCGTCGAAGAGGTCGGCGCGGGTCACGTACCACCAGAAGACCGAGAAGGCGACGGCATAGACCACCGTCCAGGCGCTGTAGAGCACCGCCGCGTCGGTGCCGGCCGCGTCGTCGGTGAGATATTCGGCGAGCACCGCCGTGGTCCACGGGATCACCGAAACGACCATCAGGACCAGCAGGTTGAGATAGAGCAGCGGCCGGTCGACCCGCCGCAGGTGCTGGAAGATCGTGTGGTGATTGACCCACATGACGCCGATCACCAGGAAGCTCACCACGTACGCCGCATAGTGCGGCCACTGATCGGCCAATTCCTGCCAGAGATGCGATCCGCTGTGCTCCGGCACCTTGATCTCCAGCACCAGAATCGTGATCACAATGGCGAAGACGCCATCACTGAACGCCTCTACGCGCCCTGTGTGTTGATCCATTTCTCCCCCTCGTACGGCCGGTTGTAAGCATGTAAGCGACTCTATCCCCGCACCGTCCGTATTTGACCTGATTGACGGAATCCGCTTACGCTCGATACCGCATGCACCTCGCTAGGTGAGGCGTCTGCACGGACACAGGCCACTGACCCCAAACGTCGAAAGACGCCCCGGGTCAGGACAGCTCCTCCCGGCTTAAGGGTTGAGCCCAAGTGGCTGCCGCCTCGACGGATACGCCGTGTAGTGCCAAAGCTCTGTCGAGAGAGGTGACTTCCCACCCCTGCGCAGGTGCTGACCTGGCGACCCCGTGCGCCCGAAAACGCAGGAGGTGATGGCTCATGAGTGGCAGTTCCGGCAGTAGCGCTTTTCTTTCCGTGCCCTATTTCCGTGCCCTGTTCAGGCACCGCACACCCCTTTTCTGCATTGAGGTATTGCCATGCTCCGCGAGGACATCACCTTCCACACCCGTGCCCTGCTGACCGTCCCGGTCGTCGGCGAGGACGACCACATGATCGGCATCGTCACCGTCGACGACGCCATGGACCTGGAGAAGGAGCACGACGCCGGGCGGCCGGCCGGCTTCGGCGGCGGCGCGGCCGTGGGCGGCGGCCCGGATCTGGACCTGCGGAGCTCGCCGTTCAGGCGGATCTTCGGCACCCGCCTGATGTGGCTGGCCTTCCTGACCGCCTTCGGCATGGTCACCTCCACCTTCGTCGCGAAGCAGGAGGAGTTGCTGAGCGAGGTGATCGTGCTGGCCGCGTTCATCGCGCCGATCGTCGACATGGGCGGCAACACCGGCAGCCAGGCGGCCACGTTGGTGCTCCGCTCGATGTCGCTCGGGCAGCTGCGGATGCGCTGGAAGGACCTCTTCTTCGTGCTGCGCCGCGAGGCCGCCGTCGCGCTGGCGCTCGGCGGCTGCGTCGCGGTGATGGAGGTCGTGCTCGCGTTCTTCGCCAAGGACGGTCTGGACAGCGGCGTGCTCACCGTCGTCGGCCTGAGCATGTTCGCCTGCACGGTGCTCGGCGGCGTCATCGGCAGCACGCTGCCCTTCCTGGCCCGCCGTCTCGGCACCGACCCGGCGACCCTCAGCTCGCCGCTGATCACCTCGATCATGGACCTGCTGGGCGTCTGCGTTTACTTCGGTCTGGCGTACATCTTCCTTGGCCACCTGTTGGTCTAAGAGGGTGCGCGGGGCGTACCGGAGGATGTCGTTCTTGTCCTGTTGACTGGTGCGCCCCGAATGCACCACATTTGAAGCGGCGGTTGTCTGCCCTTGGGGAGGGGTGGACGGGGGCTGCCGCCTTGGGGGGAATGTGCGATCCACTTTCCGCGGCCGCGGGCGTGTCCAGAGCGCCCGCGTAGCCGCGTATCTGCAGGAGCGTCTTGACCGGGAGTGCGTCTACGTGCCGTCCGGACGGTTCGGGCTCTACCTGGCGTTACGGCAGTGGTGCCCGCCGGGCGGCCGACTGCTGATGTCTCCGCTCGACGACGATGTGCTGCTCTTTCTCGTCCATGCCGCCGGGCTGCGCCCGGTGCTGGCCCCGGTCGACCCCCGCGACGGCAATATCGCCGTCGACGCCGTGTCCGAGCAGACCTGGCGCCGGCTCTCCGGCGTCATGACCACCAATCTTTACGGGCTGCCCGACCGCGTCGAGGAGCTCAAGTCCCGCTGCGTACAACACGGCATCCCGCTGATCGAGGACGCCGCCCACGCGCTGGGCACCAGCATCGGCGGCCGGCCCGTCGGCACCTTCGGCGACGCCGCGTCGTTCAGCCTCGCCAAGCATGCCCGCGCCCGCACCGGCGGCGTGGTCGCCTGCGCCACCCGCACCGACCGGCTGATCCTGGAGAAGTTACGGGACGAGCTGCTGGTCCCCGGCCGGCTCGCCTCCGACGCCGACCACTATCTGCGCCCGCGCGCCGAAAGGCTGCTCCGCCGCCTGCATCTGACCCGCCCCGCCCGCCGGCTGCACGCCGCCCTCGGCCTCGCCGAACGGCCCCGCGGCTCGAACCGCATGGAGCTGCACCCGGACCGGCTGCGCGCGGCCATCGCCCGCGGCCCGGGCCTCGACCACTTCGACCCGTGGATACGGGTCGATCGCCACGACTACCGCCGCGCGACGGGCGGTTGGCGGCTGCGTACCGTGGAGACCCGGCTCCGCAAGGTGGACGACGTGCGCGAGCAGCGCGTCGCCGCGGCCCGGCTGCTGGAGAGCACCGGCCTCGCCGCCGAGGGCGTCACCGCGGCGCTCGCCGGGCCCGAGCCGCCCGCCCTCTTCCGCATACCGCTCCTCGTCGCCGACCGCGACCGCTGGGTCGACATCCTCGACCGGCACGACATAGCCACCGGCTACCTCTATGACGCACCCCTCGACGACTACGCGGGCCCGGAGTTCTGCGACCCGTCCCCCGACCCGGAGCCCGCCCGCTGGTACGCCCGGCACGTACTGCCCGTGGATCCGCTGCGCGCCCGGGCCGCGCACCAGCTGCTGATGACCGGCGGCGCCATGGCCGCCCCCGCCTTCGAGCGTCCCGCCGGGACCGTCGGGAGTACGGCGTGACCGCACCACCCCGCAAGCCGCCCGTGAAGCGTCTGGCCAAGCCGAGCCACGACCACCCCACCATGCAGCTCCGGCTCGGCAAGGACGGCGCCGGATCGCTGTTCCGCAACGCCTACATGCTGATGCTCAACACCGCGGTCTCCGCGGTGCTCGGGCTCGCGTACTGGGTGATCGCCGCCCGCTACTACACGGCGGAGGCGGTCGGCGAGGGCTCGGCGGCCGTCGCCGCGATGCGCTTCCTCGCCGGCCTCGCCGCCACGACGCTGATCGGCGCGGTGGTCCGCTTCATCCCGCGCGGCGGCCCGCACACGCGGCGGCTGATCCTGCAGACGTACGGGATCAGCTGCCTGGTGGTGGGCATCGGCTGCGCGGTCTTCCTGCTGACGCTGGACGTATGGGGGCCGAACTTCGCGCCGCTGGACGGCGTTTGGATCGGCCTCGGCTTCACCGTCGGCACCCTCGGCTGGACCGTGCTGTCGCTGCAGGACGGCGTGCTCACCGGGCTGCGCGAGGCGGTGTGGGTACCGCTGGGCAATCTGGTCTTCTCCGTCGGCAAGCTGATACTGCTGATCGTGCTGGCGGCGGGCATGCCGGTGCTCGGGATCTTCACCTCCTGGAGCCTCGCCATCGCGCTGTCGGTGATCCCGCTCGGCCTGCTGGTGCTGCTGCGGCTCGCGCCGCGGCAGATGCGCCGCACCCGCGCCCGCAAGCCGCCGGAGCGGCGCGAGATCGGGCGCTTCCTGCTGGGTGACTGCACCGGCTCGATGTTCAGCCTCGCGATGATCAACCTGCTGCCGGTGATCGTGGCGACGCAGTTCAGCAGCGAGGAGAACGCGTACTTCTACGTGGCGCTGACCATCGGCGGCACCATCGAGTTCCTCGCCATCAACATGGCCTCGTCGCTGACCGCCGAGGCCTCGTACGACCCGCGCCGGCTCGCCGACGGCATCCGCGGCTCGCTGGTCCGGATGGGCATTCTGCTGATGCCGATCGGGCTGGTGCTGGTCGCGGGCGCGGACATCCTCCTCGGCGTCTTCGGCGAGGGCTACGCGGAGGGCGGCGCCACGGTGCTGCGGCTCTTCGCCCTCGCCGCCTTCCCGCGGGTGATCGTCGAGCTGTACTTCGGCGTGCTGCGGGTGCAGGGCCGCACCACCCAACTGGCCGTACTGCAGGGCATCATGTGCACGCTCGTGCTGGGCGGCTCGCTGGCCCTGCTGCCCGTGGTCGGCATCGCGGGCGCGGGCTGGGGCGTGCTGCTCGGCCAGGTCGTCGTGGCGCTGCTGGCCGCGCCCGGCATGATCGCGGTGGTACGCGAAGCCCACCGGGCCCCGCCGGCCCCGGAACTCCCCGAGCCGAAGTTCGACTCCAGCATGACCCTGACGCTCCGCAGCCCGTGGAGCGAGGTCGCCGCCGGTACTGCGGATGACTACGGCACGGGGTGGGCGCGGCGGGCCGCGTACTACCGGACGATCGCGGAGGACGAGGAGGAGGAGCGGGAGACCTCTGGGCAGCAGCCGGTCCTGCGGACCGCCG
>NZ_JAAKZV010000011.1 GCF_011044975.1 Streptomyces coryli | reverse complement strand
GCCTTGGGGTGTGGTGTCGGGTCCGGTCCCGGTCCCGGTCCAGACGAAGATCTCCGAGTCGGGGCCGCAGGGGCCGGTGGGGCCGTTCGACCACCAGTTTTCGTCGCCGTGGGTGAGCTCTACGGGGAGGCCGAGGTCCTGCCAGGTGTGGAGGGAATCGGTGTCGACGTCGCTTACGCCGAGCCGTTCGTCTCCGCCGAAGACGGTGACGTGCAGCCGCTCGCGCGGGATGCCGAAGCCCTCGTGCAGCAGCTCGTATCCCCACCGCAGGCTCTGCGGCCCGCCGTAGTCCCCGAGCGACCAGGAGCCGAGCATCTCGAAGACGGTGAGATGCGTGCTGTCGCCGACTTCGTCGAGGTCGGTGGTGCGCAGGCAGCGCTGGACGTTGACGAGACGGCGGCCGAGGGGGTGGGGGCGGCCTTCGAGGTACGGGGTGAGCGGGTGCATGCCGGAGGTGGTGAAGAGGACCGGGTCACCCGGGGGTGGGAGGAGAGTGCTGCCGGTGATGAGGCTGTGCCCGCGCTCGCGGAAGAAGCGGGTGAAGGTGTCGACGGTCTGCTCGGTGGTGAGCGGGGTGACCGGGTTGGTCGGGCTGACCGGGCCGGTCGGGCTGGTCGGGGAGCTCATGGCGGGTGCCCTTTCGGATCGGGGTGACCGGAAAGGACCGCGCTATTGCTGCTCGGCTACGAGCGACACAACACTCCGGCGATCCGTTTCCGGTCGCCGGGGGTGTCTGGAGAGGGGGAGGTCAGGCGGCGGCAACCGGCGAGCGGGGCGCTCGCGCGGTCGCGGTGCGGGTGCTGCGGGTGATGACCTCCATGGGGCCCACGGTAACAAGATCACGAACGGACGGCCCGTGATTATTGAGAGGGCTGCCCGCACTCACCGGTCACCACGCTCGAGCCGCGCCGCGATGTCCCGCATCCCGGTCCCGACCACGTACTCACCGGGCAGCCCCGGTATCTCCACCGGCCGCCCGGGCCGCCGCGGAGGGTGCCGTATCAGATGCTCCAGCACCCTGGCTGCGAGCGCCGGGTCGTCCGGCGGGTCCCCGAGGACGTAGTAGTACGCATTGGGCCGCCAGCTCGGATACCGCTCGGTCAGCCCGACGATCAGTGCCGGTGGCCGCTGCCGATACGCCCCGTAGGGCTCGTCGTAGAACCCGGTGCTGCGCCCCTCCGCCGTATTGCAGCCGTGGCACAGCAGACCGCGGACGAGCCCGGAGGGATGGTGATGATCGACCACGAGCGCCCCTGACTCGCGGCTCTTGCTGCTATCGCTGCTCTCGCAGATCGCACACCGCCCGGCCTGCCACTCCCGTATAGCGCTGAGCGCCGAGGCCACGGCACGACGCGACCGCCCATCCGGCGGCTGCCAGTCATGGCAGGCCGGCCCGTTCGCGTACGACCAGAGCCGTGACATGCGCTCGATGCTAGGCGGAGGCACTGACAACTGAACTCGGCCGCCGGGATGGATCGATGGTGCGGGTGACTTGGCATCGGATGGTGACGGCCGCGCCGCCGCCGAGCCTTGGGGCGCGGTGCCAGAAACGGAAGGCTGGCTACGGAAGGGAGGGGGAGGCGGGGCGCCTTGAGCCTGCCGGGCGGCGGCTAGGAGGGGCATCCACATCCGCCCTCGAGCCCTCGAGTCCTCAAGCCCTCGACTGCCAATCCCCAACCGCCAATCCCCAACCGCCAACCGCCACCCGGCAAGCCAAGCCGACCCGCCTCCGCGCTCCTCCCGTAGCCAGCCTTCCGTTTCCCGCACCGACCCCAACCGCCACCCGGCAGCGCAGCCGTCACCATCCGATGCCAAGCCACCCGCTCACCGCGACGCGACCGAGCCCACACTGATCGGCCGAACGGCCGATGCTTCCTAAGCCCATCCGAGCCAAAGTATCGATGTGCCGCACATGCCAGGTTTCTTACGTTTGAGGCATTAGGTCCCCACCGCCAAGGAGCGGTGAAAATGTCTCGTTCGACATCGTCTTCCTGGCGCCGCGGCGCCGTAGTCACGGCCCTCGTCGGCGGTCTGGCGTTTGCCCCGGCCGCGGGTGCCATGGCCCACGCGGACGCCCCTGCCAAGCCCGCGGGCGGCAAGACCGTCACCCAGATCCAGGGCAAGAAGCCCAACAAGGGCAAGGGCAAGCGCCCCTACGTGATCAAGCGCTACGACACCTTCGACGGCAAGTACACATGGCACGTAACCGTCTGGTCCAACGGCAAGGTCACGAAGGTCAGGGGCAAGTCGAATGTCATCAAGCCCCCGAAGCCGAAGCCCGACGAGCGTGTCTACGTCGTCAAGGAGTGGACGGAATTCGACGGCAAGTTCGTCTGGCACCTCACCAAGTGGAGCAACGGCAAGATCACCAAGTGGAAGGAAGAGGGCGACATCATCAAGCCGGACCCGAAGCCGACCCCGCCGGACGACACCACCCCGCCCGGCCCGATCACCCCGGACCCGCTCGACTGACCAACACCCCGCACCCCACTCCCCAAGCCAGTTGCCCGCCCGCTCCTCAGGGGCGGGCGGGCAACAGTGGATGCTGGAAGGCAGGCTAGGGCTATTCCGCCGTCACTGTCACCGTCGGCTCATGGCGGACCGGGAAGTTCACCGAGCGGGCGATGAAGCACTTCTCGTGGGCGGGGCCGTGGAGTTCGATCGCTTTGTCGACCATCGATGGGTCGGCCACGGTCACTTCCGGGCGGAGTACCACCTCCGTGAAGTGGCCGGCCCCGTCGTCCGTCTCCGTCATCGTGCCGACCGTCGCGTCGCGGTACGACGTGACCACCACGCCGCCGACCGCGCAGAGGTGGAGGTACCAGAGCATGTGGCACTGGGACAGCGACGCCGCCAGCAGCAGCTCGGGGTTCCAGCGGGACGGGTCGCCGCGGAAGGCCGGGTCCGAGCTCGCCGGGAGCGGGGGCACCCCGGCCGCCGTCGACTCCAGCAAGCGGTCGTAGTCGCGGTAACTGCTCGTGCCCGTACCGCGATTGCCGGTCCAGACCGTGGTCGTCTCGTACGTGTGCGTGCGCGCCATGTGCGCGAGCCTAGTAGGGCCTGTGGAAAAAGTTGACCGGAGCCCCCGCACCCGGCATCGTCCCTGGTCATGCGTAAGATACTCATCGTCGGAGCCGGTCACGCCGGACTCCAGCTCGCGCTCGGCCTGCAGGGGCGCGGGTACGACGTCACCCTCATCACCGCCCGTACCGCCGACGAGATCCGCGGCGGGCGAATTCTCTCCACCCAGTGCATGTTCGGCACCGCCCTCGGGCATGAGCGCGCGCTCGGGCTCGACTTCTGGGCGGGGCAGGCGCCGCAGGTCGGCGGCATCGGGGTCTCCGTCGCCGGGCCCGAAGGGCAGCGCGTCATCGACTGGCTCGGGAAGCTGGACGCCCCCGCCGAGTCCGTCGATCAGCGGGTCAAGGTCGCGGGCTGGCTGGAGAAGTTCGCCGAGCGCGGCGGGCGGGTCGAGGTCGGCGAGGCCACCACGGACGAGCTGGCCAAGCGCGCCGCCGACTACGACCTCGTGCTCGCCGCCAGCGGACGCGGCGGCCTCGGCGGGCTCTTCGAGCGCGACCCGGAGCGGTCGCCGTACGGAGCCCCGCAGCGCGCCCTCTCCGTCGCCTACGTGCACGGCCTGCAGCCCCGCCCCGAGCACCCGGACGTGCATGCCGTCCGCTGCAATCTCGTCCCCGGCGCCGGCGAACTCTTCGTCATCCCGGGCCTGGCCCCCACCGGCCCCTGCCACATGCTCTTCTTCGAGGCCGTCCCGGGCGGCCCGCTGGACGTCTTCGGCGACCGGCCGGAGCCGGCCGAGCACCTCGCCCGCACCCTCGACCTGATGAAGAGCTTCGTGCCCTGGGAGTACGAGCGCGCCGCCGCCGGCGTCGAGCTCACCGACGCGGGCAGCACCCTGGCCGGCGGCTTCGCGCCCGAGGTGCGCAAGCCCGTCGGCGAACTCCCGGGCGGCACCCCGGTGCTGGGCGTGGCCGACGCCGTCGTCGCCAACGACCCGATCACCGGGCAGGGCTCCAACAACGCGAGCAAGTGCGCGGCCTCCTACCTGGACAGCATCCTCGAGCAGGGCGAGACCGCCCCCTTCGACGCCGCCTGGATGCAGACCGCCTTCGACCGCTACTGGAACCTGGCCGCCCCCGCCACCAAGTGGTCGAACGCCATGCTCGCCCCGCCCCCCGAGCACATCTTCCAGCTCCTCGGCGCGGCCGGCGAACTCCAGCCGATCGCCGACCGCTTCGCCAACGCCTTCGACGACCCCGCGGACCTGGAGGAATGGTTCTTCACGCCGGAGACTGCCGGGGCGTTTCTGGAGCGTGTCGCCGCGGCGCGCTGACACCCGGAGCGAGAGCCGCCGCCCCCTCCGCGGCGGCTCTCATTTCGTAACCGTTACCGCCGTACCAACTGGTCGGTATTGACAGACGGGCCTCGGACGGGTGTGATTCCAGACACTGAATCCGGCTCCTTGGGCGAGGAGGGCATGCAATGGCGCAGCTGCACGAGCTCGACGCGATGGCACAGGCGGCCGCCGTGCGGGCGCGCGAGGTGAGTCCCGTGGAGCTGGTCGAGCACCACCTGGACCGGGCCGAGCGGTACGGGGAAGGGCTCGGCGTCTTCCTCACGGTCACCGCCGACGCCGCCCGCGCACAGGCCAAGGAGGCCGAGCAGCAGGTCCGGGACGCGGACCCCGGCCAGCTGCCGCCGCTCTTCGGCGTCCCCACCGCGATCAAGGACCTCAACCCCACCGCGGGCGTGCGCACCACCTTCGGCTCCCGCGCCTACGCCGACTTCACCCCGGCCGGCGACGGGCACGCGGTCGCCCTCCTGCGGGCGGCCGGGACCATCAGCATCGGGAAGACCAACACCCCCGAGTTCGGGCTCAGCGCGTATACGGACAACGACCTCGCCGGCCCCGCTCGCAGCCCCTGGGACACCACCCGCACTGCGGGCGGCTCCAGCGGTGGCGCGGCGGCGGCCGTCGCGGCGGAGATCGTTCCGTTCGCGCACGGCAGCGACGGCGGCGGCTCGCTGCGGATCCCGGCCAGCTGCTGCGGGATCGTCGGCTTCAAGCCCGCCCGCGGCCGGATCAGCAACGGCCCGCTCGGCAGCGACGTCACCGGCATGCCGGTCCAGGGCCCCTTGTCCCGGACAGTCCGGGACGCCGCCGCGATGCTCGACGCCATGGCCGTGCCGCAGCCCGGCGACCCGTACTGGGCGCCGCCGCTGCCGGACGGCGAGAGCTTCCTCGCCCACGCCGGGCGCGAGCCGGGCCGGCTGCGTATCGGCATCTACACGGACCCCGGGATCGAGGGCCTCGACGTCGACCCCGAGGCGCTGGAAGCGCACCGCGCCGCCGCCGCGCTGCTCGCCTCCCTCGGGCACGAGGTCGAGGAGATCGCCAACCCCTTCGGCGACTCGCTGCGCAAGCCCTTCATGGGCGTGTGGGCCGGGCAGTCGCTGCAGATGAAGGTCGGTGACGAGGACCAGCTGCGGCCGCTGACCCGCTGGTGGCGGGAGGCCGGGCGCGGGCTGAGTGCCGAGCAGTACAACGACGCGCTGTACGGGCTGCAGACCGCGGCCCGCCGCGGGGTGCAGAAGATGGCGGCGTACGACGCGGTGCTCGCGCCGACGCTGGCCGTACTGCCGCACGCCACCGGCTGGTTCGAGGAGGAAGGGCCGGCGGAGGCGGCCCGGCGGCAGATGGGCTACAGCTGCTTCACCGCCGCGTACAACGCCACCGGCCAGCCCGCCGCGAGCCTGCCGCTGCACTGGACCGCGGACGGCGTCCCGGTCGGCGTCATGCTCGCGGGCCGCCCCGCGGGCGAGGCGCAGCTGCTGTCGCTCTGCGCCCAGATCGAGGCCGCCCGGCCCTGGGCGGACCGCCGCCCACCGCTCAACCCCTAGACCCCACACCGCTTTTCACCGCACGAACCCTCACCACGCCGCACCGCACCGAACCTCAAAACCCTCACCACAACCCGATCGTCACCGCACCTCTTCAACGGACCGGCGTGCGCCGGCCCGCCGATGGCGTACGCCCAATGGAGGCTTCGAAATGGCACGTTCAGGTACAAAGCGCCCCGCGGCGAGAGTCGCCGCGATAGCCGTCGCCCTCGGCACGGTCGCGGCCTCCGCCGCCTGCACCACCGGCAGCGACTCCGCGAGCGGCGGGGACGGGGGCGGCAAGGGCGGCGGCGCGGTCTCGTACCAGATCGCCTCCGACCCGACCACGCTCGACCCGGCCAAGGGCACCATCGCCGCCGACCTGCAGCTGGACCGGCTGCTCTACGACACCCTGGTGGCCCGCGACGACGGCGGGGAGATCGTCGGACGGCTGGCGAAGAGCTGGGAGATGCCGGACGCGAAGAACGCCTCCTTCACCCTCAACTCCGGCGTCACCTGCACCGACGGCACGAAGGTCACCGCCACCACGGTCGCCGAATCGCTGAAGCGGCTCGCCGACCCGAAGACCGGCGCGGCCACCGTCTTCGGCGCCGGCAACAAGGTCGACATCAAGGGCGACGACGCCTCCGGCAAGGTCACCATCAAGCTGCAGAACCCCTGGTCCGACCTGCTCTACGGGCTGTCGCTGCCGCAGTCCGGGATCGTCTGCGAGAAGGGCATCAAGGACGAGAAGCTGCTGAAGTCCGGCGGCAAGGGCGCCGGCACCGGCCGCTATTACGTCTCCGACGCCAAGTCCGGCTCCTCGTACACGCTGACCGCCCGCGACAAGTACACGTGGGCGGCGAAGTACGCCAAGCAGCCCGAGGGCGAGGCGCCCGAGCGCTTCGACGTCAGCGTCACCCAGGCCGAGTCGACGATGGCCAACAAGATGATGGAGGGCAGCCTCGACTACACCGGCATCACCGGGCCCGACATCGCGCGGCTGGCCGCGGCGAAGAAGTTCAACATCGAGAAGGCGCCGCTGGTCCGCATGATGGTCGCCTTCAACGAGCGCAAGGGGCACCCGGGCGCCGACCCGGCGTTCCGTAAGGCCGTCGCCCAGGCGCTGGACGCCAAGAGCTTCAACCAGTCGGTCACCAAGGGCACCGGCACCGTCATGCACTCCATCGCCGACAAGACCGTGCCCTGCGCCCTCGACGACCCGAAGCTCACGACCAAGGCCGACCCGAAGGCCGCCAAGGCCGGGCTCGCGGGCAAGAAGATCAAGCTCGTCGGCACCAACGCCGTCGCGGGCGGCGCGGGCAACGAGTTCGTCCAGGCCTCGCTGAAGGCCGCCGGCGCCAAGGTGGAGCTGAAGAACGCCGACAACGCCACCTGGGGCAACGAGGTCCTCGGCAACAAGGGCGACTGGGACGTCACGGTCTTCCCGAACCTGAACGTCACCAACCTCCTCACCTCCCCGGCCGGACTGATGCTCGGCGAGGACCCGCCGAAGGGCCGCAACTTCGCCGGCATCGACAACGCCGGCTTCGCCAAGGGCTTCGGCGGCGCGATGGCGACCACCGAGGAGGGCGCCAAGTGCAAGGCCTGGGGCGCCGCGCAGAAGTCGCTGCTGAAGGAGAACGACGTGGTGCCGCTGGCGGCCGTCGCCATCAACTACGTCACCAGCAAGCGGATCGCCGCGATCAACCCTGACGGCGTGCACGACGCGACGTCGATCCGGCTCGTCAAGTAACCCATCGGCTGGATCAGATACGGAAAGGAGCACCAGTGGGTACGCGATCACCCTGGCTGACCTTCTTGCTGCGCCGCGCCATCGGGCTCGTCGGGGTGCTCGTGACGCTGGTCGTCGTCACCTTCCTGATGATCCAGCTGATCCCCGGCGACCCGGCCCGGCGGGTGGCGGGTTCCGACGCCACCCCGGCCCGGATCGCCGAGGTGCGCAGTGAACTGGGCCTCGACCAGCCGCTGTTCGTCCAGTTCGGCGATTACGTGAGCGGGCTGCTGCGCGGCGACCTCGGCACGTCCTTCGCCACCAGCCGCCCGGTCGCGGACCTGCTCGGCGACCGGCTGCCGTTCACCGCCGAGCTGGCGCTGCTGGCGATCGTGGTGGTGCTGCTCGTCGCCGTACCGCTCGGCATGGCGATCGCGGTCGCCTGCCGGGCGGGGCGGCGGCGGTCGCTGGACACCGCCTTCACGTCGGCCACGGCGCTGGCCGGCGCGGTCCCCGAATACGTGCTCGGCACGCTGCTCATCCTCGTCTTCGCGCTGGGCCTGGGCGTGCTGCCCTCGTCCGGCGCGGCGACGCTCTCCGCGCTGCTGCTGCCGGTGATCGCGGTGAGCGTCGGCCCGATCTGCACCCTCGCCCGGATCGTCCGCCGGGAGACGGCGTCGGTGCTGACGCAGGACTTCATGCGCACGGCCCGCGGCCGCCGGCTGCCCGCGCTGCGGCTCTACGCCCGGCACGCGCTGCCGAACCTGCTCACCTCCACCCTCACCCTCGGCGGGCTGATCCTCACCGGCCTGCTCGGCGGCACGGTCGTCGTCGAGTACGTCTTCCAGTGGCCGGGCCTCGGCAGCGCGGCGGTGGGCGCCATCGTCGCCCGCGACTACCCGGTGATGCAGGGGATCGTGCTGCTCCTCGGCCTGCTGGCGGCGGTGCTCAACCTGCTGGTCGACGTCGTGCTCGGCCTCCTCGATCCGCGCACCCTGAACGCGAAGGCGGGGCAGTGACGTTGAAGAACCTCAGGTGGACCCCCTCACTCGTCATCGGCACCGTCCTCATGGCGGCGCTGCTGGTGCTGGCCGTCATCGGCCCGATGGTCTGGGGCGACGCGGCCGACCGCCTCAACCCGCAGGCCACCCACCAGAGCGCCTCCGCCGAGCACCTCTCCGGCACCGACGCGCTCGGCCGCGACGTCCTCGCCCGTACGCTCGCCGCCACCCGGCTCACGCTGCTGATGGCCTTCGGCGCCACCGCCATCGCGGCGGTCGGCGGCATCCTCTTCGGCGCGGCCGTGTGGGTGAGCGGGCCGCGGGTGCGAGAGCTGGGACTCCGGCTGATCGACGTGCTGGTGTCGTACCCGGCGGTGATCTTCGCGCTCACCGTCACCGCCGTGCTCAGCCCCAGCGCCACGACCTGCGTCGTCGCCATCGGCCTGGCCAGCTGCCCGGCCTTCGCCCGGCTGACCACCAATCTGGCGGCGGGCATCGCGAACCGCGACTTCGTCTCGACGGCCCGGCTGCTCGGCGTCGCCCCGGGGCGGATGCTGCGTCGGCACATCCTGCCGAACATCGCCGAGCCGCTGCTGGTGCTCGTCTCGGTCGCCTTCACCGTCTCGCTGAAGGCGCTGTCAGGGCTGTCGGTGCTGGGCATGGGCACCCAGCCGCCGAAGTACGACTGGGGCTCGCTGCTCGGCAAGAGCCTCCCCGACATCTACGTCAACGCCGCCCCTGTCGTGGCCCCGTCGATCGCGATCATCGTCGCCGGTCTGGCCGGCGGCCTGATCGGCGACGGGCTCGCGGCGGCGGTGCACCCGGACGCGCGCGGCCGGGGCGGCAAGGCCCGTATCAAGGCGGTCCTCGCGGCTACGGAACCGGCCGGCCGGACGGCACCGGACGACGCCCTGGTGGCGGTCGACGGACTCAGCGTCTCGCTGCCCGACGGCACCCGGCTGGTCGAGGACGTCTCCCTGCACCTCCGCGCCGGTGAAGTCGTCGGCGTGGTGGGGGAGTCGGGGTCAGGCAAGAGCCTCACCGCGATGGCCGTCGCGAAGCTGCTGCCGGAAGGGCTGCGCCCCGACGCGGCGCGGCTGCGCCTGGGCGACCTGGACCTGCGCGGCGAGGTGGACCCCAAGCGGCTCGCGACCGAGATCGGCATCGTCTACCAGGACCCGTCGGCGTCCTTCAACCCCACGCTGAAGCTGGGCAGTCAGCTGACCGAGACGCTGCGGGTGCACGGCGATACGGGCCGGGCCGAGGCCTCGGCGCAGGCCGTGGAACAGCTGCGGCTCGCCCATGTGACGCTCCCCGAGCAGCGGATGAAGCAGCACCCGCACGAGCTGTCCGGCGGCATGCGGCAGCGGGCGATGATCGCCTCGGCGCTGCTGACCAAGCCGCGGCTGCTGATCGCCGACGAGCCGACGACGGCGCTGGACGTGACCGTGCAGGCCGAGGTGCTGAAGCTGCTGCGCGAGGCGAACGAGCGCGACGGCACCGCGGTGCTGCTGATCTCGCACGACATCGGGGTGGTGACGCAGATCTGCGACCGGGTGCTGGTGATGTACTCGGGCCGCCTGGTCGAGGAGCTCCCGGTGGAGCGGCTGCGCGCGGGCGAGGCCCGGCACCCCTATACCCGGGCCCTGCTGGCGGCGACCCCGGAGGTCGACGAGGACAAGCCGCTCGCCCCGATCCCGGGCCGCCCGCCGCAGCCGGCGGACCGGCCGGCGGGGTGTGCCTTCGCGCCGAGGTGCGAGCTCGCTCGCGCGGAGTGCGAGGAGCACCGGCCGGTGCTGCAGCCGATGGAGTCCGGCGGGGCGGCGGCGTGCTTCGCGCTCGACTGGGACCTGACTCCTGAGTCCGTCCCCGCCGCGGCCGATAGCGCCGCCTCGGAAGGGAGCACCGCATGACCGTCCCCAGCCCCCCGGAAGACACCCCCGCGGCAGCGGCCCCCGTCCTCGAACTCGACGCCCTCGACGTCGCTTTCGGCTTCGGCCCGCGCCGCCGCCAGGTCCTGCACGGGGTCAGCCTCAGCCTCGCGGAGGGGCGCACCCTCGGCCTCGTAGGCGAGTCCGGATCCGGCAAGTCCACCCTGGCCAAGGCGGTCGTCGGGCTGGTCAGGCCCAGCGGCGGCCGGGTGCTGCTCGACGGCGACGACCTCGCCGGCGCCCGCCGCGACCGGCTCGCGACGCTGCGCCGCCGGGTGCAGCTGATCCCGCAGGATCCGTACGCCTCCCTCAACCCGCGGATGACCGCGGGCGAGGCCATCGCCGAGGCCATCGACCCCCGCCGCGGCAAGCTGTACGCCCACCGCGACGAGGTCGAGACACTCCTCGGCAAGGTCGCCATGGATCCGGACGCCGCCGACCGCTACCCGAACGCCTTCTCCGGCGGCCAGCGCCAGCGCATCGCCATCGCCCGCGCCCTGGCCGTACGACCCGAGGTGATCATCGCGGACGAGGTGACGTCAGCGCTGGACTGCTCGGTGCAGGCCGAGGTCCTCGGCGTGCTGCGCGACCTCCGCGCGGCCGGGCCGCTGACGATGCTCTTCATCTCGCACGACCTCGCCGTCGTACGGCATGTCAGCGACGAGGTCGCGGTGATGTCCGAGGGCCGCATCGTCGAGCACCGCGAGCGGGACGCGCTGTTCACCGCGCCGCAGAACGCCTACACGAAGACGCTGCTGGCGAGCGTGCCGCGCGTGCGCGCCTGACCTGGGCGCTTACCCCCTCCGGTCGACACCCGAACGGGTGGGAGGTTTGATGGTTGATGTCGGATTTCGCCGGACCTGTCCTGAAGGTCCGGCGGAGCCAAAGCATCCCCTGGACCTACCCAGCTGGAGGAACAGTGCAGACCGACAAGTCGAACATGAAGGGCGGCAGCGGCCGCGCCGAGCGCGGTGCCGAGGCCCAGGCTCAGGCCCAGGCCGACGGCACCGTCAAGGTGACCGGCCCGGAGTGGGGTGAGCACGCCAAGTCCAAGGACGCCCGTGCCCCGCAGTACTCCCGCCAGCAGCCGGTCGAGGTGACCCTCTACGAGGAGTCCCTCGAGGCCGACCCGCAGCTGCGCCAGATTGAGCTCGGCAAGGCCCAGCTCAAGACCAAGGTGACCAGCGAGCGCCGCTCCGTCTCGATGCCGGTGACGCGTGAGCACGCGAACTTCCACCGGGAGCCGGTCAGCCGCGGCGACCTCGTCGAGGGCCGCGCCAACTTCGACATGGGCGAGAGCGTCCAGGAGGTCGTCCTGCACGGTACGGACGTCGCCGGTGCCGTGCACCGCACCGCCGCGCCGTACGAGAAGGTCGTCCTGGAGGTCACTCCGGAGACCAGCCACGTGACGGTCGAGGCCGACTGCCGCCGGCAGGAGTGCGAGGTCATCGAGCCGCAGATCGCCGAGGCACAGGCGAACATCCAGGTCGACGACCGCCACTACACGGCCCGCGAGGCCCGTGGCACCCAGCGCCAGTTCTCCAGCAAGTCGGCGGACTCCGCCAAGGCCAGCTTCTCCGCGGCCGAGGCCGATGACGACGACGAGAACGGCCGTGACAGCAAGGGCCGCTTCACCGGCTGAACCCGGCTGAAACCGGCTTGTACGAGGCCCGTACCCCCTTGGTGGGTACGGGCCTTCGCCGTGCCGTGGGCACGCCTCTGACCAGGGAGTTACTCCTTCCGGTCGACACCCGAACGGCGGGGGGGTTTGATGGGGTAAGTGGGGTTTTGCCGGGTTCTCCGGCGAAGCCGCGTCTATCCCTGGATTCCGGATCCAGCGGGAGGAACAGTGCAGACGGACAAGAACACCAGCAGGGGTGGTAGTGGCAAGGCCGCGAACGCAGCCCGTGCGGCCGCGCAGAGCGGCGGCGTAGGCAGCGGCCAGTCGGCTGCCCGGTCGGCCGCGGACGCCGCGGAGCAGGCCACTGACCGCTTCCAGGAGTCGAACCGTTTCCAGGACTCGAACCGCCGTGAGCGCATCGTCGCTTACGAGGAGCAGCTCGAGGTCGAGGCCGGCCAGAAGCGCGTGCCCCTGGGCCAGGCTTCCGTGTCGGTCCGCGTCACCGAGCACCCCGAGCGGTTCCGGGTCGAGCGCAGCCACGACGAGGCCATCGTCAGCCGGGTGAACATCGGTGATGTCGAGCCCGGCGAGCGGCACGAGTTCGTGGAGCGCAGCATCCAGGTCCCGCTCGAGGGCCAGGACTCGAACGTCGTGGTGCACAAGAAGGCCGTGCCCTACGAGGCCGTCGAGCTCGGCTCCCGTTCCGTGACCGAGACCCAGGAGTACGAGACCCGGCTGCGCCGCGAGGAGCTCGTCGAGAACGTCCCGCAGGTGGCCAACGGCGGCATCCAGGTGTCGGAGGTCGAAGAGGGCTTCCGTGAGCGTGGCCGCCGCGACGCCGCCATGGGCGAGACCCGTGAGGGCCTCTTCGCGCGCGCCGCCGACGCGGTGCGCGGCGACGCCGATGACGTCCGGGCCCGCGCCGATGACATCGGTGAGGGCAAGGGCAAGGGCAGCTGGTTCTGAGAGACCGCACGCAGCCCTGAAGCAGTAGGCACAGAACGAGGCCCGCGCGAAGAGCGCGGGCCTCGTGTGGTGCGCGGGGCGGCTTCGCCGCGGTTCGCCGCTGAGGATTTCCGGGGGGTTCGCCCCCATGCCCCTGAGCGGGACCGGTCAGGCGGCCTTCTTGCCGGTGCCCTTCTTCGTGGCAGTCTTCTTGGCGGGCGTCTTCTTTGCGGTGGTCTTCTTTGCGGTGGTCTTCTTTGCGGTGGTCTTCTTGGCGGGCGTCTTCTTGGCGGGAGCCGCCTTCTTTGCGGCTGCCTTCTTCGCCGGCGCCTTCTTTGCGGCCTTCTTGTCCTCCCCCCGGGAGGACTTCGCCGCCTCGACGCTCGCCTCCAGCGCCGCCATCAGGTCGATGACCTTGCCCGGCTTCTCCGCCGGCTCCTCCTGCTCCACCGGCGGGCCCTCGCCCTCCTTGCTCGCGACGAGCGCCTCCACCGCCTCCCGGTACTCGTCCGTGAAGTCCGCCGGGTCGTAGCCGCCGAGCGCGTCCATGAAGGAGTCGACCATCTCGAGCTCCTGCTTGCGCACGGTCACCTTGTTGTCCGGCGCGATGCCCTTCGCGGCCCGCACCTCGTCCGGCCACAGCATCGTGTGCAGCACGAGCACGTCGTCGTGCACCCGCAGCAGCGCCGGCGCCTCCCGGCTGCGCAGCGCCACCTTCACCACCGCCACCCGCCCGGAGCGCTCCAGCGCCTCCCGCAGCAGCACGTACGGCTTCGCCGCCGAGGCGTCCGCCGCCTTGATGTAGTACGGCCGCGCGAACTGGATCGGGTCGAAGGTCTCGGTCTCGACGAAGCCGACCACGTCAATGATCTTCTTGCTGGGCAGCGGCAGATCCGCCAGCTCCTCGGCCGTCAGCATGACGAGATTGCCGTCGGCCGCCTCGTAGGCCTTGGTGATGTCGGAATACGGGACTTCCTTGTCCTCGATCTCGCAGATCCGCCGGTAGCGGATGCGCCCGCCGTCCTTGGCGTGCACCTGCTTGAAGGACACGCCGCGCTCCTCGGTCGCCGAGAAGAGCTGGACCGGGATGGAGACCAGGCCGAAGGAAATCGCACCTTTCCAGATAGATTTCATCCGATATGTCCTCTCGCGGAGGAGTTCAGGATATGCCGATCGCCGAGGTCGACGGCCGCCGGATCAAGCTCAGCAACCTCGACAAGGTGCTCTATCCGGAGCCCGGCTTCACCAAGGGCGAGGTGCTGCACTACTACACCCACATCGCCCCCTATCTGCTGCCTCACGTGCAGGGCCGCCCCGCGTCGTTCCTCCGTTTCCCGGAGGGCGTGGAGGGTCAGCGCTTCTTCGCCAAGAACATTCCGCCCGGCGCGCCTGAATGGGTGAGGACGGTGGATGTGCCGACCAGCAGCGGCACCACGCACCACGTCCTGGTCGACGACCTGTCCACCCTGCTGTGGGCGGTGAACCTCGCCGCCATCGAGATCCACGTGCCGCAGTGGCAGGCGGCCGAGCCGGGCATCGCAGACCGGATCGTCTTCGACCTCGACCCGGGTCCGCCGGCCACCGTCGTCGAATGCTGCCGGGTGGCGCTGCTCGTACGCGAGGCGCTGCGGGCCGACGGGCTCGACGCCTGGGCGAAGACGTCGGGGTCCAAGGGGCTGCACCTGTACGTGCCGCTGGCCGGGGCGCCCTCGAAGGACGCCAGCGCGTACGCCAAGGCCCTGGCCGTACGGCTGGAGCGGGAGCATCCCGATCTCGTGCTGCATCAGATGACGCGGAAGCTGCGGCCCGGCAAGGTCTTCCTCGACTGGAGCCAGAACGCGCAGGCGAAGACGACGGTGGCGCCGTACGCGATCAGGGCGCGCCCGGAGCCGACCGTGTCCACGCCGGTGACCTGGGACGAGGTGGCGGACTGTGCGGCGCCGGAGGAGTTCGTGTTCCTGCCGGACGAGGTGCGGGAGCGGGCCGCTGACCAGGGGGATCTGCTCGCGGAGCTGCTCGAAACCGCATTCGATTTGCCCGGAATGCCGGATTAGCCCATTCGTGTCATGGTGGGAGGCGTAGGAGGGTGATCATGAGCAAGCACCACAAGCACGATCCGAACCGTCATCGCGAGGGCGGCAACCCCGCCTTCCAGGAAGCGATCGAGGCGCGCAACACCAAGTACGAGGCCTCCCAGCGCGCCAAGGGCATGTCCTCGCACTTCGACTCCAAGTCGCACAGCAGCAGGACCAACCCGCAGGGCCAGCGCCGCTCGGCCCAGAAGGACCGCTGACCAGGACCGCTGGCCTTCAGGCAGCCCGCCCCCGCCGCTTACCGCGCGGCGGGGGTTTGTCCATGCGCAGCCCCCGCCACACCGGATGCCGCAGCTTCCCGGCCGACGTCCACTCCGCGTACGCCACCTCTCCCGGCAGTTCCGGCTCCACCCAGTGCACGTCGGCGCTGCGGACGTGGCGGTCGGCGACCGGGCCGTTGAAGGGGCTGGTCTCGCGCTCCAGTGGGTCGAGCAGTTCCTGCAGGCGCTCGAGTGCGTGCTCGCTGAAGCCCGTACCGACGCTGCCCGCGTAGCGGAGGCCGTCAGGGCCCGGGATGCCGACGAGCAGCGCGCCCAGCGCGCCGCGGCGGCGGCCCTCGCCCTGGGTCCAGCCGCCGATGAGGACCTCCTGGGTCCGGACATTCTTGATCTTCAGCCAGCTGTCGCTGCGTCGGCCCGGCAGATACGCCGAGGTCAGCCGCTTGGCGACGAGACCCTCCAGGCCGTGCTCCCGGGTCAGCTCCAGCGCCTGCTCGCCGTGGCCCGACCAGTACGGGGGTGTGGACCAGCGCGGGCCGTTCACGTCCAGGCCTTCGAGGCGGGTGCGGCGCTCTTCGTACGGCTCGCGGGTCGTGTCGCGCCCGGCGAGGTGCATGACGTCGAAGGCCATGTAGTCGACCGGGACCTCCGCCGACAGCCGCTCGATCACCGCCGCCTTGGTGAGGTTCATCCGGCGCTGCAGGTCGGCGAAGGACGGGCGGCCGTCCGGGCCGAGGGCGACGATCTCGCCGTCCAGGACGCACGGGGTGGCGGCGAGCGCCTCGCCGAGCGGGGCCAGCTCCGGGTATTGGGCGGTGACGTCGTTGTCGTTCCGGGTGAGCAGGGTGAGCGAGCCGTCGCCGGGGATATACGCGACGGCCCGCACCCCGTCCCACTTCAGCTCGTATCCGAAGTGCTCATCGGCGGTGGCCGACGGCAGGCTGCCGGACACGGCCAGCATGGGCTGGACGTGGGGGAGTCCGCCCAGGTCGCTCATACTTCGCGAGGCTAAGCCCCTTGGGCGATGTCCGCCTTCAGGGGAGCGAGGGCGCCGGCTATCTCCTTGATGGTGGGGGCGTCCACGCCGAGGGACTCCAGCGTGCCGGCCAGGTGGCCGACCACGCGGTCGAAGTGCTCCGGGGTGATGCCGAGCTTGGCGTGCGCGGCTTCCATGCCGAGGCCCTCGTACGCCTCCGGGCCGCCCAGGGCGGCGCCGATGAAGTCGCGCTGGTGGGCCTTCAGCTTGTCGATCGGGACGCCGGTGAAGTATCCGGCCAGCTCGGGGTCGGCGAGCACGCGGACGTAGAAGTCGTCGACGGCGGCGCCGACGGCGGGGGCGCCGCCGATGGTCTCGTAGAGGCTAGGGGAACTCATGGGGCAGGAGTATGGGTCTTTGACCGCTTCCTGCTCAACCCCGCCCGACGAGTGGCATGTTGGTGGCCATGACTGTCGCAAACTGAACGTTCGCCTCGAGCGGCAGCGCGGCCATGTGCAGCACGGTGCGGGCCACGTCCGCGACGTCCATCACCGGCTCGACGGCCGTGCCGCCGTGCGCCTGCAGAATGCCGGTCTGCATCTTCTGCGTCATGTCCGTGGCCGCGTTCCCGATGTCGATCTGCCCGCAGGCGATCCGGTACGGGCGGCCGTCCAGGGACAGCGACTTCGTCAGCCCGGTCATCGCGTGCTTGGTCGCCGTGTACGCGGCGCTGTGCGGGCGCGGGGCGTGCGCGGAGACCGAGCCGTTGTTGATGATGCGGCCGCCCTGCGGGTCCTGCGCCTTCATCAGCCGGAAGGCGGCCTGGGCGCACAGGAACGAGCCGGTGAGGTTCACGTCGACGACGCCGCGCCAGTCATCGTAGGCGAGCTCGTCCAGGGGGACGGCGGGGCCGAACATGCCCGCGTTGTTGAAGAGCAGGTCCACGCGGCCGTGCCGCTCGCGCGCCGTCTCGAAGAGCGCCGCCACCTCGGCCGGGTCGGTCACGTCGGTCGGCACCGCGGACACGGCGCTGCCGTTCCCCGCCAGCTCCGCCGTGCCGGCCAGCGGCGCCTTGCGACGGCCCGCGAGCACCACGCTCCAGCCGGCGTCGGCGAGGGTGAGCGCGACGGCCCGCCCGATCCCGGACCCGGCTCCGGTGACGACGGCGACCTTGGGGGCGGCGGTGTTCGACTCTTCGAGGCTGCTCATAACCGCAGGCTAACCCGGGTGCCGATCACCCCTCACCCCCGGCCAGCCGGCCGAGGACGGCCTGCTTGGCGACGGCGAACTCGTCGTCCGTGAGGACGCCCTCCCGGTGCAGCTCGCCGAGCTCCCGCAGCCGGCGCAGTATCGCGTCGTGGTCGTCCCCCGCCGCGGGCGGCGCATCCGCGGGCAGGGCCTTCGCCGGCGGCACGGCGTCCTCGACCGCCGCCGGGTGCGGCAGCCGGGCCGTGACCGCCGCGGCGATCAGGGCGGTCGCCCCGCTCTCCTTCCTGAAGCCCCACAGCGCCAGGCAGTTCGGGTCGTGATCCGGCTTGAGCTGGGTCAGCAGCCCGCGCGGCTTGAAGCGCAGGGCGCCGACCCCGAGCGCGGTCGCCGGGGACCACTCGACGCCCACCAGGTCCTGGAGCGTGAAGACCCGGTTGCCCGCGTGCTTCTTGCTGTCCTCGACGAGCCAGTTCCACTCCACCCGCACCGTCTCGCCGTCGAACGAGGCGGTGCCGTCCAGGCCGTCCCCCGACAGCGGGACCGAGGGCCCGGCGATCAGATAGCGGTCCGCGGGACCGTCCGGGATTTGCTCCAGCAGCAGCGCGCGGCGCACCTCGTCCGCGAAGTACTCGGCCACGCCGGTCCGGCCGCTGTCCGCCTTCACCTGGTACGGACTCGCGTCGTCCGGCAGCGCCCCGCCGGTCGCCTGCTGCAGCGGGCAGGCCCCGTCCCGCAGCCGAAGCCGCAGCCGGCCGCCCTTCTTCCCCGCCTCGTACGCGATCCCCGCCACCGCCTCCAGCGGCACCGCGACCTCGCCCAGCAGCCGGCGCAGCTTGTGCACCCCGCGGTCGGTGCCGGGCACGATCCGGACGAGGTCCCCGTCGAAGGTCCAGGTCCCGTCCTTCCCGATCAGCTCAGCCATGTCACGGAGTCTATGAGGGTGTTGGGCAGAATGCCCCGCCCGTCCCGATCCTGACGCTGATCTCACTCGCCCGTCATGTCTGTGTTGTGTACGCGACAGGGACTAGACCACTCTCGGCACTCGACTGCGTGTATGACACATTCGCCGCACGATTCCGAACTGCGCGCTGCCGCCTCCCGGTTGAGCCGCCGTCGCTTCGTCACCGTCACCTCCGCGGCCGCCGCGCTCGCCTTCACCACCAACCTGCCGCAGGCGCACGCCGCCGAGGGCGACCCGAAGACGATCAAGGACGACCCGTTCACCCTGGGCGTCGCCTCCGGCGACCCGCACCCCGACGGCGTCGTGCTGTGGACCCGGCTGGCCCCGAAGCCGTACGAGAGCGGCGGCGGGCTGCCGGCCACCGCCTTCCCGGTGGCCTGGGAGATCGCGCATGACGAGGGCTTCCGCCGGATCGCCCGGCGCGGGACCACGCCGGCGCACCCCGAGTTCAACCACACCGTGCACATCGAGGCCTCCGGCCTCTCGGCCGACCGCCGCTACTTCTATCGTTTCAGGGCCGGCCGTCACATCAGCCCCGTGGGCCGCACCCGCACCGCGCCGGCCACCGGCGCCCGCAATGGCGCGCTGAATTTCGGCATCGTCTCCTGCCAGGCGTACCACGACGGCTACTTCACGGCGTACAAGCATCTGGCCGAGGAAGACCTCGCCTGCGTCTTCCACCTGGGCGACTATCTCTACGAGTACGCCGTCAACTCCGTCGGCGGCGCCCGTAATTACACCGACCGTGTCCTCCCCGACGTCTTCAACCGCGAGACCGTCGCGCTGGAGGACTACCGGCTGCGCTACGCCCTCTACAAGACCGACCCGGACCTGAAGGCCGCGCACGCCGCGCACGCCTTCATGCCCACCTGGGACGACCACGAGACCGAGAACAACTACGCCGGCGACCAGGACGAGAACGGCAATCCGCCGGAGGGCTTCCTCGCCCGCCGCGCCGCCGCCTACCGCGCGTACTGGGAGCACCAGCCGCTGCGCCGCCCGCAGCGCCCGTCCGGCCCCGACATGCAGCTCTACCGGCGGCTGCGGTACGGCACCCTCGCCCAGTTCGACATCCTCGACACCCGCCAGTACCGCAGCGACCAGGCGTACGGCGACGGCTGGGACGCGCCGGGCCCGGAGTCGACCGACCCGTCCCGCACCATGACAGGCGCCACCCAGGAGCGGTGGCTGCTGGACGGCTGGAAGCGCTCGTCCGCGCTGTGGAACATCATTCCGCAGCAGGTCACCTTCTCCCAGCGGCGGGACCGCTCGACCGCCGACTACAAGGTCAGCATGGACTCCTGGGACGGCTACCCGGCCTCCCGCGAGCGGCTGCTGGCCGGTTTCGAGGCCTCGGGGGCGGAGAACCTGATGGTGCTCACCGGCGATGTGCACGTCCACTACGCCTTCGACATCAAGAAGGACTTCGACGACCAGGGCTCCAAGACCCTCGGCACGGAGTTCGTCACCACGTCGATCAGCAGCGGCAAGGACGGCGTCGACAAGCCGCCGACCTGGGACGCGTACATGCAGGCCAACCCGCACATGAAGTTCTTCAACGGCCGCCGCGGCTATGTGAAGATCGCGCTCGACCGGGACCAGGCGCGGGCGGACTACCGCACCATGTCCGGGGTCACCACGCCGGGAGGCTCGATCGCGACGACCGCCTCCTTCGTAACGGAGGCGGGCAATCCCGGGCTGAATCCGGCATGACATCGTAGGGGGGTCCCGTACGACGCATGAGAGGCCCCCATGTCGGAGAGCGGTCATAGCCGCACACAGACCGAGATTGAAACGACTCACTCAGCCAGCCCGGCGCCCGGCCCCCGCCGCCGCGCCGGGCTTCTGACCGTCCTGCTGCTGGGCGGTCTGACGGCGATGCCGCCGCTGTCGATGGACATGTACCTTCCCGCGCTGCCCGACGCGGCGGCGGACCTGGGGAGTTCGGCGGCGGGCATCCAGCTCACCCTCACCACCTGTCTCGCGGGCCTGGCGCTCGGCCAGCTGATCGTCGGGCCGATGAGCGACCGCTGGGGCCGCCGCCGCCCGCTGCTGGCGGGCATGGTGCTCTACATCTTCGCCACGGCCGCCTGCGCCCTGGCGCCGACGTCCGGCGCGCTGACCGGCTTCCGGCTGGTCCAGGGCCTGGCCGGCGCGGCCGGGGTGGTCATCGCGCGGGCCGTGGTCCGCGACATGTACGACGGGCTGGCGATGGCCCGCTTCTTCTCCACGCTGATGCTGGTCTCCGGCGCCGCCCCGATCGTCGCGCCGGTGGTCGGCGGGCAGGTGCTGCAGTTCACCGACTGGCGCGGCATCTTCTGGGTGCTGGTGGTGGTCGGCGTGCTGCTCACCGCCGTCGTCGCCCGCTGGCTCCCCGAGACCCTGGACCCCGCGCGCCGCCACACCGGCGGCTTCACCGCGACCCTGAAGACCCTCCGCGACCTCCTCGCCGACCGCGTCTTCAGCGGTTACGTGATCGCCGGCAGCCTCGCCTTCGCGGCCCTCTTCGCGTACGTATCGGCGTCGTCGTTCGTGATCCAGGAGCTGTACGGGGCGTCCGCGCAGACGTACAGCCTCCTCTTCGGCCTGAACGCCATCGGCATGGTGGCGGTGGGCCAGCTCAACGGCCGCGTCCTGGTCGGCCGCGTCAGCCTCGACGCCGCGCTCGGCGCGGGTCTCGCGGTGGTGGTCGCGGCGGCGGTGGCGCTGCTGCTGATGGCGACGGGCGTCTTCGGCCGGGTCGGCCTGGTCCCGATCGCCGCCGGGCTCTTCGTCCTGATGTCGGCGATGGCGCTGGTGCTGCCGAACGCCAACACCCTGGCCCTGATGCGCACCCCGCACGCGGCCGGCTCCGCCTCCGCGCTGCTGGGCACGTCCTTCTTCCTGATCGGCGCCATCGCCTCGCCCCTGGTCGGGGTCGCGGGCGAGCGCACGGCGGTACCGATGGCGATCGTGCAGGTGACCTGCGCGGTGCTCGCGGTGGTGGCCTTCGTGGGGATGACGCGGAAGAAGAAGCGGTAGCCGCTACGCCTACGCCGCCAGCGACTTCGCGCAGTGCTCGGCGAGCATCAGGGTCGGCAGATTCGTATTGGCGGCCGGGATGGCCGGCATGATCGACGCGTCGATCACGTGCAGCCCGTCGATGCCGTGCACCCGCCCGGCCGGGTCGACGACCGCGCCGGGGTCGGTCGCCGGGCCCATCCGGCAGGTGCCCACCGGGTGCTGGTAGACGTTCACGCTGCCCCGGATCGCCTCGTCCAGGGCGTCGTCCGCGGTGACGCCGGCGCCGGGCCACAGCTCACCGTCCAGGTGGGTGCTGAACGGGGCGGTGGCGGCCAGCCGCCGGGCCTCGCGGGCGCCGGCGCGCAGCCGGGGCAGATCGTCGGGGTGGTCGAGCAGGCCGAGGTCGATGAGCGGCGGTGCCGCCGGGTCGGCCGAGGCCAGCCGGACCCGGCCGCGGGAGTGCGGGCGCAGCAGGGCGACCAGCAGCTGCAGCCGGCTGCCGGTCTCGCCGGGCGCCAGGGCGCTGGGGAAGATCTGCAGGTCGGGCGCGGGTTCGTCGGGCTCCGACTGGGTCTGCAGGACGGTCTGGCAGGGCAGCGCGCGGGGTTCGCCGCGGGCCGCGTAGAGCAGCCGCAGCAGCGGGTGGTCGTGCAGGTTCGCGCCCACGCCCGGCAGGTCCTGCCGTACGCCGATGCCGAGCTCGCGGAGCTCCGCGGCCGGGCCGAGGCCGGAGCGGAGCAGGACGGCGGGGCTGCCGTAGGCGCCCGCCGCGAGCACGACCCGGTCGGCGGTGATCTCCTCGGCGTCCGCCAGCCGGACGCCGGTGGCGCGGCCGTTACGGATCAGCACCCGGTCCGCGGCCCGGCCCGGCCTGATGGTGAGGTTGGGCCGGTCGCGGGCGGCGGCGAGGTAGGTCAGCGCGGTGGACTGGCGTACGCCGTCGACGGCGTTGAGCGGCAGCGGGCCCACGCCGGTCGCCCCGGCGAGGTTGAGGTCGGCGACGGGCCGGTAGCCGGCCGCTTCGCAGGCGGTCATGAAGTCCCGCTGATGCGGCGGGAGTTCCTCCGGGGCGTAACGGCGGATCGGGACCGGGCCGGTGTCGCCGTGGCCGCGGCGGGCACCGAAGTCGAGGTCCCGCTCCACCCGCTCGAAGGCGGCGAGCGCCTGGTCGGCGGACCAGCCGTGCCAGCCGTCGTAGTCGGCCGGACGGCCACGCAGGGCCATGACGTTGTTGGTCGCCGAGCTGCCGCCGACGAGCCGCCCTGCATGCACCGCGGAGCGGCGCCCCAGCGGGCCGAACGCGGCCTCGAAGCCCCAGTCGTAGTCGGTCGCGCCGACGTCCCCGGCATCGGCGACATCGTGTGGCAGCGCCGCCGGGTCCACGCCGAGATCGGGCCCCGCCTCCAGCAGCAGCACGGAATGCCCGGGGTCTTCCGACAGGCGCGCGGCGAGCACTCCGCCGGCGGACCCCGCGCCGACGATGACGGTGTCGAATGTCATCCGCATCACCTCCAAGGGTGACGCGGTACCCGGGGCCGCGCACGAGATGCCCCCCGGGAGGGGGTGCGGGTGGTGCGCGGCGGGGCCTCTGCGTCCCGTTAGGCTCGGGCCGTGACCCGCACCGAAGACGCCCTGCGCGGCAGGCTCGGCGATGTGCTCGACGGGGTGCCGGCGCGGCAGGCCGCCCGGGCCGTGGAGCGGCTGATCGAGGCCTATCGCGGCGAGACCCCGACCAGCGCGCCCGTGCTGCGCGACCGCACCGATGTCGCGGCGTACGCGGCGTACCGGATGCCCGCCACCTTCCAGGCCGTACGGGCCGCGCTCGGCGGGCTGCGCGAGGCCGCGCCCGCGTGGGCCCCGGCCAGCCACGCCGACATCGGCGGCGGCACCGGCGCCGCGGTGTGGGCGGTCGAGGACGCCTGGCCGGGCGGCGAGCGCAGCACCACCGTGCTGGACTGGGCCGAGCCCGCCCTCGCGATCGGCAAGGAGCTGGCGAACGGCGGCGGCGCCGAGGCGCCCGCGCTCGCCTCCGCCGACTGGTGCCAGCAGGTCATCGGCGAGGACCTGCAGCTCCGCGCCGCCGACCTGGTGACCGTCTCGTACGTGCTCGGCGAGCTCACCGATCCCGCCCGGCGGGCCGTGCTGAGCGCCGCCGCCGAGAGCGCCCAGGCGGCGGTGGTGGTGGTCGAGCCGGGCACGCCCGAGGGGTATCTCCGGGTCATGGAGGCGCGCGACCTGCTGATCGAGGCCGGGTTCAGCGTCGCCGCGCCCTGTCCGCACAGCGGCCACTGCCCCATCGAGACCGGCGCCGACTGGTGCCACTTCGCGGCGCGGGTGCAGCGCTCCTCCCTCCACCGGCAGGTGAAGGGAGGAGAGCTCGGCTACGAGGACGAGAAGTTCTCCTACGTCGCCGCCGTGCGTCCGGTAGCTGTCCCGGACAGCGTGCCCGCCGCGAATCGCGTCGTGCGCCATCCGCTCGTACGGAAGGGGCTCGTCATGCTCGACCTGTGCACCGGCGAGGAGACCCTGGAGCGGCGGAACGTCAGCAAGCGGCTCGGGCCGTTGTACCGGCAGGCGCGCGACGCCGGCTGGGGCGCTAGCTGGAATCCCCCGGGGGAGCCGGAGGCTCCGGAGGACGACCTCTGAGCTCCTGGGTGCAGCACTTGACGCTGCCGCCGCCCTTCAGCAGCTCGGTGAGGTCCAGGGCGATGGGCTCGTAACCGCGGGCGCGGAGTGGGGTGAACAGCCCGACTGCCGCCTGGGGGAGGAGCACGTGCTTGCCGTCGCTGACCGCGTTGAGGCCGAAGGCCTCCGCGTCCTCGCGGGAGGCGATGAGGGCGTCGGGGAAGAGGGCGGCGAGGACGGAGCGGCTGCCGGGGGAGAAGGCGTCCGGGTAGTACATGACGTCGGGGGACGGGCCGTCGTCCAGGACGCACAGGGCCGTGTCGAGGTGGTAGTAGCGCGGGTCGATCAGGTCCAGGCCGATCGCCGGGCGGCCGAAGAACTCCTGCGCCTCGGCGTGTGAATCGGGGCTGGAGCGGAAGCCGCGGCCTGCCAGGAGATACGGGCCCGCGACCGTGAAGTCGCCCTCGCCCTCGTTGACGTGCTGCGGCAGGCCGATGTCCGTATAGCCGTGGGCGCGGAACCAGCGGCGCTGGGCCGGGGCCTCGCCGGCGCGCTGCGGGTAGGCGAAGCGGGCGCTGAAGACGCGCCCGTCGATGACGGTGGCGCCGTTCGCCGCGAAGACCATGTCGGGCAGGTCCGGCTCCGGGTCGAGGAGCTCGACCTCATGGCCGAGGGAGAGGTAGGTACGGCGCAGGTCGTCCCACTGGGCGTGGGCGAGCTGCGGGTCCACGGGCTTGGCCGGGTCCATCCAGGGGTTGATGGAGTAGCTGATCGAGAAGTGCGCCGGTGGGCACATCAGGTAGCGGCGCGGCGAGGCAGTGCGCAATGAGGGCTCCTCACGCTGGGGTCACCTTGGGACCAGGCGTACGGATCGCGTACGCGCGTATGCCCCATGGTGCGGCGCGAGGAGCCCTGGCGCACGGGTCGACACCGCGGCATCAACCCGTACGGCCCTCCTGCAACTTGCGGAGCAGCTCGCGTTTCTGCGCCATCGGGTCGGTGCCTGCGCCAATACGGCCGTTGCCGCCGCCGCGCAGGTCCTTGCGGGAGAGCTTGGAGCGGGTGCCGCCGACTCCGAGCATGTTTCCGGCGCGTCCCTTGGACATGGTGGGTTCCCTTCGGTCGAGTGAAGCGAGACGGTTCGTCTCGCCAGGTTCCCGAGTGTGCGACGAGACGGACCGTCTTGTCAACGGGTATTCTCGGGGGCATGCCCGCTACCGCCCGTAAGCCCGACGCCTCCCGCCGCAGTGAGCGGTCCCGGCGCGCCATCCTCGACGCCGCCCTCGATCAGGTCGGCGAGACCGGCTACGAGAAGCTGACCATCGAGGGCATCGCCGCCCGAGCCGGAGTCGGCAAGCAGACGATCTACCGCTGGTGGCCCTCGAAGGCCGCCGTGCTGCTGGACGCCTTCACGGCCGTCAGCGAGGACGCCGCGCAGGGGCAGCACGAACTGCCCGACACGGGTGACCTGGAGGCCGACCTCAAGGAGGTGCTGCGCGCCACGGTCGACGAGCTCAACCGCGACGTCTACGACCGCCCGGCCAGGGCGCTGGCCGCGGCGGCGGTCACGGACCCGGCCCTGGCCGAGGAGTTCAACCGGCGGGTGCTGGGCCCGCAGCTCGACCTCTACGTCGAGCGCTTCACCGCCGCCCGCGCGGCCGGGCACATCGCCGACGACGTCGACGTCCGGGTGGCCACAGACCTCCTCGTCGGCCCGCTGGCCCACCGGTGGCTGCTGCGCACCCTGCCGATGGACCACGCGTACGCGGACCGCGTCGTCGAGCTGGCGCTGCGCGGGATCGCCGCGTAAGGCGCGGCGCCTCAGGCCATGGGCGTCCGGGACAGCAACCCCGGCGCATCCGTCTCGAAGCCGTCGCAGCCGTGCTGCGCGGCCCGGTCCCGGGCGGCCACCGTGTTGACGGTATGCGCCCAGACCCGGCCCACCCCTGCCTTGTCGAATTTCCGCAGGTCCTCGCCCCGCGCCCGGTGATCGACGTCAAAGACGTCCACGAAGCCGCGCCACCGCTTCGGGTGGTCATGGCGCATCTGCTTCTTCGAGCGCCACAGCTGCGACAGCAGCCCCAGCTGATGCACCTTCCGGGCCACGGCGGGGGAGTTGGTGTTCACGAAGACGGAGCCGGTGAGCCCGCGCCGCTCCAGTTCGGCGGCGATCCGCGGGATGCTCGCCGGGTCCTTGGCCTCCATGGTGAGCACGGCTTTTCCGCCGAACTCCTTCAGCACCTGCGCCACCGTCGGCGCCGGCTCCGGGCGGAAGCGGGCCTTCAGTGACGGGTCCGGCTCCACCCGTACCTTCTTCCACTGGGCGGCGGTGAGATCACTCACCCGCCCCGACTTGTTCGTGGTCCGGTCAAGAGTGGCGTCATGGATCACAACTAGAGTGCCGTCGCGCAACATTCGGGTGTCGAAGTCCAGCACGTGCGCCCGCCCGCTGCGGTAGCTGGCGCGGAGGGCCGACATGCTGTTCTCCGGCGCCTCCAGGGCGCCGCCGCGATGTGCGGTGTAGACGATTCCGGGCAGCTCGGCGGCGGACGTGACGCGTCCGGCGGCTCCGGCACCCGGTGCCAGGGCGGCGGCGGTGGTGAGGGTGGTTAATCCCGCTACCACATAGGTTGTGATCATAAAGACCAGATTAGGGCGAGTCGTCCCCTGTTTCATGCCGATGACCCACGCATCACCCGTCAGGATTGCCCGGTAACCGGCAAGGCGACGTGCCGCGGCGTGGGAGCATGGCACTGCGAGCCCCCGGGGACGAGCGGCTCGCAGGGGCCGAGGTGAGGGGATACATGGCACAGGGCAAGGGGCGTAACCGCAGGTTCCCGCAGTGGCTGCAGCGCGGGTCCACCCGCTCGGCCGCGGTCGCATCGGCCGCAGGCCTCGCCGCCGCCCGCCGCAGCGAGCTGGTGCTCGCCGCCGCCGAGGCCGGCCTGCCACTGGCCCCCGCCGCGTACCCCGAGGGGTATGGCTGTTCCTGTGACCGCGTCGGCTGTCCCACCCCAGGCCGCCACCCCGTCTCCTTCGCCTGGCACACCCAGGCGAGCACCGAGCCGCAGCGCGTCGAGCGCTGGCTGGCCGCGCAGCCGGAGGCGAACTTCATCACGGCCACCGGCCGTAACCACGACGTCCTCGACGTACCGCTGGATGCCGGACGGCAGGCGCTCGAGCAGCTGGAGGCGGACGGCGTCGCCGTCGGGCCCGTGGCGCAGGCGGGGGAGTCGCCGCTGACCGGGCGGATGCTGTTCTTCACCACCACCCGCGGCACTCCCGAGGACGAGGACGAGTGGTGGCCGTGCGAGCTGGACTGCCACCCCGAGACCATGGATGAGCACCCCGGGCTGCGCTGGCACTGCCGCGGGTCGTACGCACTGGTGCCGCCGGCGCGGCTGCCCGGCGGCGAGAGCGTGGAGTGGGTGCGCGGGCCCGAGCTGGCGCTGCCGGACCCGCTCACGCTGCTGGAGACGCTGACCGACGCCTGCGCGACCTACATGGGCCGGGAAGAGGCGGCCGAGCAGGCCGCCTGGCCGATGGGCTGAGGGCGCGGTAAGGCGCTACTCGCCCTTCGCCCCCACCAGGCCCTGGATCCGGTTCAGGAACTCCACGTCGCCCTTCTTGCCCTTCTTCGGCACCAGGACGGCCTGCTCCGAGACCCACTCCAGCGTCACCGAGCGCTTCGCCTCGCCCGTCAGTAGCGCCTTCACCACGCCGTCGAGGCGGATCGTCCGGCCCGGCGCCACCGTCTGCTTCGCGAAGTGCCGGGTGGAGAAGAACGCCAGCGCCCCGCCGTCCCTGGTGCGCAGCGCGTACGTCGCGAACCCCGCCGCCGGGGTGTCCCGGAACTGCGTGACATAACCCGGCTGCTTCGCCTGCTTCTTGCGCTCCTCGACCCACTGCGTGGTGTGCTGGCCCGGCGCGAAGCCCGGGTTCTTGCCGCCGGACTTCAGGTAGTTCACGTACGACGTGTCCAGGTCCGGCACCGGCGTCGAAAGCCGCTCCTCCGGGCCCGGCTCGACCGGCTTCACATAGCCGTCCTTGTCGCGGGCCAGGTCCGGCAGTTCACCGGGCTGCATGACCGACAGGTACGCGGCCTTCCACGGCTTGCCCTCCGCCTTCTTCTCGAAGAGGACGAGCCAGCGGTTCTTGGTGTCCGCCGAGGGCCGGTTGGCGCGGGCGTCGGCGACGAACCAGCGCGGCCAGCCTGCCTGCTTCGGGATCAGATACTTCGGGTCCGTCAGCTCCAGCGGCGTGTAGTCCGGATTGCCGTTGGGGTTCTGCTTCTTGCGCGCCTTCAGGCCGGCCTGGTCGATGGCGCCCAGCGGGCCGGTCTCGATCTCGCGGTTCAGGCCGCGGTCGAGGGTGCGGTTCGCCTTGTTGTTGTCATTGGTGAACTCCTCCAGGACCCGCGCGGCCTCAGTCTTTGTCGCCGCCGGCCGGAGCTTCGTCTCCCCGTGCACCGTGACGCACCCGGTCGCCGCCGTCGTCAGCAGGGCGCTCAGCAGCGCCGTCGCGAGGAGTCTGGGGTGGGACCTGGGGTGAGACATGGTTCGAAACCTTACCCGGGCGCAGGAACAGGAACAGCGTGGGGACGATATACGCAAGCCACATCACGACCTGCAGCCAGGTGGGGTCCGGCTGGAAGTTGAAGATGCCCTTCAGCAGCGTCCCGTACCAGCTGCCCGAGTCGAAGGTCGAGCTGATGTCGAAGGCC
The DNA here is from genome assembly GCF_011044975.1 of Streptomyces coryli. Taxonomy (GTDB): domain Bacteria; phylum Actinomycetota; class Actinomycetes; order Streptomycetales; family Streptomycetaceae; genus Streptomyces; species Streptomyces coryli. Next base: position 41,043 of record NZ_JAAKZV010000011.1, on the reverse strand, counting down.
TTGTTGCCCAGGCCCGGCAGGAAGCGCGCCTCCTGCAGATCGTGCATCCCGTACGCGAGCACGCCCGCGGCCACGACCACCAGCATCGCGCCGGTCCAGGTGAAGAACCTCGCCAGATTGATCTTCAACGCCCCGCGGTAGAATAGCCAGCCCATCGCCACGGCGGTGAGGATGCCGAGCAGCGCGCCCAGCATCGGCGTCGTCGAGCCCTCGGTGCTGGTGCGCACCGAGGTCCACACGAACAGCGAGGTCTCCATGCCCTCCCGGCCGACGGCCAGGAAGGCGACCAGCACCAGCGCGCCCTTGCCCATGTCCAGCGCGGCGTCCAGCTTGCCCTGCAGCTCCGCCTTGAGATGCCGCGCCGTGCGCTTCATCCAGAAGATCATCCAGGTGACCAGGCCGACCGCGACGATCGACAGCGAGCCGCCGAGCAGCTCGATGGCCTCGAAGGTCAGCTCGTTCTCGGTCAGCTGCAGCGCCGCCTGGAAGACCACCGACAGCGCTACGGCGGCGGCCACGCCCAGCCACACCGGGCGCAGCGCCTCCCGCCGCCCGGTCTTCACCAGATACGCGATCAGGATGCACACGACCAGGCTGGCCTCGAGGCCCTCGCGCAGGCCGATCAGATAGTTGCCGGCAAACATCAGGAGAACAGCTCCCTGCCCCACCAGTCGCGGGTGTCGCGCACGCCCGGCGGGACGGCGAAGATCGCGGAACCGACGTGCTGGATGTACTCGTTGAGGGTGTCCTTGCGCGCCAGGCTCTGCTGCACGGGCACAAATCCGTCCCGTACGTCCCGCTGATAGGCGAGGAAGAACAGGCCCGCGTCCAGCCGCCCGAGGCCGTCGGTGCCGTCGGTGAAGGAATAGCCGCGGCGCAGCATCTGCGCGCCGCTGTTGGAGTCCGGGTGCGCCAGCCGCACATGGGCGTCCGGCAGCATCGCCTTGAGGTTGGGTTCGTCGCGCTCCTTCGACTTGCCGAAGGGGGCGCCCTCGCCCTTGTCGCGGCCGATGATGTCCTCCTGCTCCTTCAGCGAGGTCCGGTCCCAGGTCTCGATGTGCATGCGGATGCGGCGGGCGACGAGATACGAGCCGCCGGCCATCCAGCCCGGGCCGTCCTTCCCGGAGACCCAGACGTGCTTGGTGAGCGCCTTCTTGTCCGTCCCGGCGATGTTCCGGGTGCCGTCCTTGAAGCCCATCATGTTGCGCGGCGTCTGGGCGTCGGGCGTGGTCGAGGAGGTCTTGCCGAAGCCGAGCTGCGACCAGCGGACCGCCATCTTCCCGAAGGCGATACGGGCCAGATTGCGGATCGCGTGCACCGCCACCTGCGGGTCGTCGGCGCAGGCCTGGACGCAGATGTCGCCGCCGCTGCGGTTCTTGTCGAGGTTGTCGCCGGGGAAGGCGGGCAGGTCGATCAGCGCCTCCGGGCGGCGGTCCTCGAGGCCGAAGCGGCCCTTCTCGAAGAGGCCGGGGCCGAAGCCGATGGTGAGTGTCAGCCGGGACGGCTTGAGTCCCAGCGCCTCGCCGGTGTCGTCCGGCGGCGCCTCCGCCAGCTCGCTCACCGCGCCCTCGCCGACGCTGCGGCCCGCGGTCATCCGCTCGGCCGCCCGCGTCCACTTCTTCAGTACGGCGATGAGCTCCGCGCGGTCCTCGGTGGTGACGTCGAACGCCGCGAAGTGCAGCCGGTCCTGGACGGCCGTGGCGATCCCGGCCTGGTGCGCGCCGTGGAAGGCCACCGCGGCGCCGCTGTCGGCGACCGGGGCCGTACCGGAATCGCCGCCGGAGGCGACGGCGGCCGCCGCCCCGCCGGCCGTGGCGGCGCCGAGCGCGAGCCCCGCGCCGCCCCAGCCGAGGACGGCGCGACGCGAGGTCGCGGGCCGCTCCGTGTTCTCGTCGAGCTGGTCATCGGCCATGGCCGTACCCCCTACTTCACAACCGCGGCGGCGAGCTTGGACAGCGGCTCGGCGAGGGCGTTGACGCCGTCGGAGAGCTCCTTGCGCTCCTTCTTGCCGACCGTGTCGTACGAGACGTAGCCGTCGCCCTCTTCGTAGCCGGCCAGCTGCTTGTTGATCGCCTTGAACTGGGTGTCCAGCTCCTTGGCGAGCTCCGGGTCGTTCTTCGCGGCGACCGGCCGCAGGAGCTCGTACGACTTCTGCGCGCCCTCGACATTGGCCTTGAAGTCGACCAGGTCGGTGTGGCTGTAGCGCTCCTCCTCACCGGTGACCTTGCCGGTGGCGACCTCGTCGAGGAGCTCCTTGGCGCCGTTCGCCATCGAGGTGGGGTTGATGTCGGCGCGGCCGACCTTCTGCACCCAGTCCTTGAGGTCCTTCATGAGGGTGTCCGCGAGCTTCTTGTCGGCCCCGGTGATCTTCTCGTCCTGCCAGAGGGCCTTCTCCAGCTTGTGCCAGCCGGTCCACTTCTGGCCCTTCTCCAGGCCGTCCTCGCGCACGTCGACCTTCGGGTCGATGTCGCCGAAGGACTCCGCCACCGGCTCGGTGCGCTCCCAGCCGATCCGGGACGGGGCGTACGCCGCCTTGGCCGCGTCGATGTCGCCGGCCTTGACGGCGTCGGCGAACTTCTGCGCCAGCGGGAGGGTTTCGTCGGCCTGGGTCTGCACGTACTTCCGGTACTCGGCCACCGCCTTGTCCAGGCGCGGGTCGAGCTTCTTCGCCGCGCCCTTGCCGCTGGCCTTCACGTCCTGGCGGATGCCGTGGCCCTTCATGCCGGGCTTGCAGGCGATCTGGTAGTCGCCGGCGCGGACCTCGGCGGTGATCTCGGCCTTGGTGCCGGGGCCGATGTTCTCCCGCTCGGTGACGATCCGGTCGCCGGGGGCGTAGATGTACACCTCGGTGACCTTGGAGCCCTTGTTCTCGACGGCCAGCTTCACGTGTCCGGCCGGGAACTCCTTGTCCGAGACATCGCATTTGCTGTCGGTGGCGGTGACCTGGATGGCGCCGTCGCCGGAGGCGCCGTCGCTCTTCTCGGCGCAGCCGGCGACGCCGGCGGTGAGGGCCGCGGCGGCAGCTACGGAGACAGACAGACGGACGGCTCGCATGGCGGGGACTCCAGGGGACGCAGCGGATTTAGGCTGGCCTAACTTAACTGAGGCTTACCTCAGCAGCAGCGGGCGGTCCAGTGATTTCAGTCTCTTTTGACCAAGCGGCTGCGCATTCGCGCCCGTAGCGATCACAATCCCCCCATGACATACGGGGCAGCGCTGACAGACCTGCGCAATGCGCAGAAAACGGCCAAGGGAGTTTCCCTCTACTCGCGGTACATCAACCGCCCGTTGGGCCGCCGGTTCGCGGCCGCCTCGTACGTCGCGGGCCTGCATCCGAACCACGTCACGCTCATCAGCGCCGGCTTCAGCGCCGCCGCCATCGCGGCCGTCGCGCTCGTGCCCCCGGGCTGGACGCTGGCCGTGCTCGTCTACGCCGGTCTGGTGCTCGGCTTCGCCTTCGACTCCGCCGACGGGCAGCTGGCGCGGCTGCGGAAGGCGAGCAGCCCGGCGGGGGAGTGGCTGGACCACGTGGTGGACTGCGGGAAGCTCATCGCGATCCACGCCGCCGTGCTGATCTCCTTCTACCGCTTCTTCGAACTGCCCGGCGAGGGCTGGCTGCTGCTGCCGCTGGGGTTCCAGTTCGCCGCGGTGCTGATCTTCTGCGCGGGGCTGCTGCGGGACAAGCTCGGGGCGAAGCCGGCGGCGGGCGGGCCCGCGGCGGCACCCTCGCGGGTGCGCGCCGTGGCCCTGCTGCCCGTCGACTACGGCGTCTTCTGCCTGGTCTTCCTGCTGCTCGGCAGCGAGGACGCCTTCCTCGCCGGATATGCCGTGCTTTTCGCCGTCAACGTGCTGTTTCTTGCGGCGTTCCTGGCGAAGTGGTTCCGGGAGCTGACTGCAGTGGCTCGCTGAGCACGTCGAGCGCCCGGCGCAGCTGGGTGCTCGAGGTGTGCACCGTGTACGGGAAGTAGACGACCTCCACGCCGACGGTGGCGAAGTCGCGCTCCAGCCGGGCGCCCTTGGACGTACCCCGCCAGTCGTCGCCCTTGAAGATCACGTCGAAGCGGACCTGCTGCCAGGTCTCCAGCTTGTCCGGCACCGTCTCGACGAACGCGGCGTCCACGAACCGTATCGACCGGACGATCTCCAGCCGCTCGACCAGCGGTATGACGGGCGGCCGCCCCTTGGCACGCTCGGCCATCTCGTCGGACACGACGCCCGCGACCAGGTAGTCGCACTGGGAGCGCGCGTGTCTGAGGATGTTGAGGTGGCCTACGTGAAAGAGGTCGTAGACCCCTGGTGCATAGCCGACAACATGCGGCATCTCTGAATCCCCCCACGGAATCTGTCACTTCTGGCACAACCCCCCGGCCGTCAGAAGTGTCAACCATAGCGGTCTTCGGCATTAACGAGGGGGAAATCTTACGTGTTGCGTGTTCTGCTCGTCTCTACCAACTATGCACCAGAAGAGGCGGGTATCGGCCCGTATGCCACACAAGCGGCCGAACACTGGGCGGCTGAGCTGGGCGCCGAGGTGCACGTGCTGGCCGGGATGCCGCACTACCCGCAGTGGCGAACGGCCGCCGCGTACCGGGGGCGTTGGCGTGCGGAGGAGGTGCGGGCCGGGGTGCGGGTGCACCGCCGGCTGCACACCGTGCCGCGGCGGCAGACGGCGCTGACGCGGGCGCTGTACGAGGCGTCGATCCTGGGGCACGGGCTGGTGGCGCCGCCGCGGATGGGGCGGCCCGACGTGGTGGCCGCGCAGCTGCCGAGCCTGGCCGGCGGGGTGCTGGCGGCGCGTCTGGCGCGGCGGTACGGGGTGCCGTTCGTGCCGGTGGTGCAGGACCTGATGGGCGCGGCGGCGGCGCAGAGCGGCATCGCGGGCGGCGGCCGGGCGGCGGCGGCCGCGGCGGCCGTGGAGGGCCGGGTGCTGCGGTCCGCGGCGCTGATCGGGGTGATACACGAGACCTTCCGCGAGCGGGTGGTCGCGATGGGGGTGGACGAGGACCGCATACGCCTCGTGCCCAACTGGTCGCATGTGGCGCGCCCTTCGCGGCCGCGCGCGGAGACCCGGGCCCGGCTGGGCTGGCGGGACGGGCAGACGGTGGTGCTGCACTCCGGGAACATGGGCTTCAAGCAGGGCCTCGAGGTGCTGGTCGCGGCGGCGCGGCAGGCGCCGGACGTACGCGTGGTGCTGATGGGGGACGGCAATCAGCGGGACGCGCTGCGCGAGCTGGCCGGCGGGCTGCCGAACCTGGACTTCCTGCCGCCGGCCGCGGGGGACGACTTCCCCGAGGTGCTGGCGGCGGCGGATGTGCTGGCGGTGGCGCAGCGGGCGTCGGTGCAGGACATGAGCGTGCCGTCAAAGCTCACCTCGTACTTCGCGGCGGGGCGGCCGGTGGTCGCGTCGGTGGCGGCGGACGGCGGCACGGCGGCGGAGGTGCTGCGGTCGGGGGCCGGGGTGATCGTGCCGCCGGAGGACCCGGGGGCGGTGGTGGCGGCGGTGCGCGAGCTGGCCGGTGAGCCGTCGCGTGCCGATGACTTGGGGGCGGCCGGGCCGCGCTATGTGGACGCCGAGCTGAGCCGGGAGGCGGGGCTTGCGCGGGTTACGGCGCTGCTGGAGGAGGCGGTGGGTGAGGTTGTCCACAGGGGGAGGCAGCCGCGGTCGCCGCGCGCTCATACTGAGCGGACGAATACTGAACGGCCGGGTACTGAACGGCCGAATGCTGAACGGACGAACGAAGCCGGCGCGGGGGAGCGACTGGCTCGGATGCCGGCCAAGGGGGGACAGTGACACAGGAGTTCCGTGCGCCGCAGGCGCAGGACGAACCGGATCTGCTGCGCGATCAGTTCCGGCAGCTGCTGCGGCATCGCGGGATGCTGGTGCTCGGCGTGCTGCTCGGGCTGCTCGGCGGCGGGTGGATCGGCCTGGGCGGCGGCGAGTCGTATGTGGCCACGAGTGAGGTCACCATCCGGCAGGTGAGCCTCGACCCGTTCGCGCCGGCCGGCGGCGGGGGCTCCGGCATCAAGGAGAATGTCGGCACCGAGCGGCAGACGGCGGTGAGCAACTCCGTGGCGCGGCTGGTCGAGGACGACCTCGGCGCCGACGCCGGGCGCCGCGTCCAGTCCGGGCTGCAGGTCACCAACCCGCCGAACACGATGGTGCTGCGCTTCAGTTACGCGGCCGCGGATCCGGAGATCGCCGCCAAGCGCTCCAACGCCTTCGCGAAGGCCTATCTGACGTACAAGCGGCAGCAGATCGAGCGCACCATCGACCGGAACGTGAAGAATTACGACGGCCAGATCAAGCCGCTGGTGCAGGAGCGCGAGGACCTGGACCGGCGCATCGCCGGCATGGGGGAGGGCCGGGCGCTGGAGTCCGCGCTGTCCGCCCGCGCCTCGCTCAGCCAGAGCATCGGCGAGATCACGTCCGACCGGGCGAAGGTGCAGGCCATCGACACCACGCCCGGCTATGTGGTGCGTACGGCGGAGAAGCCGCAGGAGCCGTCAGGGCCCGGCCTGTTCATGCTGCTCGGGCTCGGCGCCGCGGTCGGGCTCGGCGTCGGGCTGCTGGCGGCGTGGGTGCGGCTGGTCTTCGACCCGACGGCGCGGTCGGAGGGCGATGTGGTGCGGGCGCTGCGCGCGCCGGTGCTCGGCAAGCTGCCGCGCGGCCGCCGGCCCGGGCCGCTGCTGGCGGTGGGCAGGGCCGCGGAGGAGTATCGCTCGGTGGCCTTCCGGCTGGCCTACGGCCCGCGGTTCGCCGACCGGCGGCGACTGCTGGTGGTCGCGCCGCGCGGCAGCAGCGATACGGCTGCCGCCGTGTCGGTGAACCTGGCCGCGTCCTTCGTGGAGATGGGCCATGAGGTAATGCTGGTCGAGGCCGACCTGCGCACCCCGACACTGCACGAACGCCTGCGCACCGCCGAGGGCGTGCGCCCCGGCTGGGTCCGCAATCCTCCGCAGGGCGACACCGGCTGGCCGACCGGCACGCAGATACCGATCGACGCGGGGGAGTCGGGCGCCTTCGACCTGATCCCCGGCGCCCGCGTGCGCAATCCGGCGCGGGCTCTTACCTCCGCCTCCGCGACGCGGCTGATATCCGAGGCGGACGCCCCCGGTTCGGTCGTGGTGGCGCTGGCTCCGGCGGTGCTGTCGTACGCGGACGCCATCGCGCTCGCCGACCGGGTGGACGGCGTCCTGGTCGTCTGCGACCCGCGCGAGGTGCACCGCGAGGACCTGGTCCGGGTCCGCGAGCTGATCAGCGGCGCGGGCGGTGCGGTGCTGGGCGCGGTGCTGCATTCCTTCGGCGACGGCGGGACCGACCCGAAGGGCCGCAAGGGGCGACGCCGCAAGCAGGGCGGGCTGTCGGCGGACGATGTGCTGTCGCCCGGCGGCGGATCGGGCGCGAACGGTGACCCCGGCCCGCCGGGACCGCCCGGCGCCCTCGGCGCGAAGTCGGGCAACGGCTCGGCGGCGGGGGAGTTCGGCCCGCCACCGGACGAGGCCGGCTACGGCTCGCAGGCCGGCGACGGCGTGCGGTCCAGCTCGCGGTGAGCGAGTCGCCTGCGGCGGGGGGAGGGGACGGGGGCGCGTTGCGGGCGCGGTGGGCCGTGCTGTCGTCGGTGGCTGATCAGGGGGTGGCGGCGCTTACCAACATCGCGGTGTTGGTGATGGCGGCGCGGCTGTCGACGGTGCGCGATTTCGCGGTGTTCTCGGTCGTCTACGTGGTGTTCACGCTTCTGCTCGGGGTCGAGACCAGTTACGTGGGGCAGGCGCTCGTGCTGCGGCGCGGTGCGGAGCGGATGGCGGCCTGTCGTGGGGCCGTGGGCTTCACGGCGCTCGCCGCGACCGTGGTCGGTGGCGCGGCGGCCGCGGTGCTCGCCTTCGTGCCCGGGGAGGTCGCGGCCGGGCTGACCGCGCTCGGCCTCGTGCTGCCCGTGGTGCTGGTGCAGGACGTGCTGCGGTACTGCTTCTCGACGCTGCAGCTGCCGCATTACGCCCTGGCGGGCGACGCGTTGCGGTTGGCCGCGGTGCTCCCTGCGCTCGCGGTGCAGCCGGACGGGAGCAGTGCGGCGCGGCTGGTCGCGGTGTGGGGGCTGTCCGCGCTGCCCGCGCTCGCCCTTGCCGGGGCGCTGCTCGCCAGGCGGCTGCGAGGCGCCAATCGCGCCTCCGCCCCCACCCCCGTCCCCAGTCTCGGCTGGCGCTCGTATCTCCGCCGTGACCATCTCGGTCGTCGGTTCGTCGTCGAGTTCGCAGTCGGGAATGGCTCCAGCCAGATCGCCGTGCTCGGGCTCGGGCTGGTCGCCAGCCAGTTGGCGGTCGGGGCGTTGCGCGGGGCGACCACGCTCTTCGGGCCGATGAATGTGCTCTACAACTCCGCCACCGGCTTCGGGCCGCCACTGCTCGGACGGGTCGGCGGGGTGCGGCGGAAGGTGCGTACGGGCGCGGTGCTGGCCGTCGTGCTGGCGGGCGTCGCCGGTGCGTGGGCCACCACGCTTGCCCTGCTGCCCGACCGCCTCGGCCGGGAGATACTCGGCGACACCTGGGCCACCGCGTCCGCGCTGCTGCCCGCCACCGGCACCCAGTACGCGGCCATCGCGCTCGGCACCAGCGCGTTGCTCACCTTGCGGGTGCTGCGGCCGAAGGCGACGATGCCGATCCAGATCGTCTTCTCGCTGCTCGCCGTCGCCGCGATGCTCGGCGGCTACGCGCTCGGTGGGGTGAAGGGTGCGGCATGGGGCCTGGCAGCGGGCTCCGCGATGAAGGCGGCGGCGCTGTGGCTGCGGATCACCGCCGTACGGCGCGAGGAGGCGGCGCGCGAGGCGGCCGGGGCGAGTGGCGACGACGCCGACGACACCGGCCCCGAAACCCCCGGCGCCGAAGGCGCCGTCGGCGGCGTCAGCGCAGCAGTTTCCGCTCGTCGGACCGGAAAGTCGTGACCAGCGCCAGGCACAGCACCGCGATCCCGATCCGCCCCGTCGCCTGCAGCAGCGGGCCGCGCAGCAGGATGAAGGAGTAGCCCGCCACCGCCGGCACCACCGTCGCCAGCACCGACCCCGGGTCCCGTGACACATGTCCGGAGCGCGCGAAGCGCCGGTCCGTCCGCGCTGCCGCGTACCCCACCGCCATCAGTCCCGCCGCCATCCCCACCGGGCCGAAGTCCAGCCACAGTTCGGCCCAGAGCGGTGAGGACAGGTTGACGTTCGACATGCCCATCCACTGGCCGACCTTCACGCCCGAGTCCAGCTGCTTGTCGGGCCACACCGAGCGTGGGACGAAGAAGAACGTCGACGAGGCGAACTGCCGCCCCAGCGTGTGGCCGCGGCCCTGCCCCTGGCCCGCCTCCACGTACGAGATGGTGTTGGCGAACATCACCGTCTGGTCGTAGTCCTTCAGCACCAGCGGCTCCAGCACCGACGACGACTCGGCCTGCGCCGACCGCCCGTCCGCGTCGTAGCGGAACTTGTCGGCGAACGGGAACAGCAGCACCGCCGCCGCCACCCCGCCCGCGAGCGCCGCGCGATAGACCGCGGGGCTGCGCGGGAAGACGGTGAACAGCAGCGCGAAGAGCACGGTCAGGAACCAGTAGCGCGGGTTCGAGACCGGGTTGTTCACGATGCAGTTGACCAGCACGAGCCCTACCCACGGCAGCAGCACCCGCGGATTGCGCCGGGCCCGCCGCGACAGCACCATCCACCGGGTCAGCATCAGCAGCGCCAGCAGCGCCGGCACCGTGCCGAAGCCGCGCAGGAAGGCGGACCCGACCTGCGAGGTGGCGGCGCCGCCCGCGGTCAGCTCGTCGCTGATCGCCTGCCGGCTGTCGAAGAAGGGGCCCGGCCCGCCGAAGGACGCGATCAGCGCCGCGCTGCCGACGTACGCGACCACCACCAGCACGTACAGCCGCGGCCGGCTCACCAGAGCCGGCCGCCGCACCCGCGCCCCGCGCGCCGCGGGCCGGTGCCGCGCCAGCAGCGTCCCCAGGTCGAAGGCGACGAAGCCGAGCAGCACCAGTGCCACCGCGAGCGTGAAGTCGCCGCGCGCGCCCATCAGCGGCGTCGGCGTCTGCCCCAGCACGATCTGCGCGAGCGGCGCGACGCCCATCGCCACGTACCCGAACAGCCAGAACGTCCCCTGGATCAGCCGCCGCCGCGCGGTCAGCACCATCGCCGCCAGCCGGGCGCCCGCGTAACAGGTGACCGCCAGCTGCAGCCAGAACGTCGCGTCCCGCACCCCGGGCTGCGCGAGCCCCGCCACCCCGGCCGGCAGCAGCCCGACCAGCGCCACCACCAGCGGCACCGACAGCGCCCTGGACAGCAGCGCCCGCGGCGCGGGCCGCAGCGGGATCTCGAGCGGCGGCAGCGGCTTCCTGCCGCCCGCCGGCGCCGGCCGCGCGGCAGCGGCCGCCAGCGGCGCCCTGCGCATCTGGACGGTCTGCTCCACCAGGCTCTCGCCCGCGCGCCGGTTGTGCCCCGCCATGCCTCTCCCCCCGATTTCCCAGCTCAAAGCCTGCACCACACAAGACACTTCGGGTAGGCCCGGGGTTGTACGCCCGGTAGGATCAGGTTTGCGAAAGTACGGGCGCCGGGGGGCGTCCGCGGGGAGGGGACCTCAATCGTGCGAGTTCTGCATGCCGTCACACTGCACACGCCGGACAATGCCTTCGGCGGGCCGACGCAGGTGGCGGTCAATCTGTCCAAGGGCCTCAGGTCCCGCGGCGTCGACGCCCGTATCGCCACGCTCGGCGACGGCTACGACGGGCCGCTGCCGCGCGACATCGAGGGCGTACCGGCCTGGCTGCACCAAGCACGCCATGTGCTGCCGCGCTTCGAGGTCAGCGGCATTACGTCACCGGCGCTGCTGGCCCGCGCCCGGCGGCTGGTCAAGGGCGCCGACGTGGTGCACGTGCACCTGATGCGCGACCTGATCACGCTGCCGTTCGCGCTGATCGCCCAGCAGGCCGGCGTGCCGGTGGTGCTGCAGACGCACGGCATGATCGATACGACGGAGAAGCAGGTCGCGCGGATCGTCGACATGCTCGGCCTCAAGCGGGCGCTCCGTAAAGCCGACGGCGTGCTCTATCTCACCGAGGTGGAGCGGGACGACATCCAGGCCGTCATCCCGGACACCCCGCTCCCGGGCGCGCACCGCCTCGTCAACGGCGTCCCGCCGCAGGACCGCCGCCCGCAGCGCACCGACGGGCCGCCGACGGTGGTCTTCATGGCGCGGGTGCAGGAGCGCAAGCGCCCGGAGGAGTTCATCCGCGCGATCCCGCTGGTGCGCAAGGAGCACCCGGACGCCCGCTTCATCCTGGCAGGACCCGACACCGGCGCCCTCGCCGGGCCGATGATGGAGCTCGCCCGCGAGCTCGGCGTCGGGGACGCGGTGAGCTATGTCGGGTCCGTGGCCCGGGACGAGGTCACCGACTTCCTCAGGACCGCGGACGTGTACGTCCTCCCGGCCACCTACGAGCCGTTCCCGGTCTCCGTGCTGGAGTCGATGTCGGTCGGCGTCCCGGTCGTCGTCACCCGCTTCTGCGGCCAGGCCCCGGACATCGCCGAGTACGGCGCGGGGGTGGTCACGGAAAGCGACCCCGACCGGTCCGTGGACAACACCGCGCTGGTCGCGGACGGCATCCTGCGGCTGCTGGAGCCGGCCGCCAACGAGCGGGCCTCGCAGGCGGCCTGGCAGCTGGTGCAGGACCGGTTCACGATCGACGCGGTGGTGCAGGACCTGATCGGGGTCTATGAGCGGGTGGCCGGTCAGCCGGCCTGAGGACCCTCCCGCGTCTTCAGCCCGATCTGCCACCGGTAGAAGGACATGGCGAGCGCGTAATCAAGACCCGCGCGCCCGTCCAGGAAGCCCCGTTTGAGCACGTAGGCGTACGCAAAGGACACCAGCGGCTTGAACGGGGCTTTGTGGAACAGCTGGCCCTGCCGGGTCTTGGCCACCCGGATCTCCTCCCGGACCTCCGGGTGGTGCTCCAGCCACGCCTCCCAGTCCGAGTACCGGTTGTGCCGGTCGAACCAGGTCCGTACCGGATCCAGATCCTCGTGCTCGATCGGCGCCGAGAGCCGCACCACCCGCCCGTCCGCGATCGGCTGGTAGTGCCCCTCCTGCTCGCCCATGCCGGGCGCGTCGAGGTCCCCGAGCTCGGGGAAACGGCAGCGCCCGCGGTGCATCAGCGCCCGCTTCACGATGGTGTAGCCGTTCTTGAGCCGCCGCCCGGCGAACCAGTACCCGAGCGGGATGTCGAAGGCCGCCACCGCGACCTCGCGGCCCGGCTGCCCGAAGATCCGGTGCAGTTCGGCGAGCAGCTCGGCGCTCGGCGTCTCGTCCCCGTCGAGGAAGAGCAGCCATGGGATGTCCGCACGGACATGGTCGAGGCACCACTGCTTCTTCTTCGGGTACTTGCCGTCCCATTCATACGGGACGACCTCGGCGCCTTCCGCGGCGGCCAGCTTCTGGGTGTCGTCGGTGCTGTCCGAGTCGACCACGACGACGGCTTCGACGTGGTCGATGACGGACCGCACCGTCGTCACGATGTTCGCGGCCTCGTTCTTGGTCGGGATCGCGACGACGATGGGCAGTTTGCTCATAGCAGTTCCTTGTACGTGGGGCAGAGCGTGCGGATCGCGTCCTCGGCATTGGCGATCTCGCCGGTACGGATGGCGCTCCGCGCCGCCTTCTCGTCCACCTTCGCGACCTCGCCGATCCGGTCGCAGGCGTCCTGCCCGGCCTGCAGGATCGCGGCTGGGTCCACGCCCTTGGGCACCTTGCCCACCAGGTACTGCTTCTCCTTCTTGGAGAACGACCCGGTGGCGGGCTTCAGCTTCGACTCGGGCGCCTTCTCGGTCGGTCCGCCGTCGGACGGCGAGGGCGCGGGCCCGGCCGGCCGGGCGGAGGACGGTGTGCCCGCCGCCCCGCCCTTGCCGTCGCCGGAGCCGCCCGCGCACCCCGTCATCAGCAGCGCCCCGAGCAGCGCGGCCGCGGCGATTCGCGTACGCATCAGGGCGTCCCGAAGGTGAGCGTGAGCTTCGGATCGTTCGAGGTCTCCCGCGACCAGAACCGCACCGCGTCCGAGCCCGCCGACGTCAGCGCCACGTCGTAGTCACCGCCGAGCGCACCCGACAGCGAAGACGTCGAAAGGTCCGCCGCATAGTCGGTGTTGAGCTCCGTGGGCCCGGCGACCGTCCCGAGCGTCCCGGACCCGAGCGCCGGCCGGTTCGCGTACGTCACCGCGGCCTCCTCCCAGCTCCCGGTCACCGGCTGCACGCTGATGTCGTCCGGCGTCCCTGCGGTGGCGTCCGAGGTCGTACGCACCGTGAGCTTCGCGCTCTTGAGCACCATGCCGCTCGGCGCCTGGGGCAGCGAGAACCGCAGATAGCTCAGATACGGGGAGCTGCCGCGGACGAACAGCTGCTGGTGGGTGCCGTAGTTGTCACCCGTGGCCGCGCCGTTCACGTACGCGTCCGCGGTCGCCGTCCGCTCGATCGTGGTCTCGGTCGGGGTGCCGGGCGTGGTGACCGAGACCGTCTCCGACCTGGCGGTATTGCCTTCCGGATCGCTCGCCGCGATCTGATACGTGTACGTGGTGCCGGGCTGCGTGCTGCCGTCCGTGAACGAGCCCTGCGGGCGCGTCCAGAACTTCGAGTCCAGCGTCGGCTTGTCCGCCAGCGCGGTGCCGTTCCGGTAGATCGTGTACGTCAGCCTGCTGTCGTCGCGGTCCCAGCCGGTCCGCCACTTCAGCTGCACGCCGCCGGTGACATTCGCCGCGGTCACCTCGTCCGGGGCCGCCGCCGGGGCGCGGGTGTCCGGGGTGTTGGCGAAGCGCACCAGGCCCTGCTGCAGCTTGTTGCCGTTCGACGCGATGCGCGTGAACTCGCCGCCGACCCACATGAAGTCCTTGCCGTCCTTCGACGACACCGCCATCGCCCGCGGCCCGATCTGCTCGGTGCCGGAGGGCCCGTCGTCGGTGTCCGGGAACCAGGACAGCAGCGGCCGGTCGGTGTTGATCGACTCGCCGAGCAGGTGCTGCCGCTCGTTGAGCTCGCTGAACTGCCCCTCGGAGGCGCAGTTGTGCGCGTGCGAGGAGGAGTACAGCACCTCCTTGTACGCGATCACGGCCTGGGTCGCGCCCAGGCAGGTGTCGCGCCAGCGCTCGGAGAAGTCGCCGAGGTTCATGGCGAGGCGGCCGTCGAAGACGCCGCCGCCGGTGCCCTCGTTGCCGGTGTAGATGCCGGTGGAGTCGACGTGCAGGTCCTTCACCGTCGAGGTCCTGCGCATCTCGCCGGGGCGGTTCCAGTTGTTGTCGACCGGCTTGTACGCCTTGACGGTGTCGCCGTTGTCGGCCCGTACGACGGCCAGGGACTGCGCGGGCGCGCCGTTGAGCTCGGAGAAGTCGCCGCCGAGGACGACGTGCTGCCCGTCCGGGGTCTCCTCGATCGCCCGGCCCGCGCGGTCCGTACCGGCATTGGCGGACCAGGACGACAGCGCGCCGGTGGAGGCGTCGACCGCGGCGAACTTATTGCGGGTCTGCCCGGCGACCGTGTTGAAGTCGCCCGCCAGATAGAGCCGCCCGCTCGCCACGCTCAGGCCATGCACCCGGGCGCTGACGGACCCGGCGTTGAAGCCGGTCTTCACCGAGCAGCTGGCGATGTCGATCGCGGCCACCCGGCTCCGGGAGACGCCGTTGACCGCCCCGAAGTCGCCGCCCGCGTAGAGCGTCGAGCCGTCGGGCGAGACTGCCAGGGCCCGTACGGTCGCGGTGCCTGAGCCGATGGTGAAGTTGAGCTTGCAGCCGGTCGGCTCGCCCGTCGCCGCGTCCAGGGCGACGAAGTTGAGCGCCTGCTGCTCGTTCGATCCGGCGGGCGACCCGGGCGGCCGTACCGCCGAGAAGGTGCCGCCGGCGAAGACCGTGCCATTCGATTCGGCGAGCGTCCACACCACGCCGTTGGTCTGCCAGGTCGGCAGGTCGTCGGCGGTCATCGCGACCGGCGGCGTCAGCGCGGTCGCGGCGCCGCTCCCGGCGAGCCCGGTGAGCGCGGCGGCCGTCATGGCGAACGCGGCCGCCAGGGCCGCCGGCCTCTTACGTCTGAACATGCGGGTGTGTCCCCCCTGGCTTGTCATCTGTCGATCCGCACGGTCGCCCCGGCCAGCTCCGCGTCGAGCGCGGAGATGTCGGCGTCGACCATGATCTGGGCCAGCTCCTGCCAGCCGACCAGCGGCTTGAACCCCAGCTGCTCCTCGGCCTTGGACGCGTCCCCGATGAGCGCGTCGACCTCGCTGGGCCGCTCGTACTTCGGGTCGAAGCGCACATGCTCCGCCCAGTCCAGGCCGGCGTGGTTGAACGCCTCCTGGAGGAAGTCGCGGACGGTGGCGGCGCGGCCGGTGGCCACGACGTAGTCGTCCGGTTCGTCGCACTGCAGCATCCGCCACATCGCCTCGACGTACTCGGGGGCGTAGCCCCAGTCGCGGACGGCGTCGAGGTTGCCGAGGTAGAGGCGGTCCTGCAGGCCCGCCTTGATCCGGGCCACCGCGCGGGTGATCTTCCGGGTCACGAAGGTCTCGCCGCGGCGCGGGGACTCGTGGTTGAAGAGGATCCCGTTGGCGGCGTACAGGCCGTACGCCTCGCGGTAGTTGACCGTCGCCCAGTACGCGAAGACCTTGGCGCAGCCGTACGGGCTGCGCGGGTGGAAGGGCGTCTTCTCGTTCTGCGGCGGCGGGGCGGCGCCGAACATCTCCGAGGACGAGGCCTGGTAGATGCGGGTGTCCACGCCGCTGGCCCGGATCGCCTCCAGCAGCCGGATCGAGCCGAGCCCGGTGACGTCGCCCGTATAGAGGGGTGCGTCGAAGGAGACGCGGACATGCGACTGGGC
The DNA here is from genome assembly GCF_011044975.1 of Streptomyces coryli. GTDB lineage: Bacteria > Actinomycetota > Actinomycetes > Streptomycetales > Streptomycetaceae > Streptomyces > Streptomyces coryli. The sequence goes on along the minus strand of NZ_JAAKZV010000011.1, from coordinate 25,171 downwards.
GCCGAGGTTGTAGACCTCGTCGGGCTGGATGTCGCGCAGCAGGTTCACCAGCGCGACCCCGTCGGCGAGGTCGGCGTGGTGCAGGATCAGGTGGCGGCCCGGCTCCTGCGGCTCCTCGTAGATGTGGTCTATGCGCTCGCTGTTGAACGAGGAGGAGCGGCGCACCAGGCCGTGCACGGTGTAGCCCTTTTCGAGCAGCAGCTCGGCGAGATACGACCCGTCCTGCCCCGTCACGCCGGTGATCAGCGCGGTTTTGCTCACGGAGATTTCTCCCTAAAAGAATGGTTATGAACTAGGTTTGCTGCCATGACGACCGATGCGACGGCCCCGACTGCCGAGAACGACCTACTGCCGCCCCCCGCCTCCGTCTTCGTCGCCGGCCACCGCGGCCTGGTCGGGTCCGCGGTGACCCGCCGGCTGACGGCGGATGGCTATGACGTGCTGACCCGCACGCGGGCGGAGCTGGACCTGCGGGACGCGGCGGCGACGGCGGCCTATCTGGCCGCCGCCCGCCCGGACGCGGTGGTGCTGGCCGCGGCGAAGGTCGGCGGGATCATGGCGAACAGCACCTATCCGGTGCAGTTCCTCGAGGACAATCTGCGCATCCAGCTCAGCGTCATCGCGGGCGCGCACGCCGCGGGCGTGCGGCGGCTGCTCTTCCTTGGCTCGTCCTGCATTTATCCCAAGCTCGCCGAGCAGCCGATCCGCGAGGAGTCGCTGCTGACGGGGGAGCTGGAGCCGACCAATGAGCCGTATGCGCTGGCCAAGATCGCCGGCATCGTGCAGGTGCAGTCGTACCGCCGCCAGTTCGGGGCGTCGTACGTCTCGGCGATGCCGACCAATCTCTACGGGCCCGGCGACAACTTCGACCTGGAGACCTCGCATGTGCTGCCGGCCCTGATCCGCCGCTTCCACGAGGCGAAGGAGGCCGGCGCGCCGGAGGTCACCCTGTGGGGCAGCGGCACTCCGCGCCGCGAGTTCCTGCACGTGGACGACCTGGCGTCGGCCTGCGAGGTGCTGCTCCGCCACTACGACGGGGACGGTCCTGTCAACGTCGGCTGCGGCGACGACCTGACGATCCGCGAGCTCGCGGAGACGGTGGCCGGCGTCGTCGGCTACGACGGCGAGCTCGCCTGGGACATGAGCAAGCCGGACGGCACCCCGCGCAAGCTGCTGGACGTATCGCGGATGACGGCCCTGGGCTGGAAGCCGCAGATCCCGCTGCGCGAGGGCATCGCGGCCGTATACGAGGAGTGGCGCACCAAGGGCTGACCGGTGGCGGGCGGGGCGGCGGGCGGCGGCGCTCAATATGCTCCCCGCCCGTCCACCACGGCCTTGACGGTCCTGGCCATGACGTCCACGTCGTACGTGAGCGACCAGTTCTCCACGTACTGCAGATCCAGCGCCACCGTCTCGTCCCACGACAGGTCGGAGCGCCCGCTGACCTGCCACAGCCCCGTCATCCCCGGCTTCACGGCGAGCCGCCGCGCCTCGACCTCGTCGTAACGCTCGGCCTCCTCGGGCAGCGGCGGCCGCGGGCCGACCAGGGACATCTCGCCGCGCAACACATTGATCAGCTGCGGGAGTTCGTCGAGCGAGGTGCGGCGCAGCAGCGAGCCGACCCGCGTCACCCGCGGGTCCTTGCGCATCTTGAACAGCGGGCCCTCGTGCTCGTTGACCGCCGCCAGCTCGGCCTTCCGGGCCTCCGCGTCGACGACCATGGTGCGGAACTTCCACATCGTGAACGGCTCGCCGTCCCGCCCGAGGCGCTGCTGCCGGTGGAAGACGGGGCCGGTCGACCCGGTCCGTATCGCCACCGCGAGGACCGCGAAGAGCGGTGCCAGCGCGGCCAGTCCGACCGCCGCGCCGATCCGGTCGAGCGCGGACTTCAGCGCGACCTGGGCGCCGCGCCGCAGCGGCGGCGCTATGTGCAAAACCGCGAGGCCTGCCGCCACGGACAGCCGCATCCGCCGCTGGGCCACCTCGGTCACGCCGGGCAGCACCGCCATCGGCAGCCCGGACTCGTGCACCGACCAGGCCAGGCTGCGCAGCCGGGCCCCGGACAGCAGCGGCCCGGGCACGACGAGCACCAGCTCGGCGGCGTGCTCGACGGCCGCGCCCAGCACGGCGTCGGCATCCCAGCGCGGCGCCCCGGGCGGGACGGCGCCGAGCCGCGCGGCCTCGGGCGCGCCGCTGCCGTTGGCGGCGTCGCCGACCGGCACCACGCCGACGACCACATAGGCGTGGTCGGTACGGGACGCCAGGTGCCCGACGACGGCGTCCGCCGCGCCCGGCTCCCCGACCACCAGCACCCGGCGCACGGCGTAGGCCGCCCGGCGGGACGCTTGGAGGTGCACGTGCACGGTCATCCGGTACGCGGCCGTCACCACCAGCGCCGGCAGCAGCGCCAGCAGCGCCACGATCGGGTCGGAGTGCTCGCCGGTGGCGGTCCTGGCGAGCGCCAGCAGCCCGAGCAGGATCAGCCAGTCCTGCACGGTGGCCAGCACCGAGCGCGACTCACCGATCAGCCGGGAGTCGAAGCGCCGCTGCCCGGCCTGCACCGCCAGCCACAGCGCGGTACCGGTCAACGCGCAGGCCACCGGCCGCGGTTGCCCGGTCAGCCAGAACAGCAGCAGCACCGGCACCGCGACCCCGGCCACCCCGACGGCCAGCGCCCCCGGGAAATACCACCGGGGCTTGTCGCCGACGCGCGTAGCGCGGGACACCCGTCTGCGTCTGCGCGGACTCGGATCTATGACTTCCGTATCGGCAGCTCCGATACGCCGCATGTTCCCCCCAGGTACATCGCGACAACGATCGGTGCAGCCTGCCTCCCCAGTCAGCGCTGCACCGTAATGCCGGGAACCATAAGCGAAGTCCCGTAATTTCGCTTGTGTTTGCACATAGGAGACCCCCCGTTGTTGTCTGGTTCACACCGGTTGGACTGAGAGCGTGCTCATGTCCAGGAGGTAGGACCCACGTGGGTTACGGAAGGATGTACGGAATGCCTGATTCCGCTAAATCGGCGGCAACTCGCCGGACCCGCGCTCGATGAGCTTCACCGGCAGCGTGGTCGTACGGGCCCCGGAGCGGTCCCCGTCGAGCCGCGCGAGTGCCACCTCCGCCGCCGCCCGGCCGATCGCGGCCGGGTCCTGGGCGACCACGGTCAGCCCCGGCCGGAGCGCGCCGGCCAGCGGCAGATCGTCGAAGCCGACGACCGCGAGGTCCCGGCGGCCGGCCTCGGACAGGGCGGAGACGGCGCCCTGGGAGGCGAAGTTGTTCGCGGTGAAGAGCGCGGTCGGCGGGTCCGGCAGGGCCAGCAGCCGGCGCACCGCGGTGTCCGCCGCCATCGGGTCGTGGGCGTCCACGACCAGCGCCCGGTCGTACGGCAGCCCGGCCGCCGCCAGCGCCTCGCGGTAGCCGCGCAGCCGCTGCTTGCGGGTGTAGAGGCCGGCCGGGCGGTCGCCGATGAAGGCGATCCGGCGGTGGCCGTGGGCGATGAGATGCCCGGTGCCGAGCTGCGCGCCCTCGGCGTTGGCGCTGACCACGCAGTCCGCGGCAAGACCCGAGGCCGGCCGGTCGAGGAAGATCAGCGGCAGCCCGTCGGCCCGCTCCCGGCGCAGATAGCGGTGGTCGCCGCCGCTGGCCGGGACCACCATGAGCCCGGAGACCCGGCGGGCGAGGAAGGTGGAGACGAGCGCGTGCTCCTGCGCCACGGTCTCGTCCGAGGAGCCGAGCAGCAGGGTGAGGCCGCGCTCGCGCACCGCCTCCTCGATGCCGCCGGCGACCGTCCCGAAGAACGGGTTGCCGATCTCCGGGACGATCAGACCGATCGTCGAGTCGCGGTTGCCGACCCGCATGTTGCGGGCCATCAGATTCGGCTGGAAGCCGAGCTCGGCGACCGCCTTCAGCACCTTCTCGCGGGTCGCGGCCGAGGACGGCCCGTCCTCGTTGAGCACGCGCGAGACGGTCTTGGCGCTCACGCCGACCCGCGCGGCCACGTCGGCGAGCGTGGGGCGGCGGCGGGCGTCGTGGGCCATGGTGGTCATTCTGGCACCGGATCGGCCTCCCGTGCCCCCGTCATGATCGACACCACATCGGACATCCCGTAGTCCCGCGGGCTGATCTGCGCCACCCGGCGCCCCAGCCGCTGCACATGGATACGGTCCGCGATCTCGAAGACATGCGGCATGTTGTGGCTGATCAGCACCACCGGCAGCCCGCGGTCGCGGACCCGGCGGATCAGGTCGAGCACCTGCCCGGACTCCTTCACCCCCAGCGCCGCCGTCGGCTCGTCCATCACCACGACATGCCGCGCCCAGGCCACCGCGCGCGCCACCGCGACGCCCTGCCGCTGCCCGCCGGACAGCGTCTCCACGGACTGGGTGAGCGACCGCAGCCCGATCTTCAAGTCCGCCATGTGCGCCGCGGACTCCTCCCGCATCCGCTTCTTGTCGAGCATCCGGAATACGGACCCGAGCGGCCCGCGCCGCCGTACCTCGCGGCCGAGGAACATATTGCTGGCGATGTCGAGCGAGGCGGCGACGGCGAGATCCTGGTAGACGGTCTCGATGCCGTGCCGGCGGGCGTCCAGCGGCCCGTGGAAGCGGACCGGATTGCCGTCGAGGTGGAGGGTCCCCTCATCCGGCTGCAGGGCGCCGGTGAGCGCCTTGATCAGGCTGGACTTGCCGGCGCCGTTGTCCCCGATGACGGCGAGCACCTCGCCCGCGTAGAGGTCGAAGTCGGCGCCGTCGAGGGCGGTGACGTGCCCGTAGCGCTTGACCAGGCCGCGGGCCTGGAGGACCGGGGTGCTGGTGGAGGTGGTCATCAGCGCGTCCTCCGGCGGGAGATCTGGTCGACGGTGACGGCGATGATCACGAGCCCGCCGGTGATCAGCGTCTGGTAGATGGAGCCGACGCCCATCAGCTGCAGTCCGTTGCGGAAGACGCCGACGATGAGCGCCCCGAGCAGGGTGCCGAGGACGAGGCCGCGGCCGCCGAAGAGGCTGGTGCCGCCGAGAACGACCGCGGTGATCGAGTCGAGGTTGTCGGTCTGCCCGGCCTTCGGGTCGCCGACGCCGGTGCGGGAGACGAGCAGCAGGGCGGCGATGCCGTAGATGAAGCCGGCGACGGTGAAGACGGCCAGCCTCAGGCGGGTGGTGCGGATGCCGGTGAGGCGGGCGACCTCCGGGCTGTTGCCCAGCGCGTAGACATGCTTGCCCCAGGCGGTCTGCCCGAGGACGTACGCGAAGAAGAGGAAGAGCGCGATGGTGAGGACGGACCCGTACGAGATATCGGTGCGGCCCATCGGGAAGGTCTCGCCGAGCCAGGTCAGCGCGCCCGGGAGGTCGGTGACGGTCTGCTCGTCGGAGTAGATGTGGGTGAGCGCGAAGGCGATGTTGAGCATGCCGAGCGTCACGATGAAGGGCGGCAGCCGGACGAAGGTCACCAGCGCGCCGTTCGCCGCGCCGAAGAGCGTGCAGACGCCGATGCCGGCGGCGATGGCGACGAGCGGGGGCAGCGTCCCGTCGGCGGCGAGCTTGGCCATGACGATGCCGCCGAAGGCCATGATCGCGCCGCAGGACAGGTCGATGCCGGCGGTCAGGATGATGAGGGTCTGGCCGAGTGCGAGGGTGCCGACGACCATGACCTGCTGGATGACGAGGGCGAGATTGCCGCCGGAGAGGAAGCGGTCGGACTGGAGGGTGAAGAAGAGCCCGGCGACCAGCAGCGCGACGGCGGGCCCGGCGGTGGGGGTGGCGGCGAAGCGGCGCAATGCGGCGGTGGCGCCGGTGGGTTCGGCGGTATGGGCATTACGGGCTGGGGGTGAGGCATTGGGCGGTGCTGCGGTCGTGCTCATGTACTGGTTTCTCCTTGGATACGTGCGGTGGTCATCGGTGCGCTGCGGGCTCAGCCCCAGCAGTTGTCCAGCCCGTACTTGGAGTCCTTCGCAGCGCCGGAGCCGGCTGCCGGGTGGTCGGTCACGAGAGTGACCCCCGTGTCGTGGTAGCCGCTGACCTTCTTGTCGTCCTCGGCGTGCTCGACCACGGCCTTCACGCCGTCGGCGGCCATCTTCAGCGGGTACTGCTGCGAAGTCGCCGCGATCTTCCCGGCCTTGACGCTCTTGACCCCCGTGCAGCCGCCGTCGACCGAGACGATGAGGGTGTCCTTGGCCCGGCCCTTCGCCTTCAGGGCGGTGTACGCGCCCAGCGCCGCGGGCTCGTTGATGGTGTAGACGACGTTGATGTCCGGGGCCTTCTGCAGGCAGTTCTCCATCGCCGCCTGGCCCTTGGACTGGTCGCCCTGGGTGTCCTGGGAGCAGACGATGGACTTGTCGCCCGCCTTGATCCCGTAACCCTTCAGGAAGCCGTCGTGCCGCAGCTTCCCGACCGCGACGCCCGGCGCGAGGTCGAGGGTGGCGATCCGCGCCTGCTTGCCCTTCATCCGGGCCTTCGCGTACGCGCCGATCAGCTCGCCCGCCTTGAAGTTGTCGGTGGCGAAGAGCGCGTCGGTGCCGTCGCGCGGCTCGGTGGGGCTGTCCAGGGCGATGACCAGGACGCCCTTGGCGCGGGCGGCCTTGATGGCGGGGACGATGGCCTTGGAGTCGTTGGGCGTGATGAGGATGCCGTCGACGCCCGCCGCGACCATGTTCTCGATGGCGGTGACCTGGCCCTCGTTGTCGCCGTCGAACTTGCCCGCGGCGGTGGAGAGTTCGGCGCCGTTGGCCTTCGCGGCCTGCTTGGCGCCCTGCGCCATCTTCACGAAGAACGGGTTGGTGTCGGTCTTGGTGATCAGGCCGACCTTGACCTCGCCGTCGCCGCCGGAGCCCTGGGCACCCTCGCCGCAGGCGGCGAGTCCGGCGACGAGGAGGGCGGCGGCGGCCGCGGTGGCGGCTGATCTGCTGAGGGTGGTGCGGGTGCGGAAGATGCTCATGTCTGACGGCTCCCGTACGGGCAGAGGTGGTGTCATCGTTGACATATGTCAACGTTGACAGCGATTGACGGAGATGATGGACTCCGCCGCGGGCAACGTCAATGCCCCCCACTCGTAACGAGTCGGCAACGGAAGGTCATCCAGATGAGTCGCTGGAAAGCACCTGCACTGCACCGAAGAACCCCCGCCCTGCTGGCGACCGCCGCGGCCCTCGCCGCCCTGCTCGCCCCGGCCGCCGAGGCGAAGCCCCGGGCCACCGGACCGCAGAACCCGGACTTCGAGACCGGCGACCTGACCGGCTGGACCGTCCAGTCCGGCACGGCCTTCTCGGACGCCTCGGCCAGCGCCGAAAAGGAGTACTGGGGCGGCCCGTTCAACCAGCACGGCGCCCGCCACCTGTGGGGTTTCGCAGCCGCCGGCGACGACGCCACCGGCAGGCTCGCGTCCTCGCCCTTCACCGCCGGCCGCGCCATCGGCTTCCTCGTCGCCGGCGGCTGGGACCCCGAGAAGCTTTACGTCGCCCTGGTCCGCGACCGCGACGGCAAGGTGCTGGCCCGCCAGACAGGCCTGGACGACGAGGCGTATGTCCGCATCCTCTGGGACACCTCCTCATGGGCGGGCGAGCAGGTCCACCTCGAGGTGGTGGACGACAAGAAGGGCGGCTGGGGGCACATCAGTCTCGACGACGTCCGTACGGAAAACCCGGCCAAGGACGACAACGGCCTCACCTTCCGCGCCCTCGGTCAGGCCCGCCAGCCCGCCGCGCACGACTACGCGGCCGACCCGCTCCGCCCGCAGTTCCACTACACGCCGTACCAGGGCTGGATCAACGACCCCAACGGGCTGGTGCAGTTCGGCGGCCGGCACCACCTGTTCAGCCAGTTCTATCCCGACGCCCCCAAGTGGGGCCCGATGCACTGGGCGCACGCCGACAGCCCGGACGCCGTCCACTGGCGCGAGCTGCCCGTGGCGCTGAAGCCGCCGCCTCCGGCCACCCCGGCCGACGCCTCCGGCATCTTCAGCGGCAGCGCGGTCGACGACGACGGCATGCTCACGGTCGCGTACACCCGCTTCACCGACACCGCGGCGCATCCGGGGGCCACCCCGGAGACGGTGGAGATCGCCACCAGCAAGGACGGCGTCAACTTCGCCCCGTACGACGGGAATCCGGTGATCGCCGAGCCGCCGCCCGGTTCGGCCGCGGGCTTCCGAGACCCGTATCTCTTCCGCGACCCCACCGACGACCGCTGGAAGCTGGCCGTCGGATCCGGCGACGGCGGCAAGGGAAAGATCCATCTCTACGCCTCCGACGACCTGAAGGACTGGTCGTACAGCGGAGTACTGGCCGGCGGCGACGGCACGGACGGTGCGATGTGGGAGTGCCCGGCCCTGTTCCGGCTGGGCGGCAAGTGGGTGTTGCTGACGTCCGTCAATGAGGGCGGAAAGTCGGTGCAGCAGTACGCGGTCGGCACGTACGACGGGCAGAAGTTCACCGCCGAGAAGCGCGGCGTGCTCGACGGCGGCGGCGACACGTATGCCGGGCAGGTCTACGCCGACGACCGCGGCCGGCAGCTGATGACGGCCTGGATGAGCGACTGGAGCGCCAAGGAGCCGACCCGCGTGAACGGCTGGGCCGGCGCGCAGACCGTGACCCGCGAACTGTTCCTGCGGCGGGACGGCGGCCTCGGCGCCCGCCCGGTCGCCGAGGTGGCGAAGCTGGCGAAGGGCGACCCGGTGCGGGTCGGGGCGAAGACCGTGACCGGCGACTGGCGGATCGGCCGCGGCGACACGGCCCGGCTGCAGGCCGGCATCGACCTGAAGCGGACCGGCGCCGACGTCGTCAAGGTCCGGCTGCACGCATCCCCGGCCGAGGCCACCGAGCTGCGTTACGAGAAGTCCTCCGGCACCCTCACCCTCGACACCACCCGCTCCGGCTACGGCACCCGGGATACGTACACCACCCACGCCGAGCCGGACGCGGACGGAGTGCTGCGCCTCGACATCCTCGTCGACCGCTCGTCGGTGGAGGTCTTCACCGGCGACGGCGCCACGCTCACGGCCCGCGTGTACCCCCGCTACGCCGAATCCACCGGCGTCGAATTCGCCGCTACGGGCGGCAGCCTGCGGCTCACCGGCGCGAAGCTGACGCCGCTGGGCTCGAGCTGGTCGTAACCACTGCCCGACACCTCCCCGAAAGGCCCAGACATGACTACCGCGACCGCCGCCCGCCCGCTCGTCGTCCTCGGCGAATGCGTGGCCGACGCCTTCGCTGTGCCCGTATCGCCCGCGCCGGGCGGCGGGGGCGGGAGCGGTCTGAGTCTGGAGGTCATGGCGGGCGGCGGGCCCGCGAACACCGCGGCGGCGCTGGCCGGTCTCGGCAGTTCGACCCGCTTCCTCGGCCGCCTGTCGGGGGACGTCTTCGGCCGTCTCTTCCGCGGGCGGCTGGCCGCCTCCGGCGTCGACCTCTCCGGCTGCCCGGAGGCGGCGGAGCCGAGCACCCTCGCGGTGGCCGACCTCGATGCCGAGGGCCGGGCGGTGTACAGCTTCCACGCCGAGGGGGCCGCGGACTGGCAGTGGACGACGGGGGAGCTGCGGGGCGGCCTGCCGGCGCGGCTGTCCTGCCTGCACACCGGCTCGCTCGCGCTGGTCCTGCAGCCGGGCGCCCGGCTGGTGGAGCAACTGCTGTACGACGTGCGCGAGCGCGCCACGGTGAGCGTCGACCCGAACGTCCGCCCCCTGCTGGTCGATCCGCGGCGCTACCGCGAGCGGCTGCCGGCGTGGTGCGACGCGGCGGACATCCTGCGGGTCAGCGACGACGACCTGGCGCACCTGGCGCCGGGAAGGACCCCGGCCGAGGCCGCGGACGAGTGGCACGCGCTCGGGGCCCGGCTGGTGGTGATCACGCAGGGTCCCGACGGCGCCTTCGCCTCGCTGGACGGCGTACGGCTGCGGGTGCCGGCGCCCCGTACGACGGTGGTGGACACGGTCGGCGCCGGCGACGCCTTCACGGCGGGCATGCTGCACGCCCTGCACACCGAAGGAGCCCTCGGCGGGCGGCTGGACACGCTCACCCCCGGGACGCTGGAGGCGGCGCTGGAGGCGGGCACCCGGCTGGCGGCGGCCACGTGCGGGGTGCGCGGAGCGACGCCGCCGCGGTGAGGTACGGCGCGGCGCGCGAACTGCCCCTGCGCTCGCGAGCGCAGGGGCAGTTCGCGCGGCCTTACGCGGGAGCGGCGGCGCCGGGCGTACGCAGCCCGTGCGCTGTCACGGTCACCTCGACCGCGTCACTCGCGAGGCCCCGCGACACTACGGTCCACGTATCCGACCGCGCTGGATAGAAGCGGAGCGTCAGCGCCTCACCGGTGCCACTGAAGATCTCCGCGATCGAGTGGTCCAGGATGATCCGCAGCTCGAGCTCCGCTCCCGGGGCGAGTTCGGGCAGCGGCATCCGATACGCGCCCACGTGGGCGCGCGCATCGGTGGAGGCGTGCCCGCGGTCGACGGTCAACGAGCCGTCGCCGATCTCCAGATCCAGGAAATCGAGGTCCCCGGCGCCGCCCTCCCCGCACATGATCCGCAGCCCCCAGGCCGGGTCCCGGCCGAAGCCGAGGCGGACGCGGATGTCGGCCGCGGAGCTGATGCTGCCGAGTACGGATTCGGCCCCTGGCTGTGCTCGCATGGCCCGCTGCCACGTGCGCGTGCGCAGGCCGTCGAGCTCGCGGGCCGGCGCCTGGTGCGGGCTTCCGTCGGGGCGCAGGGTGACTTCCCGGGGGACGGTCAGGACCCCGGCCCAGCCGGCCTCCTTCGCGCACGATTCCTCCCGCGCCTCCCAGGACCAGCCCCACAGCAGCCATCGCCCGCCGGGGGCAGGCATCAGGGCGGCGGCGTAGAAGTCGGGTCCGTAATCGAAACGGCTCGTGGCCCCGAACCGGAAGCCCTCGCCGTCCCGTTGGCCGGCCCAGGCCACGACGTGCGACGGGCCCGTGCGCTGGTACCAGGCGCTGGTGAGCAACAGGGCCCGGCCGTCGTCGTAGACGGCCAGCTGGGGGCACTCCCAGGCTTCCCCCGTGCGGAGTGCGGAGCCGTCAGGGGCCGGGTCCGCCCGGCGGTGGAGGGGGCCGTCGAAGGCCCAGTCGGCGAGGTCCGGTGAGCTGTACGCCAGTGCGGCACCGTCACCGTCGGCGTAGCCGGCTCCGACGAGCATCCGCCAGCGGTCGCCGTCCCGCCATACGTACGGATCGCGGAACGTCGTCACTCCCGCCGGCGGGTCCGGGACCACGAGTCCGGGGCGCTTGACGAACGTGCTCCCGTCCGGACCGGAATCGGCCGCGGCCACCGGCTGCCAGGGACGGCCGACGCGGTGAGCCGAATAGAAGGCGGTGATCCTGCCGTTGTGCGAGACGGCGTTCCCGGAGAAGCAGCCGTCCTCGTCGGGCCGTCCGAGCTCGGGCGCGAGCGCGATTGGCTGCGGCTCCCAGCGCAACAGGTCCCGGCTGCGGTAGTGGCCCCAGTGGACGCGGTCGTGGGTGGGCGCCTGCGGATTGTGCTGGAAGAAGACGTGGTACCAGCCATCGTGGTGGACCAGCCCGTTGGGGTCGTTGATCCAGTTGGCCGGCGGCCTCAGGTGCACCTCGGGAAGGTGCGGGTCCCGGATACGGTCGTCGGTCACTCCTTGACCGCCTGTGCCGCCACACCCTGCACGAACGCGCGCTGGAAGATCAGGAACACCACGAGGGTCGGGACGGTCATCATCGCGGCGAAGGCCATGATGTCCCCCCATTGCAGAGGTGGCAGCGTCTGGAAGACGGACATGCCCACCGGCAGCGGCCGTACGCTCTCGCTCCTGGTGACCATGACCGGCCACAGCAGTTGGCCCCAGGTCATCAGAAAGCTGAGGATCGCCACCGACGCGTACGCGGGCTTCGACAGCGGCACGATGATGCTGCGGAAGGTGCGCCAGGCTCCGGCCCCGTCCACCCGTGCGGCCTCCTCCAGCTCGCGGGGCATCCCGAGGAAGAACGAGTAGAAGAGGTAGATGAAGAAAGGGTTGGCGATGAAGGGCACGATCTGCGCCTGGTAGCTGTCCAGCCAGCCCAGCTCCGTCATCATCAGCAGCAGCGGGATGGTGAGCGCCTCGAACGGGATGATGATGAGCGCGACGACGATCGCCAGCACCACGTTCCGGCCGGTCCAGCGCAGCCTGGCCAGCGCGTAGCCGAACATGCTGTTGACGACGAGGCCGAGGCCGACCGTGGCGCCGCACACCACCAGGGAATTGAGCAGCAGGCGGCCGAAGTTGGATCGCTCCCAGGCGCTGGTGAAGTTGTCGAGCGTCGGGTCCAGCGGGATCAGGGCGCGCCAGCTGCCGCCGTCGCCCAGGACGTCGGCGTTGGGTTTGAGCGCGCCGACGAACATGAAGACCAGCGGGATCAGCATCACCAGCGCGATGAGTCCGGAGACGGCGTAGTGCAGCGGAAGGTTGTGGATACGACGCTGGGTCATCGGACGGCGCGCTCCTCACGGCCGAGCCGGCGCTGGATGAGCGTGACGGCGAGTACGAACAGGAAGAAGACGACGGCGATGGCAGAGGCCTGGCCGATCATGCGCCGGGTGTATCCGGTCTGCAGCAGCTGCAGCATCATCGTGCGGGTGGAGTCCTGAGGCCCGCCCGGGAACTGCGGCATCATGTAGACCTGATCGAAGAGCCGGAAGGCGAAGATCGCGGTCACATTGATAACGAACACCATGGTGTTGCGCAGCCCCGGCAGCGTGACATGGCGGAACTGCTGCCAGGCGCCCGCCCCGTCGACCCGCGCCGCCTCGTACAGCGAAGCGGGGATGGCCTGGAGGCCGGCGAGGAAGATCACCATCTGGAAGCCGACGCCCTGCCAGACCGAGGTCAGCACGATCGCGGGCATGGCCCAGCTCGTGCTGGACAGCCAGCCGGGCTGCAGATGTCCCAGGGTCAGCGTGCCCAGCACCCCGTTGACGAGGCCGGAGTCGGGGAGCAGCAGCACCTTCCACACGACCGAGGCGACGGCCATCACCGTCACGGTGGGCAGGAAGTAGACCGTACGGAAGAACAGCCGGCCCCGCAGCCGCCGGTTGACCAGGACGGCGAGCGCGAGGGCGGCGCCCGTCTGTACGGGCACGACGATGGCCGCGAAGAGCGCGTTGTTGCCGAACGAGCGCCAGAACTGCGCGTCGGTGAAGATGCGCTGATAGTCTCCAGGCCGGTGAACTCCACCGGAAGCGGCGAGGACAGCCGCTGGTTGGTGAACGACAGAACGACCGCGAAGACGAACGGGAAGATCAGGAAGACGGCCAGCAGAGCGACGGCCGGGGCGGAGAACAGGACCGCGGCGGCACGTCCCCGGCCGCCGCCGGCCCTGGCGAGAGTGGTACGGGACATGGCAGCCGGCCTCACTTGACGGGGTAGCCGTCGTTGTCCTTGATGTCCTGGTCGATCGTGTCGACCGCCTTCTTCAGGGCGCCGGACACGTCCTTGCCCTGGCTGATGTCGTCCACGGCCTGCGAGAACGCCTGCGTGATCGTGGGATACGCCGGGGTCTGCGGACGCGGCACCGCTACCTCGGGTGCCTTGTTGAGGCTGTCGGTCACCAGGCTCATCGGGCCGCCGGGGGCGTAGATGTCGGTGTCCTCGAGCGCCTCCGTGGTCGACGGCGGGGCGCCCACGGCCCCGTACATGCTCAGCAGGCTCTTCTTGGTGAGCAGGTACTCGAGGAATGCCGCGGCCGCGTCCGGGTCCTCGGCCTTCCGCGTGATGCCGAACTGCCAGGACCCCATGCCCGTCTTCGACCCGGTGCCGAAGTCGGGCAGCGGGATGACCGCGAGGTCGTCGCCGGCCGCCTTCTTGTAGCCGTTCTTGTACGCCCACATGCCGTTCCAGGCGATCGGGCTGGTCTTCTTCAGGAACGGGGTGTCGTCCTGGGCCTCGGTGTTCACGTACTTCTTCGTGTACCAGGACTGGAAGATCTTCATCGCCTTGACGACCTCGGGCTTGTCCAGCGCCCCCGCCGCCGTCCGGTAGCCGTCGCGGTCGATCAGATCGCCGCCCGCGGACTGGACGATGGGGCTGAAGGCGTACGAGAACCACTCGCCCTGGCGCCCGTACCACATGTGCGGGTCGAGCGGCCGGTCGTAGCCCGCCTTCTGCAGCTTGCCGAGAATGTCGGTGAACTCGGCGGCGGTCCAGGCGTCGTCGACCCCCTTCGGGATGCGGGCGCCGGCCTTCTCGAGGGCGGACTTGTACGCGTACAGGACGACGCCGGAGTCGAAGGCGCCGACCCCGTACAGCTTCTTCTGGTACGTGCCCTGCTGGACGATCGAGGGCAGCAGGTCCTTGCGGGTCTTCGCCTTCAGGCAGTCGTCGAGCGGTATCAGGTCCTGATTCCAGGCGTAGTTGTAGAGGTTGGGCCCGTCGAAGTCGAGGACGTCCGGCAGCTTGTCCGAGGCGGAGGCGGCCTGCACGGCGTCGTTGTACGTGCCCTCGGGGACGCTCTGCACCTTGACGGTGACCTTGTCCTGGCTCTTGTTGAAGGAGTCGACCACCTTCAGGAACGTCTTCTTCTCGGCTCCTCCGCCGTGATAGAAGGTGCTGATCGTCCGCTTTCCGTCGATCTTCCCGTCGCAGGACGAGCCGCCCGAGGCGGCGGTGTCGCCCGCTCCCGAGCAACCGCCGGCCGTCAGTCCCAGGGCGGCGCAGGCCGCGACTACGATGGTTCTGCGCATTGAGGTTCGTCCGTTCTGTGAGTGAGAGCCGGATGGACTGCGGTGGGGCCGGGTGGCAGCCCGGCCCCACCGGATGTGCAGGTATCAGTTCGCGGGCCGGGCAGGCCCGATGGAGTCGCGTTCCCGCAGCGGCATGGGCACGCGGTGGCTCGACGCGCTCAGCGGGCCGTCCTCGAGGATCAGCTCGACGGCCCGGCGGCCGAGTTCGTGGTGGGGCAGGGCGACCGTGGTGAGGGCGGGCTTGAGCCAGCCGGCGATGTCCTGGTCGTCGAAGGACACGATGGAGACGTCCCGCGGGACGGACAGTCCGGCCTCGGCGAGCGCCTGGTAGGCGCCGAAGGACACCCGGTCGGTGGAGCACACCAGCGCGCGCGGCCGGTGGCCCTCGGCGAGCAGCCGGCCCACTTCCCGGTAGCCGTCCTCGGTGTTCCAGTCGCATTCGGCCACGCCGTTGAGCCGGGCCCCCGCGTCCCGGAAGACTTCCTGCAGCCCGCGCATGCGCTCGATCCCGGCGAAGATGCCGTCCGGAGTGGCGGGGACCGCCTGATGGCCGCCGATGGCCCAGATCCCGTCGGTGTGCCCCGCGGCCAGCAGCGCGCGTCCGGCGGTCCGGCCGGCCTCGATCTCGTCCGGGATCACCGACGGCGCGTCGAAGCCGGGGGCCAGGCAGTTGAGCAGCACGACGCGGCGGCCGTGCAACTCCGGGGGAGGGGTGACGTAGTGGGTGTACATCGCGGCATAGATCACCGCGTCTACCTGCCGGTCCAGCAGGCCGTTGACGAGGCCGGACTCCACCGCCCGGTCGCCGCCCGTCTCCGTGATGAAGAGCAGGTGCTCCTTCGCCCGCGCCGCCTCCAGCGCCCCGCGGATCACCTCGCCCGCGAAGGGCGTCGTGGTGATGGCGTCGGAGACGAAGCCGATGGTCTGGCTGGACTTCGTACGCAGGCTGCGCGCCGTGGCGTTGGGCCGGTAGCCCAGCTCGGCCGCCGCCTCCAGGACCTTGTTACGGGCCGCGTCCGAGATCCGCATGTCGGTACGGCCGGACAGCGCGAAGGACGCGGTGGTCGGGGACACCCCCGCGCGGCGGGCGACGTCGGCCATGGTCACGCGGTTCGCGGGCATCGGCTGCTCGACCTCCGTTAAATCGGATTAGCAAGTGCGAGACGAGGATGCTGCGCGCGCCACGTCGTGTCAACGCCCCGGACATACTTCGACACGCTTACGTAACCAGCTGTGCGTTAGCTCTTGCGTTAGCAGCTCGACGGGTCGAACGATGCGTGCCGTCCGCAGAGTTAAACCGATTTTGCACGACCGTCCACTCAGGAGCCGCTCATGAAGCGAAGGAATGTCCTCCGCGTCCTGTCCGCCGCTGCCGTCGGCGGCGCGCTCGTACCGCTCACCTCGAACACCCGGAGCTCGGCCGGCACTTACGGGCTGCGCGCCGCGGACGTAGCCGCCCACTGGGACTTCCCGGAGGGGGCCGGCGCGACCACGCGGGAGAAGGTCACCCAGTCCACGAACCCGATCAACTACGTCTTCAACAAAGCCGTCTACAAGCCGGACAGCGACCCGCTGTGGAACCCGAAGCGGGACGCGGACGGCGTCCTCTCCGGCGCGCTGCTCTTCGACGGCTACTCCACCTGGATAGCGCGCGGAGCCGCCGAGACCACGCTGCCCACGGACGGCCTCACCGTCGAAGCCTGGGTCGCGCCGCGCGCCTTCGAGTGGGGCGACGAGGGCAAGCCCTCCGTCATCATCAACCAGCAGGACAAGGGCGCCCGGCGCGGCTTCTGCCTGGGCGTCGGCCGGCACGGCGGCTGGTCGTTCGAGATCGGCACGGGAGACGCCTGGCATACGGCGACCGCCCCGAAGTCCGCCGCCCTGGCCGCGGGCGAGTGGGCCCACATCGCCGCCGTCTTCGCCCCCGCCGGCGGCGCGATCGCCCTGTACCTCAACGGTGAATCGGTCGCCCAGCAGACCGTCCCGTCGTCCGCACGGCTGAGCAAGGCGGACGTGCCGCTGGTCGTCGGACAGCACAACCAACCCGTCGTCATCAACGGCACGTTCAAGGTCAACATGTTCAACGGCCTGATCGACGAGCTGAAGCTGCACGGCGGCGCGCTCAGCGGCGCCGAGGTCAAGGCCGGGCACGAGGCGGACCTGAAGACCTTCTCCGGCGGCACGATCCCCAAGGCCGCCATGGCGATGAAGCGCTCACGGTACGAAGGCGACCGCTACCGTCCCGCCTTCCACTTCACCGCGCCCGAGCACTGGATGAACGAACCGCACGCCCCCATCCAGGTCGACGGCAAGTACCACCTCTTCTACCAGCACAACTCCCACGGCCCGTACTGGCACAACATCTGCTGGGGACACGCGGTCAGCGAGGACCTGGTGCACTGGCGCGACCTGCCCGTCGCCCTCGCGCCGACGGCCGACAGCGTGGCTCCCGACGGCGTCTGGTCCGGGGCCTCGACCCTGGACGACAAGGGCCTCCCGGCGCTGCTGTTCACCGCCGGCAACGACTCGATCAAGCCCAACCAGGCGGTCGGCCTCGCCCGCCCCGCGGACCCGGCCGACTCCGACTTCGTGCACTGGAAGATGCACCCCGAGCTGGTGATCAGCCAGCAGGAGGATCTCGACGTCGGCTCCGACCGCAAGGTCCGCTTCGGCGACTTCCGGGACCCGTTCGTCTGGAAGGAGGGCGGCACCTGGTTCCAGCTGGTGGGCTCCGGCGTCCAGTCCTCCTCGGGCACCGACCTCGGCGGCACGGCACTCCTCTACACCTCCACGAACCTCACCGACTGGACGTACGAGGGGCCGCTGATGACCGGCGACGTGGCCACGTACCCGAAGACGGGGCAGGTGTGGGAGCTGCCGACCTTCCTGCCGATCGGGGAGGACGCACAGGGCCGACGGCGCTTCGCGCTGCTGGTCAATCCCGCCTTCCCCGCCGGCCCAGGCGAGTACAGCAGCAAGTTCACCTTCTACTGGGTCGGCGTCTGGGACGGCAGCTCCCGCACCTGGACCCCCGACGACACCGAGCCGCGGCTGCTCGACTACGGCGAGCACTTCACCGGCCCGAGCGGCATGGTCGACGACAAGGGCCGCTCGCTGGTCTTCACCATCGCCCAGGACCGCCGCTCCGAGCAGGGCCACTACGACGCCGGGTGGGCGCACAACGCCGGACTCCCGATCGTGCTGTCCCAGCGGGCCGACGGCGACCTCGCCTTCCGGCCCGTGGCCGAGGTGGCCGAACTCCACGACGGCGCGGCACTCGTGCACATCGACAGCTCCACCTCACTGTCGGACGCGAACGCCAAGCTCGCCGCCGTCAAGGGAGACCTGCTGCACATCAAGCTGACGATGGCAGCGGGCGACGCCGCGAAGTTCGGCCTCGACGTGCTGCGCAGCCCGGGGGACGAGGAACGCACCCGCCTCTTCTACGACACGTCGGCCAAGGAGCTCGGCGTGGACCGGACCAAGACCGGAAACGTCTCCAGCGCCGTGCCCGACCTCGGCATCCAGAAGGGCCCGCTGGCCCTCGCCGACGGCAAGCTGACCCTGGAGGTGTTCGTCGACCGCTCCATCATCGAGGCGTACGCGAACGCCCACCGCTCCATCACCACCAGGGCGTACTCCTCCCGCACGGACGCGCTCGGCCTGCAGCTCTTCGGCGAGGGCAGCACCGTCACGTCCTTGACGGTCTGGAAGATGGGAGGCATGGCTGTCTGAGGCAGCTGAGGCCGGCGCTGCTCACGGCGCCATCACCACCAGCCAGTCACCGCCCGTCGGGCGGTAGCCGTGGGCGGCGTTCAGGGCGTGGACTACGGCGCCCATGTGGTGGGCGCCGTAGACGACGGCGACCTCCATGGCGTCCATTTCGTGGGCCTCGTAGATGCGGAGCAGCGTGGCCACCAGGCGGACGTCCCGGTCCTCGAGGATCAGGGGGTCGAGGAGCGTCGGCTCGGTGTGGTACGAGGTGTCGTCGTTCACGTCGTGGCCCATGAAGTCCGCCGCCAGCCGGGCGCGGCCGCGGAGCAGGAACCAGAGGTAGAGCAGCGGCAGTACGGGGATGAGCGCGACGAAGGCCAGCCGCATCCACCGCGGGCGCGGGGGCCGGTCCGGGTCGAGATCGTCCAGGTCGGGCCAGACGACCGGCACCCGCTCCGGCAGCCGCAGGTTCTGGTAGACGAAGTCCTCGCGGCGTAAGTGCCTGATCCGGCGGTACCCGCGGGTGAACCAGCCGGGGGCCGGCTCCTCGCCCCACCCCTCCATCACGATCATGTCGCAGCCCGCCAGCTGCCGGCTCACCTCGTCGTAGAACGTCTGCTGCCCGAGGTGCACCATCGGAAAGATCCGGAACTTCAGCGGCACGCCGCCCCGGGCCAGCACCCACACCGCCGAGCGCATGCCCAACTCCGTAGTCTCGATCAACTGCACGGCCCACCACCCCCCACCCGCGCCTGGTGGAGGGTGGACGCGTACGGGCGGCGAATGGTTGTGGTGGCGGGGCGGGCTATTCGCCGCGGGCGGACACGTCGCGGATCAGCGACATCAGCCGCGCGTGCGTCTCGGCGTCCGCGGCCGCTACGAGCCCCCGGCCGCCCTCGCCGACCGGGCCGCCGTCGATCCCCGTCACCGTGCACCCCGCCGCCCGGCACAGTGCGATCCCCGCGGCGAAGTGCACGCTGCCGGACAGATCGCCGCCGTCCGTGACGTACGCCGCCCGCTTCCCGGCCGCGACCCAGGCCAGGGCGATCGTCGAGGAGACGACGCGTGGGCGGAAGCGTTCGCCGAAGCCCGGATGGGCCAGCAGGTCAACGGCCCGGAAGCCGGGGGCACTCGGGAACGGCGGGTCGAGATCCACGTCCACGAGCGTGGTGGCGGAGGTGGGTGCCAGCGGGGCGTCGGCACCGTCCCGGCCGCACACCCACGCCCGCTCGCCGTCCGTCGCGAAGACCTCACCGCTGAACGGGTCCGCGACCGCCGCCGCGCCGCCCCGCAGCGCCACATTGACGGCCACGATCATGTTCCCGACGGCGTAGTTGAGCGTGCCGCAGAGCGGATCCACCAGCCACTGCCGCCCGGCACCGACGGCACCCTGCTGCCCGCCTTCCTCACCGAGCACCGCGTCGTCCGGCCGCCGGTCCCGAATGACGTCGAGGATCGCCTTCTCGGCGGCCACATCGGCCTCAGTGGCGAAGTCCCCGCCCCCTTTGTCGATACGACCAAGCCGCCCGCCGTACAGCTCGCGGACCACATCCGCGCCGGCACGTACGGCCGCTATCGCGACGTCGGAATCCTCGGAACCGGCAGCAGCTGACTTGATCACAGCGAGCACAGTACCGGGACGGCCGCCCGCCCCGGCCTGTCAGTGGTCCCTTGTAGCCTCCGGATCATGACAGCTGAGCCGCTCCACGACCCGCGTCCGACGTTCGCCAGGGCCCTTGACCAAGCCGAGCAGCAGGTCGCGGCGGTACGTCCCGATGAGCTGAACAGCCGCACTCCCTGCACCGAGTACGACGTTCGCGCGCTGCTCGGGCACATCGTCTCCGTGCTGCACAAGCTCGATCGTGTCGGCACCGGACGCGACGCGCGCGAGGTCCCCGATGTGATCGAGGGCGTCGCCGATGACGGCTGGGCGGACGAGTTCGCCCGGGCCCGCGGCGAGGTCGAGCGGGTGTGGGCCGATGACGGGCAGCTCGACCGGATGGTCGAGCTGCCGTGGGCCACGCTGCCCGGCCGGACCGCCCTCGATGCCTACACCCACGAGTTCACCGTGCACTCCTGGGACCTCGCGCATGCCACCGGGCGACTCGCCGGACTCGATCCCGACCTCGCCGCGCAGGCGCTCGAGGCGTTCTCGGCGTTCGCGCCGCCGGAGGAGCGCAGCGAGCGGGGCCCGTTCAGCCCGGCCGTGCCGGCGCCCGACGACGCCGACGTTTACAGCCGGCTGGCCGCCTACCTGGGGCGCCGGCCGTAACCGGCCAGGCTGGTGGTTACTTCAGGCCCATGCCGGCGATGCCCGACACGATCCGCCGCTGGAACAGCGCGAATACCACCAGCAGCGGGATCGCGCCCAGCACCGCGGACGCCATCAGCTGCGGCAGGGGCACCCCGAAGGCGTCCTGCACGGAGTTGAGGCCGACGGGCAGCGTCATCATCTCCGGGTCGGTGACCACCAGCAGCGGCCACAGGAAGTTGTTCCACACATGCACGAAGACGAAGATCGTCACGGCCGAGACCGCGGGCCGCGATATCGGCATCACGATCTGCCAGTACGTGCGCAGCCACCCGGCACCGTCCGCCCGCGCCGCCTCGATCAGCTCCCGCGGAATGCCGTCGAAGAACGTCTTGAAGACGAAGACCGCCACGACATTGGGCACCTGCGGCAGGACCACACCCCAGTACGTGTTGAGCAGCCCGGCCGACTCCAGGGTCAGGAACTGCGGGATCATCAGCACCTGCATCGGGATCATGATCCCGGCGAGCAGCAGCATGTTGACGCCCTGCCGGAAGCGGAACCGCACCTGCGACAGCGCGAAGGCGGCCATCGACGCGGCCACCACCGTGATCACCGTGGTGAGCGCCGAGGTGATGAAGCTGTTCGCGTACCAGTAGAGGATGTTGCCCTTGTCGAAGAGCGAGTCGTACGCGTCGAAGGTCGGGTTCGACGTGAACCAGGACGAGGGATCGGCCAGCACCTCGCTGGTCGGCCGCACGGAGATGAGCACGGCGTAGACCAGCGGGATCAGCCACAGCAGCGCGAAGGCGATCAGCACGCCCAGCGCGACCCGGTTGAAGAGCTTCTCGGAGTCGATGCGGCGGTCCGGGACGGCGGCCGGGGTGTCGGTGGCAGGAGCGGTGACGGTGGTGGCGCCGTCGGTCAGGGAGGTCATCGTCAGCTCTCCTTCTGATTGCGGCGGGCGACGGCGAACCAGACGAGAGAGAACGCCAGGATGACGAGGAAGAGGAAGAGCGAGACCACGGAGGCGTAGCCGGTGCGGCCGTCGGTGAAGCCGGTGTCCACGATGAGCTGCAGCGTCGGGCGGGTCGAGCCGTCCGGGCCGCCACCCGTGATCATGTAGATCTGGTCGAACACCTTCAGCGAGGCGACGATCTGCAGCACCACCACCAGAACCGTGGTGCGGGCCAGCATCGGCACCACGATGTGCCGGATGCGCTGCCACGGGCCGGCCCCGTCGATGGCCGAGGCCTCGTGCACATCACGCGGAATCTCCTGCAGCGCGGCGATGTACAGCACGAAGTTGAAGCCGAGCGTCCACCAGACGGTGACGCCGGCGATCGAATACATCGCCCAGTTCGGGTCGCCCAGCCAGGACGGCGGGGTGATGCCGAACCACTGCACGACCTCGAAGGCGGGACCTGTCTGGTCGGCGAGGATGCCCCACAGGAAGATCAGCGAGATGGCGGCGGAGGGGATCACGTACGGCGCGAAGAACGCGAAGCGGATGAACCACCGGCCGCGGACGAACCGGTCCGCCAGGATCGCCAGCACCAGCGCCATCAGCACCAGCGGGATGGTGGTCAGCACGGTGAACCACAGCGTGTGCCCCAGCGTGCGCCAGAACTCGCTGTCGGCCAGCACATCCCCGTAGTTCGTGAAGCCCACCCAGTCGCCCATGCCGGTCTTCAGCAGGCTGCCGTTGAAGAAGCCGGCGATGAAGGTGTAGATCAGCGGGCCGACCAGAAAGATGACGTAGAAGATCGCGAACGGGGCGATCAGGCCGGGACCGGCCCAGCGGCTGGTCCGGCTCGCGCGTTGGGGGCTAGCTGTGCCCAGGGTGCTCGCCACGGCAGATGCCTTTCGTCCTCAGCTCGGCGGAATCAGATCGGGGATTCGACGGAAGCGAGCTTCTTCAGCTCGCTGCGGATCCGTTCGGCACCGGCCTTGGGGGACAGGTAGCCCTTCAACGCGCCGATGGTCGCGTCGCCCACCTCGACCTGCAGGTTGCTGCCCGCGCCGCCGTACCAGGCGACCGGGTCGTAGACCGCACCGTCGGCCGCGGCGGTGTAGTGCGACTGCGGCTCGAGCTTCTTGTACGCGGCCGACTGCTGCGTCGGCAGCCAGGCAGGCACATGCCCACCGGCGGCCCATTCCGCGCTCGACTGCAGCAGCGAGCCGCAGAACTGCAGGCTCAGGTCCAGCCGTTGCGCTTCCTCGGTCGACGCCTTCGGCAGCACCAGTGCGTGCGAGTCGGCGAAGCAGGCGTACGGCGCGTCCGAGAAGATGCGCGGGACCGGCTGCATGTCGAACTTCACCTTCGACTCCTGCACGGAGATGACCTGCCAGACCCCGTCGAAGAGGAACCCCGCCTTGCCCGTGGTCAGCATGGTGATGGCGCCCGCTCCGTCCGAGCCGGTCGGGACGACCTTCTCCGTGGCCAGCCGCCGGATGAAGGCGAGCGCCTCTTCCGCGGCCGCCATGTCGACCTGCACCGTGAGGCCGTTGTCCGTGACCAGCGGGGTGCCGCCGAGCTGCCGGTAGAAGGAGTAGAAGAGCCGGAACTGGGTGGACGGGTCCTTGTTGGAGGCGATCGCCAGGCCGAAGCCCTTCGTCACCTCCTGCATCGCCTTCAGCGCGTCGATGAACTTGTCCGGGCCGTCGAGATCGGTCAACTTCCCGTCCCCGTCCAGCAGTCCGGCCTTCTTCGCCAGGTCGGTGCGGCTGTAGAGGACGAACGGGTGCGTATCCAGCGGGACGGCCTGCAGCTTGCCGCCGTAATGCGCCTTCTTCCACGGCTTCGTATCGAACTTGTCCGGCGTCATGCCGTGCTTCGCCAGCTCGTCCTCCCGCAGCTCGCGGAGCAGCCCCGCCTCGGCGAGCACCGGCACCTTCGACAGATGCGCGATCGCCACCTGCGGCGGCCGGTCGCCGACGGCGGAGAGGGAGAGCTTGGTGTAGTACGGATTACCCCAGACGAACGTGGTCGCCTTCAGGGTGTTCCGCGGATGCGCCTTCTTGTACGCGTCCACCATCGCGACCATGCGGGCTCCGTCCCCGCCGGTGAACGGGTTCCAGAAGTTCACCCGCCGGCTCGCCGGGGGTGCCCCCGTGAACCCTTGCGCAATCGTGTTGCCGCAACCGCTCAGCGCGGTCGCGGACGCGGCGGCGGCCGCGAGTGCCGCGCCGCCGCGCAGCAGGCCGCGCCGCGAGAGTGCGTGGTCCGTCATGAGTGGATGTCCCTTCCACCGTTACAACGTTGTAATCGACGCGAGCAGGGCGATCGCTCAAAGAACTGGTCGACGATTTTGCAACGTTTACCTATGGGGGGCCGCGGCGTCAACACCTCGCGTCGGACCAACTTCCCCTCGCCCGTATGATCCACGGAACGCAAGTTACGGACCTGGGCGTACGCTGACGCCAACGGGTTAGGGAAGTAGGTGCGGAAAGCCTTGGCCGGTGCCCGCCTGAAGGACGTCGCCGAAGCGGCCGGCGTATCGATCAAAACGGTGTCCAACGTCGTACGCGGCTCCGCCCGCGTCGCCGAGCCGACGCGCGAACGCGTGCTGCGCGCGATCGACGAGCTCGGCTATACGCCCAACGCCTCCGCCCGCCATCTGCGTACGGGCCGCAGCGGCATCATCGCCCTGGCGGTGCCCGAGCTCGTCGCCCCGTACTTCGCCGAGCTGGCCACCGCGGTCATCGCCGCCGCCAAGGAGCGCGGCTGCACGGTGCTGATCGAGGACACCGGCGGCGACGCCGACGAGGAACTCCGCGTCGCCTGCGGCCTGTCCGACCCGCTCATCGACGGCGTGCTGCTCTCCCCGCTCCGCCTCGACCAGTCCCAACTCGCGGGCCGCGAGCACCGCGTGCCCCTGGTCCTGCTCGGCGAGCGTGACTACGAGGTCCCCGCCGACCACGTCCTCATCGACAACGTCGCCGCCGCCCGCGAGGCCACCGCCCACCTGCTCTCCCTCGGCTGCCGCCGGATCGCCGCGATCGGCCGCGAGCAGACGCCGCACGCGACCTCCCAGCAGCGCCTCGACGGTTACGTACAGGCGCTGAAGGAGGCCGGGATCGGCTACGAGGAGCGGCTCGCCCCGCCCGTCCCCACCTACACCCGCGCGGCCGGCGCCGAGGTGATGCGGTCGCTGCTGGAGCTGCCCGAGCCGCCGGACGCGGTCTTCTGCTTCACCGACCTGCTGGCCACCGGCGCGCTGCGCGCCGCCCACGAGCGCGGCCTGGACATCCCGCGTGACCTCGCGCTCGTCGGCTTCGACGACATCGAGGAGGCGCAGTTCGCCGTCCCGTCGCTCACCACCATCGCGCCCGACAAGCGGCAGCTGGCCCGGCTCGCGGTCGAGGCGCTGCTGGCGCGGATCGAGGGCCGGGTGGCGGGCGGCGCCGAGGCTCCGCACGCCACGATCCGGGCGGAGTACGAGCTGGTGGTGCGGGAGTCAACGCGACTGTGAGACCGGTGGGTTGATGCGGGTGGTCAGCCCCACACCTCCCGCACCAC